>CAZGBU010000075.1:8223-10471 GCA_964523945.1 uncultured Oscillospiraceae bacterium
AGGGCGGCGGCCAGGCTGCGGAAAAACCGGGCCACGGCGCGGGTGGAGAGCGATGCGCAGCGGATCCCCGCCGTACGCGCCAGCAGGCGTTCCGTGATGTCCTCCGGCGCGCGGCGGGAAAGCAGCGCAGAGAACGCCTGCAGCAGCCGGGCAAGGCGGTGATCGGGATAGAGCGCCTCCGGCTGGTCAAGGATGCAGGCCTGGAGGCGGCGAAGATCGGAAAAGCCGCATGCCAGCAGCGGCGTTACATCCACCTCAGCGGCCATGAGGAAGAGCCGGTCCGGAAAGATGGGGCACCGGACAGCCCGGTCGTATTGACGCAGAATGGGCACAAGGCGCTCCATGTGATAGCGGCTGAAGTAGGGCTGGGCGCGCTGCGCATCCAGCAGCGCTTCCCGCTCCCGGGGCCCGGCGGTGGGGAACGGCGTGCACATGAGCAGCTCCTTGGTCCGGGCGTAGCACTCGTTGGTGCACTCAAATGCCTGCTCCAGCGTGCGCAGGGGCGCCTCCAGCGGACTGCGGGCATCCCGGGTATCCTGCCGGAGAAAGAAACAGAGCAGGCCGAAGAAGCTCTGCTTGACCAGCGAGAAATGGGCTGTCTCATGGACGGCGCTGATGCGGAACTGGTCCGGCGGGGCGGCACAGTCCACCCGGACAAAGTTGTCGTGGTCATAATTCCCGGTGCTCATCCCTCCACCTCCGGATGGCGGTCGGCGTAGCAGCGGCACCAGGCGCGGACGCCGATCTTGACGGCGGTGCTCACCACCAGGGTGACTGCGGCGGTGACCAGTGCCGCATCCCAGCCCGTCTGGCGGGCAATGGCAACGGCCGTGGTGGTAATCAGCATTTCCCTCAGCGCGTCCGCCGTGAGGCGTTCCGCCTCATAGCCCTTGCGGGTGAAAAAGCGGTACATCTGCTCGCAGATGTAGTCATAATACCGCTTCTGGGGGAGATCGCTGCGGTCGAAGCCCAGGCGGAGGGAGAGGATCTCGGTGAAGAGGGCAAAGGTGTTATCCTCTATGGCGGAGGGGGAAGCCGGGCCGGCGAGCAGCGCCTCCCGCTCATGCCAGAGGAAGGGGTGAAAGCACATGGGATGCGCCGCGAAAAAGCCGTCCAGAGACGCATCCAGTACAGCGGAAAGATGGCAGGCCATGATGGTATCCTCCAGTTCAGATTGCGCAATAGCGGGTCATGGCATCCTAGAGACGGTCTACGGCATGGCAGAGTTCCTGCTCGGTCATGCCCAGGATGCTGCGGGCCTCCTCCAGGCTGTCCCCATTTGCCAGACGGCCGGCCAGCCGGGTCAGCTCCCGCGGCAGGCGGCCAAGGAAGTCCCAGAGCAGGACGCTGTTTGTGAAATCGCCCCGGCGCGCAGGAAGGCGGCTCAGGCAGGTTTCTCTGCTGTCCGGCGCAGCAGGCGCATGCAGCGAGAGAAGATGGTACATCCGATCCTGACGGACTTGCTTTTCGGCAAAAATGGCGGCGCTGATCTGCCGGCAGGCATACGGCCAGAAGTCGGGGGATGAGACGGCGTGGAAGCGGCGAAAGGCAGTGAGAAAGGTTGTCCATCCGATCGAGCGGTAGTCCTCGTCGTGCGCGCTTACGCCGTGACGGATGCAGCGCTGGGAGATGACGCGTTTGACATCGCGGCGGTCCTGACTGGTGAGGCGGCGGGCGCGGTTCATGCTTTCTGCTCCGGTTTTCGGCGCTTGCGGCCCTGGGTTCCGGGACCGGGTTTCGGAATGGCCGCAGGGGCGGCCATCCCGTCGTGCTGCCCTACCCAGCAGCCCAGGTCCTCCCGCCAGCACATCACATACGAAAGCGGCGGCTCCAGCCCTTTCCGGCGGAGCATGTCGCCCAGGGGATGATGGGTGCGGACGCCGGCATTGCTGAAGGTCATGTTGACCGGGCCATTCGGATCCAGGCGGAGGAACCGGCCGTCGGCACTGAGCTGGAGGCGGAACGCGGTGGTACCCTGGAGCGCGCGGTGAAAAGCATCATTCTGGCTGAGCAGATTCTCTGCCGAGATGGAGAGCCGGTAGACGGCGCTGCGGGAAACGGGTGGGGGAACATCCTCGAAGAGAGAAAAATCGAATGCAGTGTCCTGGAGCACAGGGAGAACCTTCTTTTGTAATGATGAGAGAAAAATAGCAGAATTTTGGGTGGAAATCCATTCGTATTCTGTAAGAATAATCTAGGGCAATACCGCACAAAAAAGTCAAGCGTAACACAGCCGAAAGTGATATAA
>CAZGBU010000076.1:0-10244 GCA_964523945.1 uncultured Oscillospiraceae bacterium
AGATCGATGATGAACTCCCAGTCCGCGTCGGAGGTATAGTGACGCTCTTTTGGGAAGTATTCGCCCCACTCGGAGATGCCCTCGGAGAATGAGGGCGGCGCGCTGCCGTCGGCAATATAGCGGTAGCCATCGCGGAATGCATCACAGATGGTTAGCACCAATTCGTCATTTTTGTCGAACAATCCGACAGTCGAATTGTGCTCAAAAATACGAATGTCGTCGCCATCCTTTGTCACATCGTTAAACTCACCGGAGTCTACTTTCATCGCATAGTAGCCCTCACCAGCATACACCGGCTTGTAAAAGCGCATATCGCCGTAGGTCATGGTGTAGTAGAAACGATCACCGATGTCCTGGGGGATCTTATGCCCAGCGTTGAACATCATCGGTGCGACGGTACCGGGAAATGCGGGGACGCCTGGCAGGCCGATCTTCTTTGCGTATTCCGGATCATTGTAGAGCGGATTGTCTTCCTCCCAGGTGTGGTTAGCGTGCAGAATCTCGTGCTCGGGGATAGCAAACGCGGGCTGCTTCTCGTTCAGCGGCACAGTGGCCACGCGGTCAAGCACCTCCTGCAGAATCTGCTTCTCCCGATCGGAATAGACCCCGGCCTGAAAACGCCTGTACTTCTCCATTGCAATGCCTCCATTCCTGATTTGTGTACGAATTACAGGTTTATTATACGGGATTGCGGATTTGCCGTCAATCCAGTCATTTGAATAGAGGTATAAGCAAAACAGATAGCCGCCCTGCCGCCGGTGGCGGACAGGGCGGCAGATTGCCGGGTTATTTCCGATAGGCGGCTTTGCCGGATGTGTAGACATTGCCGCCGACACAGTCGAGCGCAACCGTCAGCGGCATGTCCTCGATGGTGAGCCGTTTGATGGATTCACAGCCGAGCGCAGGAAAAGCGATCTCTTCAGCGGCTTTGACACAGCCGGCGATCAGTGCGCCCGCGCCGCCGACAGCACACAGATAGACTGCCTGATTGCGCACAATCGCTTCGGCCACTGCATCGCTGCGTTCGCCCTTCCCGATGATGGCCGACAGCCCTAGATCCAGGAGCCGCGGGGTAAATGGATCCATTCGACCGGAGGTTGTTGGTCCACAGGAGCCAACAGGCATGCCGTCGTGCGCTGGTGTCGGGCCGGCGTAGTAAATCACGGATCCAGCGAGCGGAAAGGGGAGTTGTTCGCCTGCGTCGAGCAGAGCAAACAGCCGCTTGTGCGCTGCGTCGCGGGCGGTATAGACCGTGCCGCTGAGCAGAATACGCTCTCCGGCCCGCAGTGTGTGCGCTGCTGCGCGGATCTCGTCAGCATGCAGCTTCTTCATCACTGTCGCTCCGGTCCAGCGCCTGAATTTGCTCCGGCGCGCTGTCAAGAATCAGCTTGACGTCTGCAAGTGTCTCCCGCAGGCGGTCAAGCGAGGTGGTCAGATCGGTATAGAGCAGCGCAATCTCCTCATCTGAGCCGCGCAGGCGCTGTGTCAGGTCCAGACAGACCGCAGACATCTGCTGGTAGAGCACACCGGCACGACGCGCGGCATTCCGCTCTACCGCTTCGGCGCGGCGATAGGCGGCAAGCTCCATCTCATCCGGGCTGGGCGCAGCAGGTACTTCCTCCGTCGTCAGATCAGACACAATGTCCGCCTCTGTTGCTTCAGACGCTGCACGGGCCGTCTCCAGCTCAGCACAGGTGTCGTCGAGCTGTGCGCGCAGCGCGGCAGCCTCCTCGGCTAGCGTCTCGTTTTCGGCTTCAAGCTGCTCGACGCGGCTGCTCAGTGTTCCCGTTTTCTGTTCCAGTTCGCGGATTGCTTTCGCGTGCTCCCTGGAGATAACCTCAATATATTCTACCACGTCCCGGCGGTTAAAGCCGTGCAGCGCGGCGCGAAACTGAAACGTGTCGGCCATGGAAATCCCCCGCATTCTGTTGAAATCGCACAGACATTGTAGCATACCGGAAAAAACTTTACAACCGGTTTCTTTTCTTGTGCCAGATCCTCAGAACGCCGGAGCAAAGCGGACTTTGCTCCGACGTGGCACGCCAGAAGGGACTCGAACCCCCAACCCTCGGAACCGGAATCCGATGCTCTATCCATTGAGCCACTGGCGCGAATGCTCCATTATTATAACAGAGCGGGGACGAATTGTAAAGAGGCTGGGGGGGAATTTCATTTCAGCGATCTTCGCGGAAATAGGCCAGACCCAAACTGGCGGGGGGCTGGTTCTCCCGCTTCATACGCAGTGATGAGGCGATCAGCATAATGATGGTGCAAACATACGGCAGCATCTTCAGAATTTCCTGGAATGCCGTGCTGGCGTTTAGATAGTTGAACAGCACGCAAAGCCCGCCAAACAGGATTGCGCCCCAGATGGCGCGCGCAGGTTTCCACAGCGCAAAGATAACGAGCGCAATGGAGAGCCAGCCGGTGTCGCCCAGGCAGTCATTCTGCCAGACGCCGCCGAGATATGCCATGATGTAATACAGGCCGCCGAGGCCGGCAATGGCGCTGCCGATCAGCGTTGCAAGGTATTTCGTCCGCGTGACGCTGATACCGGCCGCATCGGCTGCGCCGGGGTTTTCGCCCACTGCGCGCAGGCTCAGTCCCTGCCGTGTACGGCTGAGAAACCAGGCGGCCAGAATCACTGCAGCGATCAAAAAATACGTCAGAAAGCTGTAGGAAAACAGCAGCCGGCCGACCGGCCCGAGGTGGTCAGAGAGAAATGGGATCGTTGTTTTGAATGCATTGCCGGTCGCGCGCACCGAAACCGAGCCGGACGTCCCGGCCAGCCGGGACAGCGACGCGCCAAGAAAGTTGCCAAGCCCAGTACCAAATGTGGTCAGTGCCAATCCGGTGACATTCTGGTTGACACGCAGCGTGATCGTCAGAAAGCTGAAAATCAGGCCGCCAAGTACAGCCATGGCGAGCGAACAGAGCAGAGCAATGATGATGGCCAGCGGTGCGTGGAATGTTGCGGCATTGTGTTCATAGAAATATGCACCGGTAATACCGCCGATTGCACCGAGATACATAATGCCTGGAATGCCGAGGTTGAGATTGCCGGACTTTTCGATTAGAATCTCACCGACTGCGCCGCACAGCAGGGGAATGCCCTTGATGACCGCGGCGGTCAGGAACGAGAGCGAAAACAGCGCCGAAAACAGGTTGGACATTACGACGCCTCCTTTTCATGGCCGCGCAGGCGAATGCGGCAGTTGACAAAGAAGTCACTTGCCAAAATAAAGAAGAGAACGATGCCGACCAGCACATCGGACATGGCTTCACTTAGCCCAAAGTTGGTAGCGACACCCTCGGCCGCCACCTCGAACAGCACCAGCAGAAACGAAACCAGCGCCATATACCAGACGTTGAATTTTCCGAGCCAGGAGACAATGATAGCGGTAAACCCGCGATTGGAGGCCGTGTTGACCGAGATCGTATGGCTGGAACCGGAGACGATCAGGAACCCAATCAGGCCGCAGAGCATGCCGGAGATCATCATAGTGCGAATGATGACGCGGCGGACATTGATGCCGGCATAGCGCGCTGTGTTCTCCGACTCGCCGACGACGGAGATCTCATAGCCGTGTTTGGTCCGCTTCAGATAGATGTTGACCAGAACGGCAATCACCAGGATAACGAGGAATACAATCACATAGTTGCCGCTGCCAAACACACTCTCGCCCAGATTGGTGGACATCCAGCCGGTCTGATAGTAGGTGTCGTTGATGTCGCCGTTGATCGCACCGATCGAGCCGGTGCCGGCTTTTTTCTCCCAGATGATATTACAGAAGGAAATCAGCTGGATGGCGATATAATTCATCATCAGAGTGAACAGCGTCTCGTTGGTGTTCCAGCGCGCCTTAAACACAGCGGGAATGATCCCCCAGACTGCGCCGGCAATCAGGCTGGCCAGGATCATCGTGACGAACAGCGCCCAGACCGGCATATGGCCGGTGCCGAACAGCATGATGATTGCGGCGGCCAGACCACCAATCAGGATCTGTCCCTCGCCGCCGATGTTCCAGAAACGCATCTTAAATGCGAGCGTCAGCGCCAACGCGACACCGAGTAACAGCATCGTGTCGCGCACAGTCGTCCACATGCTGCGTGAGAACAGGGAAGTGCCAAATGCGCCGGAAATCATCGATTCGATCACCGCGCCGGGGGTTGCGCCAGTAAACAGATGAATGACCAACAGATATACGGCGAATGCCAGCACAAAAAACAGCGCATGCACCAACCAGGATTTCCAAAACGGCATGGAGTCCGCTCGGGTGATCCGGATCAGCGGTTCAGCGTGCTGGCCGGCTTCAGACCTCTGTGCTTTCATTGGCGTCCCCTCCTCCCAGCGTTGTCATCAGCAGGCCGATCTGCTCTTTGGTTGCCACCGCGGTATCAACAATGCCGCTGACGCGTCCGCCGCACAGCACCAGAATCCGGTCGCAAAGCTCCAGCAGCACGTCGAGATCCTCACCGACGTAGACGACGGCAGTTCCCTTGACCTTCTGCTCGTTCAGCAGCCGGTAGATTGTATAGGATGTGTTGATGTCCAGACCGCGCACAGCGTAGGCCATCATCAGTACCGTCGGGTTTGATGCCAGCTCACGCCCGACGAGTACTTTCTGTACGTTGCCGCCCGAGAGCTTCTTGACCGACAGGTTCACATTTGGCACTGCGACGTCTAGCTCCTCGATGACCTCCTCCGCCAGAATGCGCGGCGTTTTCCGGTCAGCAAGCAGCGTGTGGCCCTTGCGATAGCTGCGCAGCATCATATTGCCGGCTACACCCATCGAGCCGACCAGGCCCATGCCGAGCCGATCTTCCGGTACAAACGAGAGCGAGATGCCGAGGTCGCGAATCGAACGCGGATTCTGCCCGAGCAGCTCAACCGGAGCGGCGCCGGCTGGCCCGGTGTAGGTGATGCTGCCGGATTGCGCGCTCTGCAGGCCGGCAATCGCTTCGAGCAGCTCTTTCTGACCGCTGCCGGCAATGCCCGCGATGCCCAGAATCTCACCGCTGTATGCATCAAAGCTGACATCATCGATCGCTTTGACACCATACTGGTTCAGAATCGTGAGGTTGCGGATCTCGAGCCGCGGCTCGCAATTGTGCGGCGCTGGATGGTCAATGTTGAGCACAACACGCTTGCCCACCATCATCTCGGTCAGCATCATCTCATCGGCGTCTTTTGTATCGACCGTGTCAATCAGTTCGCCTCTGCGCAGGATGCTCACGCGGTCGGAAAGGGAGAGCACCTCCTGCAGCTTATGGGTGATGATGACAATGGCCTTGCCGTCACGGCGCATGTTGCGCAGCACGGCGAACAGACGATCTGTCTCCTGCGGGGTCAGCACGGCTGTCGGTTCATCGAGAATCAGGATCTGTGCGCCGCGGAAGAGCATTTTGACAATTTCGACAGTCTGCTTTTCAGAGACAGACATATCATAGACTTTTTTGTCCGGCTCAATGTGGAAACCGTACTGCTCTGCTAGGGCGAGAATCTGCTCGGATACGGCGCGCAGATTGAGTCTGGTGCGCCCGGGCAGGCCAAGGACAATATTTTCCGCGGCAGTGAACAGGTCGACCAGTTTGAAGTGCTGATGGATCATGCCAATGCCAAGATCGTACGCATCCCTGGGCGAGCGAATGGAGACCGGCTTTCCATCCACCAGGATTTCACCCTCGTCTGGGTAGTAGATGCCGGAAAGCATGTTGGTCAGGGTCGTCTTCCCGCTTCCGTTTTCACCGAGCAGCGACAGGATCTCTCCACGACGAATCGTGAGGCTGACATTGCGGTTGGCAACGACAGAGCCAAAATGCTTGCTGATACCCCGCATTTCCACCGCAGTTTCTGCCATTTCCATTTCATTCACCTTCTCCAGACAGAATAACCGGAAAAAGGGGGCCGCTCTGCGACCCCCTTTTGGGAAACCGGATCAGTAAACCACGTTCAGCTCCGTAATACCGTCGATGCGGAATGCAAACGCCGGCGCGGCAGCCAGCTCCGATTCGGCAAAGTAGCTGGTGCCATTCTCAGTCTGGATGTATTCGACACCGTAGTAGGTGTCCGCAAGATCGTCGGATGCAGTCGTGGTAATTGTCTCACCGCCGACGGTGAACTTGGAGGTATCGAAGACTTTCAGCGTGCCATCGAGCAGAGATTCGATCGCTTCATTGGAGCGATCAACGGCCTCGTTGTAATCCTCGGCAGAGACGAAGGCGTCACGGTTGATGTCCGTGATATAAACGGCGCCGTCCGCATAATCGGCCGTCCAGTCGGTGTCAATCGTGCCGCCGGAGATCATCGTTGCTGCGGCATAGGTATAGTACACACCCCAGTTGAGTGTGGCAGAAGTCAGAGAGTAGTTCGGCGCAGCCTCTTTCATCGAGACATTGTAACCGACGCAATAGGTGTTGCGCTCCTCGCAGGCGCTCGGCGCACCAGTCGTATCAGCATGCTGGCTGACAATCACGCAGTTCTGCTCGTCGATCAGCGAGATGGCAGCATCATACTCGAGTGACTCACTTGCCCAAGAACCAGTGTAGGTGACATACATCTCCACATCGTAGTCGCCCACGACGGACACCAGTCCAAGATAAAATGCCGTATAGCCGGAGACAACCTCAGCATAAGAGTATGCACCGACATAGCCGACCGGGATTTCCTGTGTCCCGTCGACCTCGCCTGCCTCAATCATCTGCAGCAGCTTCACGCCGGCCACAACGCCGGAGATATAGCGTGATTCATAGACGTCCACAAAGTAGTTCGAGAAGTTAGGCAGTTCGCTCGAAGCGGCCTGGTAGCCGGTGGCGTGGCAGAACTGCACCTCCGGAAATTCTGCGGCGGCAGTGAGCAGATAGTCCTCGTGGCCGAAGCTGTTGCCGAAGATGATGTCGCAGCCTTCCTCAACCAGTTCAACGGCTGCCTCATAGCATGCTTCATCCTCGCCGATGTTCCACTTGACGACAACCTGGGAATCGAGATCAATGCCCAGCTGCTCGCACATGGTCTTCACGCCGGTGTAGTGTGCCTCGGTGTAGCCCTCGGACTCATCGCCAATCATGATGAATCCGAGCTTGATCTCTGACGGATCATAGTCTTCGATCATCTCTTTGTAGACGTCGTAGATACTGTCGTCGTAGGTATACTGCACCGAAAGCGCTTCGTCGCTTTCGCCATCAGTGTTTGTTTCGGTCCCTTCTGTGCTGGACGGTTCATCAGGGGTTTCCGTTTCGCTGTCTTCACCGGCACAGGCCGCCAGTGCAAACAGCAGCGAGAGCGCGAGAAGCATGGCAAGCAGTTTCTTCATCCTCTTTTTCCTCCCAATTTGGTTTTGTGAATATTTTCATATTACACAATGTCGAACCCTGCGACAATGCACAAATTGCACAAATTGTGACAAAGGTGTGAACTTTCTTCGTGTAAAATGTCCCTCTGGGGCGAAATCAGACGCGCGGTTCGGTATTGTGCCGAAAATACGCCGCGCGCCTTGCATCGGTAAGCCGGGTTATGTTATAATGCCGCCATGGAGAAAAGAGTTAATTATTTCATCCGGCGCTCCAATCCGCTTGTATGGTTATCTGCGGCACTGATGATTGGATCGGCAGTGGCTCGCATTCTGGCCTATCGGCTCTATGGCATGCCGAACAAGGTCTTGTTTGTGACCCAAATTCCTCTGGCGATCTTTTCAATGTTCCTGTTTGTACTGCTGGTTTTCCTTTGCGGACCGACGCGCATTTATCGGACTGCGATCCCGGTCGTCCTCGGCTGTATCAGCTTTGCGTTCCGGGCGACAACATTTATGCTGTGGCATCTGCTGTTGTGCTGGTTGCTGTATCTGGTGGTTGCAGTCGTCTTTACGCGGACGGTCTCCGGCCGCAGCAGGACCAAGCTGCTTGCGGTTCTGGCGTTTCTGCTGCCGCTCCTGTTCCATATTTTTGTTGAAGACACGCTGATCTATCGGTATTCCCGGCTGGATCAGTGGCTGCCGGAGATCCCGGTGCTCGGGATTATGGCCTCGGTACTGTGTCTGTTGTTTGCGCTTCGCCGCAGACCGGAAGACGGACAGCATTATCCGACCTGGGGCGATCGGGCAGACGGCCGGCGGCTGCGCACGCTGCCGCCGATCTCCATGGTTTCGCCTTATATTATGGTAAATCGAAACGGTGCTTCGAATTTGATTCGCGACAGCGTCGAGATTTCGGAGATGGAGGCCTACATCCGCAAAAAGCGCAAGGAGGGACTGTCCAACTTCGGCATCCAGCATGTGTTCTTGGCTGCGTATGTACGGGCAGTATCGCAGTACCCCGGTATCAACCGATTCCTGTCCGGGCAGAAGGTGTATGCACGCAACAACATTGAGGTCTGCATGACAATCAAAAAGGATATGACTGTTGCGGCGCCGGACACCATGATCAACCTGATTTATCGCCCGGATGAAACAGCTGAGAGCATTTACCGGCAGTTCAATGATGCGGTCGAAGCGGCCAAGTCGCAGCCGCTCGACAGCTCCTTCGACCGAACGGCTGGCCTGATCAGTATGATTCCGAGCGTGCTGCTGAAATTTGTAATCTGGTTTTTGCGTCTGCTGGATTATTTTGGCCTGTTGCCGTCAGCGCTGCTTCGCGTCAGCCCGTTTCACGGCTCGCTGTTTATCACATCGATGGGGTCGCTCGGCATTCCTCCGATCTATCATCACCTGTATGATTTCGGAAACCTACCGATTTTCCTCGCATTTGGCGCAAAGCGGTGGGCGAATGAAGTGCAGTCTGACGGCACGGTTGTTCGACGGAAATACGTCGACTTTACAGTTGTAACCGACGAGCGTATCTGCGACGGGTTTTACTACGCCATGGCACTGAAGTACATCAAGCGTTGCCTGCAGCGGCCGGAACAGCTTGACCGGCCGCCGGAAAAAGTTGTAATGGATATTCGTTGAATTACGATACAGATTGATGCGGCGGGGCATTGCCCCGCCGCCTTTTTTTTTACAGCAGAATGGAAAATTGACATTTGACTGCCGGCTGTTTAAAATAAAGAAAAGGAGGTTATTCCATGCTGTTTTCCGATGCGCCGCGCTGCCGCTATGCCAGGCCGCAGCTGCTCGAGGTAATCTGCCAGCTCCGCTTTCCAGCCATTCTCTCGATTGGGACGAAAGAGCCGGCGGAATATCAGGATGCAATCCGCGCCGCGTTTCCAAAGTATCAGGCCGTCAATGAGCGCCCTGCGCCCAAAATTGTCGGGCTGAATACGGCCAATCCACAGCTTGAGGCTGCCAAGCCGGTTGTTAACCACAATTTTCTTTCGCTCGACGGGCGCTGGAAGCTGAATCTGACCAGCTCGTTCATCGCGCTGTCGACCACAGCCTACACCGGCTGGGAGGATTTTGCGCAGAAGCTGGACCGGCCGCTGGCTGAATTCATCGAGCGCTATCAGCCCGCCGCATTTGAGCGGATTGGCTTGCGTTATGTCAATGCGATTTCGCGCAAGGCCCTCGACCTTGCGGATACGCCATGGCGTGAGCTAATTGATGCGAAATATCTCGGTGTGCTCGATGAGGAGGACGTGCAGGAAGCACGCGTGACCAAGTGCGCGACTGATATCGAAATGGCCATTTCCAGCGGTTGCCGGTTGAAGCTGCATGCCGGACCGGGATTTGTGCGCCGCGGTGGTAAGCAGGTGGATCAGGAGATCCGGTTTATCTTTGACCAGGATCTGTCCATGAGCGGCGAGCTGTCAATGAAGCTGGCTGTTGGCGGCCTGAATATGCTGCACAACCACGCGACCGCCATTTTCCGCGGTGCAATTACCGAGAAGCTGCACCATGCGATGGAGCCGGATGCGTAACTGAAAAGCGACGCCGCAGCCCGGTTGGGCTGCGGCGCCGCTTTTCACAGATGATAAAACTCTTTTTCGAACTTATCCTGTTCTTCGCGGAGGATGACATAGTATGGATCGTTGATGGGAACAAGATCCGACAGGAAATTACCCCCGGGGGCCAGCGTACGGAACCAATCCTGCATCTGTGCGCGTGCCTCTTCTTCAGTGATTTGCAGTGAGGCCATCTGTTTGTCAAAGATCGCCAGACGCAGAATGATATCCTTGCCATAGGTTTCCTTGATATACTTCAGGTCATTGTTTGTCTGCAGCGGCTGGAGGATGTCCATGCCGAGCGAAACAAAATCACCAACAAGCGGTGTGATGTAACCGCACGAGTGCAGCTCAAACTTCATACCGAGGC
>CAZGBU010000077.1:0-10146 GCA_964523945.1 uncultured Oscillospiraceae bacterium
ACGTCGGACGTGATGTACTACGCTTTTGACACCACCGACGAGGCCAATGGCGCCATGGAGGAATTCCTGACGGACTATACGGAGAACGCGAACCCTCAGTTCGACTACGAGAGCAAGGCCACCTATGCCGGGGAATTTGAAAGCATGCGGAGCATGTTTTTGCTGCTGGGCGCCGCCCTGAGCTTCATCGTGGCTTTGGTGGGCGTGCTGAACTTCTTCAACGCCATCCTCACCGGCATCATCGCCCGCAAGCGGGAGTTTGCAGTGCTCCAGTCCATTGGCATGACCGGGAAGCAGCTGAAAACCATGCTGGTGTACGAAGGCCTGTTCTACGCCCTTGGAGCGGTGGTGATCTCCCTGGCGCTGGCGCTGGCGCTGGCCCTGGGTCCGGTGGCCTTTACCGCCGTGGAAAGTCTGTTCTGGTTCTTCACCTATCGCTTTACCCTGCTGCCATTCCTGATCGTGACGCCGGTCTTTGCCCTGCTTGGCATTCTGCTGCCGCTGGCGGTATACCGTTCCGTCTCGCGCGCAACCATTGTCGAGCGCCTGCGGCAGGAATGAGAATTGATGTGACGCGCGGGCGGGCAGCCCTGCTGCGAAAACAAACCGGATCGTGTGATCCGCCCATAATCAAGCACCCCCGTCCGGCATTGCCGGACGGGGGTGCCCGTTTGATCACTCTGAATCGAGCGCGCGCAGCAGCATGGAAAACGCACAGTCGCTCGCAGCCATGCGGTTTGCCGCGCGATCGTTTCCCAGGTGCAATACCGTGCAGGTTACAGTGCGCGCATCACTCAGCGCGACATAGATCAGCCCGACCGGTTTGCCGCTGCCGTCGGCGTCCGGCCCGGCCAGGCCGGTGACGCCGATGCCGAAATCCGTCTGCATCTGCGCACGCACGCGCGTGGCCAGCTCCAACGCGACCGGCTCGGAGACGGCGCCCTCGCGTGCAAGCAGTGCATCCGGCACGCCGAGCAGCCGCTGCTTGGCCGCATCCGAATAGACAATCAGGCCGCCCGGATAGACCGTCGAGCTGCCGGGAATGTCGGTCACGCGCTTGCCGATCAGGCCGCCGGTGCAGGATTCCGCCGTTGCAACCGTCTTCCCCGCGCGCCGCAGCGCTTCGACCGCGCGCACCGCCAGATCCTCAGCCATAGTAGCGCACCGCCACCTTTTCTGTATTTTCGATTGCCCGCGCGATCAGCGCATCCGCGTCGAGCCGGGCCTCCGCCTGCTCCACCGCACGCAGATCCGGCTTTGTTTTCGGATGCTTCGGCGTAAACACCGTGCAACAGTCCTCATATGGAAGGATCGACGTTTCAAGCGTGCCGATCCGGCGTGCAATTGTCACGATCTCCTCTTTGTCCATACCGATCAGCGGGCGGAACACCGGCATTGTACACACTGCGTTCGTCACCGCCATCGCCTGCATCGTCTGGCTGGCCACCTGCCCCAGGCTCTCGCCGGTGACAAGTGAAAGGCAGCCGTGCTTCGCGGCGATGCGTTCGGCGATGCGCATCATGAACCGGCGCATGATGATGGTGAAATATTCCTCCGGGCAGTGATCGCGGATCGCCTCCTGCACCTCGGTGAAGCCGACGACATTGACTGTCATGCGGCCGCAGTATTTTGTCATCAGCCGTGCGAGCTCGAGCACCTTCTCCCGTGCACGCTCCGACGTATATGGATAGGAGAAAAAGTGAACGCACTCCAGCTCCACACCGCGCTTGGCCATCATATAACCAGCGACCGGCGAATCTATTCCGCCCGAGAGCAGCACTGCTGCGCGTCCGCCGACACCAGTCGGCAGGCCGCCCGCCCCCGGCTCGGCCGGGCCGTGGACATAGGCAGCCTGTTCGCGCACTTCCACAAAGACCGTATAGGCCGGGTGATGGAGATCGACACGCACCGACGGGAACCGCTCGGCCAGCTGCCCGCCAACCTCCTGCGAAATCTGGATCGAGTTATAGGCAAAGCGTTTATCCGAGCGCTTTGATTCAACCTTGAAGCTCTCTGCACAGGAAAGCGCCGGACCGAGATACTCCGCCGCCGTCTGCGCAATCGCGTCGAGCGATTTCTCGCATGCGCGGCAGCGGCAGACCGAGACAACGCCGAAGACGCACCGGCAGACCTCCCACGCCGCGTCGAGGTCGCAGTCGTCGCTTTCCGGTTCGACATAGACCGTCGACTGCACCGTACGCAGCCGGAATGCGCCGCACTCGCGCAGGCGGCGGCTGAGATTATGGCTGAGCTGCTGCTCAAATGAACGCCGGTTGAGACCTTTCAGCACGATCTCACCCAGCTTCAACAAAAACAATTCTTTCATGATTCTCTCCCATTCTTCTTCAGTTCCGGCCCAGCCGGACCGAGCGATACTGGATCGCTTCGGCAATGTGCGCCGGCGCGATTGTCTGCGCACCGGCAAGATCGGCAATCGTTCGGGCGACTTTCAGCACACGGTCGTAGCTGCGCGCAGTCATATGCAGCCGCTCAAAGGCCGCTTTCATCAGGTTAGTGCATGTCCCGTCGAGCGCGCAGCAGCTGCGCAGGTCTGCCGGCTCCATCGCCGCGTTGCACGGGATGCGCCGCCCGCAGTAACGCGTTTGCTGGATCTTACGGGCCGCATTGACGCGTGCACGGATCACAGCCGACGGCTCGGACGCGGCCCGCTGCGAGAGCGCATCAAACTCCACCGACGGCACCTCGACCACGATATCGATGCGGTCGAGCAGCGGACCGGAAATGCGGCTCATATACTGGTCAACCGACGCCTGGGAACAGCTGCACCGACCGGACGGATGTCCATACCAGCCGCAGCGGCATGGGTTCATTGCACAGACCAGCATGAATTCGCTCGGGTAAGTCACACTCCTGCTCACGCGCGAGATGGTAACCGCGCCGTCCTCAAGCGGCTGACGCAGCCCCTCCAGCGTATCCTTGCGGAACTCCGGTAACTCGTCGAGAAACAGCACGCCGTGATGTGCCAGCGAGATCTCCCCCGGCTTGGGGTTTGGTCCGCCGCCCATCAGACCCGCAGCGGAGATCGTGTGGTGCGGGCTGCGGAACGGCCGCTCCGTCACAAGCGGCTCGTCACTGTGCAGCATACCCATGATGGAGTAGAGCTGTGTCACTTCGAGCGCCTCTTCGCGCGTCATATCCGGCAGAATCGAAGGCAGCCGCTTGGCGAGCATGCTCTTGCCCGAGCCGGGCGGTCCGATCAGCAGCACGTTGTGCCCGCCGGCCGCCGCAATTTCCAGCGCGCGCTTGGCATTTTCCTGGCCGACCACATCGGCAAAATCCAGTGCCGGCCGCACCCGCTCTGTCGGCTGCCATGACGGCTGCGGTGCAATCGGCGCCTCGCCGGTCAGGTGCTGGACCAGTTGGCACACATCCGTCACGCCATAGACTGTCAGGCCCTCGGCCAGCGTGGCCTCCGGCGCGTTTGCCGCCGGCACATAAACGGCTTCAATGCCAGCGCCATGGGCAGCACGCCGGAAACCGGACGGAGTTTGCCGTCGAGGCTCAGCTCGCCAAGAAACGCACACCGCTCCCGCGGCAGCTTCAGGTCGCCTGCCGCCGACAGGATCCCGAGCAGAATCGGCAGATCATACAGCGTGCCGGATTTTTTCGTCCCGGCCGGTGCGAGATTGAGCGTAATCCGGCTGACGGGAAATTTGAACCCGCAGTTTTTGACCGCAGAGCGCACGCGCTCACGCGCCTCGCGCACCGCCGCGTCGGGCAGGCCGACCAGTTCAAACGCCGGCAGCCCGTTTGTGATATTGCACTCGACCGAAACCCCGTAGCCCTCGATTCCGGTCAGTCCCAAAGAGGCGATGCTGCTGTACAAGCCGACTCCCCCAAACCACGCAATTTCCACTATTATAGCGCATTCGCGTCCGAAATACAATTTTCATTTATGCAAGTACGCGCATTTTTCTTGCAATTGCATCCGTTTGTTGTGGGATTGTGAAAAAAGAAATTCTTTTTCCGGCGGGTGATTTACTTTTTGCCGTGAATTATGATAAAATTGTGGTACTTCTGAGTGTATGGAGGTTTTGCAAGATGGCTCGAGCATACAAATCGATGGACGGCAACACCGCCGCGGCACACGTCGCCTATGCGTATACCGAGGTTGCCGCCATCTATCCGATCACGCCGTCGTCTGTGATGGCTGAGCTCGCCGACGACTGGGCTGCCAATGGCCGGGAGAACATCTTTGGCCAGCGGCTCAAGATTGCCGAGATGCAGTCTGAAGGCGGCGCAGCCGGTGCAGTACACGGCTCCCTGTCCGCCGGTGCGCTGACCACGACGTTCACCGCATCACAGGGTCTGCTGCTGATGATTCCGAATATGTACAAAATTGCGGCGGAGCAGCTTCCCTGCGTCATCCACGTCTCTGCCCGCGCGCTCGCGACGCATGCGCTGTCGATCTTCGGCGACCACTCCGACGTGATGGCCTGCCGCGGTACCGGATTTGCGATGCTCGCCTCGTCGAACCCGCAGGAGGTTATGGATCTGGCCGCGGTGACGCACCTGTCCGCCATCGAAGGGCATCATGCGTTTGTGCATTTCTTCGACGGCTTCCGCACCTCGCACGAGATCCAGAAGATCGCCGTTTGGGATTACGACGAACTGAAAGATATGCTCGATATGGAGCAGGTCGAGCGCTTCCGCGCGCACGCGCTCAGCCCCGAACATCCTGTCCTGCGCGGCTCGGCACAGAACCCGGATATTTTCTTCCAGGTGCGCGAGGCCGGCAATCAGCATGTTGACAACATTGTCGACGACGTCGTCGCCAACATGGAGAAAGTCAACGCCCGCATCGGCACAAACTACAAGCCGTTCAATTACTACGGTGCGCCCGACGCAAAGCATGTCATTGTCTCGATGGGTTCGTCGTGCGACGCGATTGAAGAGGTTGTCGACTATCTGAACGAACGCGGCGAAAAGGTCGGCCTTGTCAACGTCCATCTCTACCGTCCGTTCTCGGCCAAACACCTGATCGCTGTTCTGCCGGAGACAGTCGAGCGCATCGCGGTGCTCGACCGCTGCAAGGAGTCCGGCTCGCTCGGTGAGCCGCTGTTTCAGGATGTTGTCACGGCGCTCGCCGGCACAAAGTTCGCCGGTGTCAGCGTCATCGGCGGCCGCTACGGCCTCGGCTCGAAAGACACCGGGCCGAGCTGCTATCTGGCCGTTTACCGCAACCTGGCCAAGCAGAACCCGCAGCATCCGTTCACAATCGGTATCACCGACGATGTGACCCATCTGTCGCTGCCGCTCGATGAGATTATCGACACGCAGGCCAAGGACAACACTGCCTGCAAGTTCTGGGGCCTTGGCTCCGACGGCACCGTCGGTGCAAACAAGAACTCCATCAAGATCATCGGCGATAACACCGACCTCAAGATCCAGGCGTATTTCCAGTACGACTCGAAAAAATCAGGCGGCGTCACCATCTCGCACCTGCGCTTCGGGCCAGAGCCGATCCGTTCGACGTACTATGTTACGGCGAGCGACTTTGTCGCATGCCACCAGGCTTCATATCTTGAAAAATACCCGATGGCACAGGATCTCAAGCCGGGCGGTACGTTCCTCATCAACTGCGGCTACGATGTCGAGCAGCTCGGCCGCGTCCTGCCGGCTGATGCGAAACGCTACATTGCCGAAAACAACATTCAGGTCTATACGGTCGATGCGGCTAAGCTCGGCCAGGAGCTCGGCTTGGGCAACAAGTTCAATATGATCCTGCAGGCCGCATTCTTCAAGCTGGCCAACATTATTCCGATTGACGACGCTGAGAAATACATGAAGGACGCCATCGTCGCCACCTACGGCCACAAGGGCGAGGATGTCGTCGCCAAGAACAAGGCCGCCGTCGACGCCGGCCTCACCAACCTGGTCAAGCTCGAAATCCCTGCGAGCTGGAAAGATGCAGTTGACGAGACCACAGCCGCCGGCATCGCCTGCGACGATCCGGAGATGAAACAGTTCCTTGATGATGTACTCGTGCCCGCCAACGCGATGGTCGGCGATGCGATTCCCGTCTCGAAGCTGATGAGCATGGCCGACGGCACGCTGCCGGCCGGTACCGCTGCTTATGAAAAACGCGGCATCTCCGCTGTCGCCCCGGTCTGGCTGCCGGAAAACTGCATCCAGTGCAACTTCTGCTCGTATGTCTGCCCGCATGCGGTCATCCGCCCGTTTGTGATGAACGGCGCGGAACTGTCCGCCGCGCCCGAGGGGACAAAGTCCAAACCGATGGCCGGCAAGGGCGTCGATGGGCTGCACTTCTCGATCCAGATCTCGGATCTCGACTGCACCGGCTGTGGCTCCTGCGTCAACGTCTGCCCGGCCAAGGAAAAAGCGCTTCAGCTTGCGCCGATCTCCGACCAGGCCCAGCAGCAGTATAATTACGCATTTGAGAATGTCAGCGAAAAGGTGCTGCCGTTTGACGATTCGACCGTCAAGGGGTCGCAGTTCCGTCAGCCGCTGTTCGAGTTCTCCGGCGCATGCGCCGGCTGCGGCGAAACACCGTATGCCAAGCTCGTTACGCAGCTCTACGGAGACCGGATGTTCATTGCCAACGCCACGGGCTGCTCTTCGATCTGGGGCGGCTCCGCGCCGTCAACGCCATACACCGTCAATAAGGCCGGCCGCGGCCCGGCTTGGTCGAATTCGCTGTTTGAGGACAATGCGGAGTACGGCCTCGGCGAGGCAATCGCAATGAAGCAGCGCCGCGCGCGACTGGCCGACATTGTGCGCAAACTGGTGGCGGTGCCGTACTGCGATGAAGATGTTGCGGCTGCCGGCCAGGAATGGCTTGACCAGATGGAGGATGCGGCTGGTGCCAGAGCCGCGGGCGAAAAGCTGCTCGCGCTGTGCAAAGCCGCGGGCGAACGCGATTTTACCGGCACGCCGTTTGAGGAAGCCTGGCTGAACAATGGCAAGCAGTGTCCCTGCGAAGCATGCGGCTACGCCCGCGAGGTCGTTGCGAACGCAGATTTGCTTGCAAAGCCCTCGATGTGGATTTTTGGCGGCGATGGCTGGGCCTACGACATCGGCTACGGCGGCCTGGATCATGTGCTTGCCTCCGGTGAAAACGTCAATATTCTGGTTTTTGACACCGAGGTATACTCCAACACCGGCGGTCAGTCCTCGAAGTCGACGCCGACCGGTGCGGTGGCCCAGTTCGCCGCCTCCGGCAAGGAGACAAAGAAAAAAGATCTCGCGCAAATCGCCATGACCTACGGCTATGTCTATGTTGCGCAGGTCGCCATGGGCGCGGACTACAACCAGACGCTCAAGGCCATCCGCGAGGCGGAGAGCTATGACGGCCCGTCGATCGTCATCGCCTATGCCCCCTGCATCAACCACGGCGCACGCGCCGGTATGGGCAGATCGATGGAGACAATGAAGCGCGCTGTTGAAGCTGGTTACTGGTTCCTGTTCCGGTATGATCCGCGTAAGGAAAAGCCGTTCCAGCTCGACTCCAAGGCGCCGTCCGGCAGCTATGTCGACTATCTCATGAGCGAGGTGCGCTACAGCTCGCTGAAACTCGCGTTCCCGGATCGCGCGCAGGTGCTGTTCGAAAAGGCGGAGGAGGAATCCAAAGCCAAGTACGAGCAGCTCGAGCGCCGCGACGAAGCGGGCCGATAAAATACAAACAGAACGCCCCGGTTCCATAAAGGAACCGGGGCATTTTTTCAGTAGAACAGCAAAACACCAATTGCACAGGCAGAAACAAGGAGCAGCACAGCTCCGCTGATGCGAAAGGCAATCAGCGCCAAATCCGTCGGTTCCCCACCCTCTGAGATCCAACACTGGCTGTATCTCCAGAAATAATATGGCTTTATCAGCATCCCGATGCCCAGCACAAGCAGCGCAATCAGGCAGGCCATAAACACAACCATTATGTCCACTGCTCCCAGATCTCAGGGCAATAGCCAACCGTCGCCTGTTTTCCATTCCGCACAACGGGCGCTTTGATGAGCCTCGGATTGTCAAAGAGTTTGTCCTCTTTCGCCGCAGCGTCGTCCATATAGCGCATCAGATCAATCTCCGGTGCTTTGGCATCCCAGTCAATCAGATGATCGACGCCGCCGACTGCGCGCAGCACGCTGTCAAACTCGCCGCCAGACATGCCGTACTTCACCAGATCGATCGATTGAAATTTGATCCGCCGCTCTTTGAACCAGCGCTCGGCTTTCTTTGTATCAAAGGACTTGCTTGTCCCGAAAATCTGAATGTTCAATAGCGCACCTCCATTAGGCAAAGTCCCTGTGCCGGAGCTGTCGGGCCGGCCTGCTGCCGGTCGCGTGCGGCAAGCGCCGCAGCCGCAGCATCTTCTGGTCTGCTGCCATCGCCAATCTCCGCAAGTGTTCCCACCAGAATTCGGACCATATGATACAAGAAGCCGTCTGCCGCGGCCAGGATCTGAACCTCCGGACCGCAGCGCGCGACTGTCAGGGCAGAGAGCGTCCGCACCGTTGATTTTTTCTTGCTGTGCGCGGTGCAGAACGCTGCAAAATCATGCGTGCCAAGCAGGGCTTCCGCCGCACGCCGCATCCGCGCCAAATCCAGCGTCCCCGGCCGCCGCCAGACAAAACGGCGCTCAAACACGCAAGGTTCGTCCGCATCCCAGATGCGATAACAGTATATCTTCTCGCGAGCGGACAGCCGGGCATGAAAGCGCGGCGGCGCATCCTCCACCGATATGGCGCCGATGTCGGCCGGCAGGCGGCCGCGCAGCCCATGCAGCAGTGCCTCTGCCGTCAACGCCGTATCTGCGTGAAAGCTGATCACCTGCCCCCTGGCATGCGCGCCGGCGTCTGTCCGCCCGCTGCCCGCAACCTCGACCGGCTGCGAAAGCAACGCGGACAGGTCGGACTCAAGCCGCGCCTGGATCGTATTCGATGTGTTCCCCTGCCGCTGCCATCCGCGGTAGCGTGTGCCGTCATAACAGATAACAGCCTTGAAATTTCTCATGCTTCCTCCGCAATTGCGTACGCTTCCGCCATTGTGTCTGCGGAGAACAGGAATCTTCCCGCCGCATCGTACGCTTCGACATGACCGGATACATAGCGGAATCGGATCTGCATCACCACACCTGCTTTCTCTGGTATGGCCACAGGATACCGCATCATCTGTCCGATAAACCGGACTTTACAATTTGGACTCGATCCAGTTCAGGACATCCTCATAGACCTCCTGCCGGTTTGCTTCGTTGAGCATCTCATGCCGGCCGTTCGGATAGAGCTTGCAGGTTACGTCCTGCATGCCGACCGACCGAAACGCCTGCGCGGCGCGGCGGACACCAGCGCCGTTCGCACCGACCGGATCGAGCGCGCCGGAGAAGAACAGAACCGGCAGGTCACGCCGCATCCGAACAAGGTTGGAACGCTTCTGGATCATCTGGATGCCACGCAGCAGCTCGCGCGCCAGCCCAACGGTCGGCATAAAGCCGCAAAGCGGATCGGCCTCATAGGCGTCGACGACTTCGTGCACCGAACAGATCCAGTCGTTCGGTGTGCGCGCATCCAGGAACTGCCTGTTGTAAGCGCCGAAAATCAGCTTTTGGATCAGCGGACTATGGCCGGTCTCTCCATAGCGGCGCGCTTCCCGCCGGCAGATTGCAAGCCCTGCCGACAGCACTGCCGGGTTCTGCCGGCCCGTGCCGGATAGAATCACTGCGGACAGGCCGCTGTTTGGATATTGGAACAAAAATGTGCGCGCAAGAAATGAGCCCATGCTGTGCCCCATCAGGACATAGGGCAGCGCCGGATAGCGGCTGCGCACCTGCACGGTCAGGCTGTGCACATCCGTTACAGCTGCTTCCCAGCCGCCGCTGAAATATCCCTGCCCGCATGTGTCTGAGATCGAGCCGCCGTGTCCCATATGGTCCTCAGCAGCAACCAGGAAACCATGCGCCGTCAGAAACTGCGCAAAATCATCATAGCGCCCGATGTGCTCGGCAATACCGTGGACAAGCTGCACAACGGCGCGCGGCTCGCCCTCCGGCTCCCACACGCCGCAGCGAATTGTACCCGCCCCGGCAGAATCCAGATGAAATTCCATCATGGTGGCCAAACCTCCTTTTCCTAGTTGACATTATACTGCATTTCCGTCAAACTATAAAGGAGAATTTGC
>CAZGBU010000078.1:0-10059 GCA_964523945.1 uncultured Oscillospiraceae bacterium
CAATTTCATCGAAGTCAATTAGCACATTACCTAAAATCGGGTCATCGTTTTGTTATTATGGTTCATATTTTTCATGTATTACAATTCGTATTTAATACATCTTTGTCTCTTTTGCTCCCCGCACAGCCTCGATTTGGCGCGCAAATTTTCCTACTCTCAATCCCAACTTTTGGAATGTCGAATCATTGATGCATCGTTACAGGCAAATCCCCGCCAGCGCAAAAAAACACCCCGATGCAGGATTGCAATCCTGCATCGGGGTACATATTATATTCCCGCATCTGCGTTGATTATTTCAGCTTTGCTCCATCGCGAAACGCATTGCCCACCACGTCACCCAGCACATGATAGCGTCTGTGGGCAGGTTCATAGGCAATTGGTCGAAACGCCGAAAAGTCAATGTTCCCCGCCGCATCCAGAACCGACTCGTCGGCGCTGATGTTGACAATCTCACCGATCACATTGCCGTCCTCGTTGATCTTGAGAAACCGGCACTCGAGTGCAACCGGCAGCTCGTCAATCAGCGGGGCGTCAACATGTTTGCTTTTAGTCGTGTGAAAACCGGACTTCCCCATTTTATCTGGTTCTGTATTGGCTGAAACGATGCCCACATAGTCGGCGGGCACAACATGGGCCGCATCCGCAAAGCTGATCGTAAATGCGCCCCGGGCCTGAAGGTTGGCTGTGGTCCGGTGGCCCGCACTCAGGCAAAGCACCACCTTGTCGGCATCATACAGTCCGCCCCAGGCGGCGTTCATCGCGTCGGCAGAACCGTCGTCATTATAGGTGCCAATAATCAGCACCGGCAGCGGATAAAACCAGGACTGACTGCCAAAGTCTCTGCGCATCGCTCTGTCTCCTCCCTTATTTCTGCCCGTCCACATCGGGCACCATCTCAGCATAGGCCTTCAGCATCTCCGGCGTGCTGGTATAATAGCGCTTGCCCTGATCCATCGCGGCAATGCGCGCCATCTCGTCATCCGTCAGCACAAAATCGAACAGGTCAAAATTGTCGCGGATGTGCGCCGGGTTCTTCGAGCCCGGAATTACGATGTTGCCAGCCTGAATGTGCCAGCGCAGAATGATCTGGGCGTTGGACTTTCCGTACTTTTTACCCAGCTCCGTGAACAGCGGCTCTTCGATCAGCGCCCGGTCGCCGTGGCCAAGCGGGTACCATGCCTGAATGACGATACCCTCTTTCTCCAGAAATGCCTTGAGCGTCTTTTCCTGCGAATACGGGTGCACCTCGGTCTGAAGCACGGCCGGTTTGACCTCACACAGATCCAAAATCTCCTGGATCTGTGCTACGTCAAAGTTGGACAGGCCAATGGCGCGCACTTTGCCGTCTTTGTACGCCTGCTCCATCTGCCGGTAGCCGGCCACATAGTTGCCCGCGGGCTGATGGATCAGAAGCAGGTCAATGTCAATATAGTCGGTGTCCAGGCGCTGAAGCGTCTTTTCCACCGCATCGGGCTGCTCGTAGAAGCTCGGCCAGAGCTTGGTCTCCAGGAAGATTTCCTCACGCTTGAGGCCAGAGCGCTTCATCGCGCGGCCGACAGCTTTCTCATTGAAATAGGCGTTGGCCGTGTCGATCAGACGGTAGCCGCTCTCCAGCGCACTGAGGACGGAGGCCTCGGCTTCGTCCGGCGTCAGAAGAAAGGTGCCGATACCGGCCATCGGCATGTTAATTCCGTTGTTCAGTGTTGCATATTCCATGATTTTTCCTCCTGTATCATTTTTGTTTTGCGTTGTTTTCCAGTTCGGTTCCACCAAATACGGCGGACATATCCATGCCGCCAAGCGCGTCGTCGATGGCACGGACTTCGTCCGGCGAGAGCGTCACATCCGCCGCACCCGCGTTTTCCGCCATCCGCTGCTCCTTTCTGGTCCCGGGAATTGGCACGATCCATGGCTTTTTACACAGCATCCAGGCCAGCGAGATCTGCGCCGGCGTCGCTTGTTTTTCTGCGGCAGTACGCCGCAGCAGCGCAAGCAGCGCCTGATTCTGCTCAACAGCTGCGTCAGTGAACTGCGGCATGGCGGCGCGGTAGTCCGTGGCGGGATCAAAACGCGTGCCCACACCGTAGCCGTCGGTCAGAAATCCGTTGGCCATGGGCGAAAAAGCCACCAGGCTGACGCCCAGCTCCTCGAGCACCGGAAACAGCACCTCATGGTGCCGCGCCATCATCGAATAGCGGTTCTGCACCGCCGTCACCGGGCAGACAGCATGGGCGCGGCGCAGGTAAGTCCTCATTGGCCTCGGAGATGCCCCAGTGGGTGATCTTGCCCTCCCGGATCAGGTCAGCCATGACGCCGGCGACTGCCTCCGGTGCGACAGCAGGGTCAGAGCGGTGCTGGAAATACAGGTCGATATGGTCGGTTCTCAGCCGCTTCAGCGACGCCTCCACCGACCGGCGGATCGTCTCCGGCCGGGAGTCGGGGATCAGCGGCAGCGGGACTCTTCCGCTTTCAAAATCAAACCGCAGGCCGAACTTGGTGGCGATGACAACTTGGTCGCGCACCGGTTCAAGAGCCTCGCCCACGAGGCGCTCATTGACGTGCGGATCGTCCGGCGTGCCGTAGACCTCTGCGGTGTCAAAAAACGTATAGCCCAGCGCAACTGCGCGGCGGAGCAGCCGGACGGCCTCCTTCTCCTCGGTCGGCGCACCGTAGGCATGGGAAAATCCCATACAGCCCAGCCCAACAGCGGAGACGGTGAGATTCCGTCCCAGTACCCTCGTCTGCATTCTGCCCATCTCCTTTTCTCTGCATCCATTGTAGCCCCAGCACACATGAAGCGGAAGTCTCCGTTTGTTTTCCAGCGCAAACCAAAAGGTTATTACCCAGCATGCAGCCTGCGGAATGTGCGCGCGTACATAGCCAGCGAAACCGGCAGCATAATGACCTCCACGACAAGCTGCGTCCAGATCATGCCATACAGGCCGAACAATGCATTCATCCCGATCAGCAGCGGGATGTTGAGCAGGCCCTGCCGGCTAAAGGTCAAAATGGCCGACTGCGGCCCCTTGCCCATTGCCTGGAGTGTATAGCTGATCAAAAAATTCACCGACGTCAGCGGTACGGCCAGGCAGGCAACCCGCAAAAAGTGTGCTCCCAGCGCACTGGTTTCGGCCTCCGGAATGAACAGATGCAGAATCAGCGGCGCAAAGCCGGCAAAACAGGCCACAAAGCAGGCCGACATCACCAGTGCCGTCTTCCAGGAGAAGACTGATACGCGCCGCATCCGCTGATAGTTCTTGGATGCGAAGTTGTAGCCCACCAGCGGCATAAAGCCCTGACACAGCCCCATTGAGACATTCAGCGGAAACTGATCGATGCGCTTGACGATGCCGTAGGCTGCCACCGGGATATCCCCGTAGCCGGAAGCCAGACGCACCATGACCATATTCGACGCATTGCCCAGTGCAGTGGCCAGCGCGGAAGCGATGCCCACCGAAAAGACCTGTCCCGCGTAGCGGAACGTGAAGTACCGCGGATGGAGCGATACCGCTGTCTTCTCCCCAAGGCGCAGGTAGGCCACAGCAAAAAACACCACCGACGCGGCGTTGGACGCCGCCGTGGCAATGGCTGCACCAGCCACTTCCAGGTGGCATACAAAGATCAGAATCGGGTCCAGCACGACATTCAGGATACCGCCGAACATCATGCCGGCGCTGGCAGACCTGGCGTGGCCCTCGCTGCGCAGCAGATGCCCCATGATCAGGCTAACCACCGTCGGCACACCGCCGATCACCACCACCCAGAGAAGATAATCGGTCGCATAGCCGATTGTGTCGGGACTGGCGCCCAGAAAGCGCAGCAGCGGCACGCGCAGTGCCAGTGTGCACAGCGAAAACAGCAGTGTCACTGCCGCGCCGCCCCAAACGCTGAACGCAGCTACATGCCGAATACGGCCGTGGTCATGCGCGCCCAGCAGCCGCGAGATCAGGCTGCTGCCGCCCAGGCCGAACAGATTGCCCAGGGCCGTAAGCAGATTGAACCACGGCGAAACCAGCGACACCGCCGCCACCATGGCCGGGTTTGCGAGTTGGCCAATGAAAAACGTGTCGGCCAGATTGTAAATCATCGTCACAATCTGGCTGATGATCGTGGGGATGGCCAGTGTCGCCACCGCTTTTGGCACCGGCATCTGTTCAAACAAGTATGTTTCCCGTGGATCGTCCATCGCGCTCCAACGCCTTCTTTTCGTGGGATTGTGCGGCCGCCCCGCCCCGCAAATCGCGGGACGGGGCGCACCATAATAAAGGGAGGAAAAGCAGTCTCTCGGCAGCCAGGCTCATGTCTGGGCGAAGACCGCCGAGAGCCAGGTATCATAGGTATCGATCCAGCCGCCCGCAGCGCCGAAGCCATGTGGCATGCCGTCAAGCTGCAGCCGCTCGACTGGGACGCCCGCTTCTTCCGCCGCGTCGGCGTTGGCCAGGAACTGATCGTAGAATGGGTCGCGCGTGCCATAGCAATAGAAAGTGGGCGGCAGCTGCCCCCCGCGCAGCAGTGCCACATCGGTCGTACCGACACTCAGCCGGCCATAGAAAGCGTAGATCATACCGCAGGCGGACTCGTCAGCAGATACGGTGTCCAGCGCGTCGGGCTGATAGTCCGGATCCAGTGCAGTGGGAAGAATATCCCCGTCAAAGTTCAGCAGCAGCTCGCCGCACAGGATGCCGCCGGCCGAAAAACCCATGACCGCAAGATCCGCCTCGTCAAATCCATACTCGTCCGCGTGGGCGCGGACAAAGCGTACCGCCCGCGCCAGGTCGAGCGCACTCTCCTGCTGGGTGTAGGGGTGCAGGCGGTAATCGACCACAAAGCACTGATACCCCAGTGCACAGAGCGCCTCCGCCACATCGACTCCCTCGGTCTGGTCGCTGCGGAACTGGAAGGCGCCGCCGGGACAGATCAGTACCGCGCCTTTGATCTCCGTACCCGCCGGCACAGGATAGCTGGTCAGATAGGGCCGGAAATCCGGGTCATCCGAATAGGCACCACTGTTGACGGTGTACTCGGTGACGGCCGGTACATTGTCCGGTTCCCAGAGATAGAGCACCTGCTGCGTGTCCGGCGTCACGACGGCAGTCGCCACCGTGTCGCCGCCGGAGGAGGAATCCGGCGGCGGCGCGGCGGGCTGTGCGGCATCCGATGTATCATTCGCCGCATCAGATATGGATTCGGCAGAATCGGCGGCTTCTCCGGCGGGCTGGACATCTGTGGCCGGTGCAGCCGCACCGGCGTCGGTACGGTCCGCATCCGCGTCCGGTGCAGACGGCGCGGCCGTCTCATCCGGTGCGCCGCCGCAGGCCGCAAGCCCCAGCGCAAGCGCCGCTGCAAGCACGCCGGACAGCATCCGCAGTTTCATGGCGTCGCCTCCTGTACGCGCTTCACGACAGCGCAAGGCCGCTCAGCCATTCGCTGACATCATCCGCATCGACGCTTGAACGGAAGCGCTGGCCCTCCAGCCAGTTGCCGGAGCCGGCCAGTTCGGCCAGCAGCTCGCCGCTTTCCCCCAGGCCGGAGCTCGACGAGGTGCAAAACGGAATCACTGTCTTCCCCATGAAATCATTGGCTTCAACAAACGTTTCGACCGGGCAGGCGGCGATGCCCCACCAGATGGGATACCCGATGAAGACCGTATCGTAGCTGTCCCAGTTTTCCACAGTGTCGGCGACGAGCGCAATGTCGCGCGCATCTTCGTTGTCATGCTCGTATACCACGCGGCTGTCCGGGTCGTTCCAATCCAGATCGTCGTCGGTGTATGGCTCGGACGGAACCAGTTCAAACAGGTCGCCGCCGGTCTGTTCCGCGATATACTGCGCGGCCTGCTCGGTATTGCCGGTTGCAGAGAAATATACGACCAGCGTGCCGCCGGACGGCGCTTCCGTTTCTGCATCCGCTTCCGGCTCTGCATCTGCTTCCGGCTCCGCTGCCTCCGGTTCGGCCGGGGGCGCTGCCTCCGGTTCGGCCGGCTCCTCTGGTGCAGCTGTCTCAGGCGTCTGGGTATCCGGTTCTGCGGCAGGCGCCGTCTCCTCCGTCCCGCCGGCACATGCGGCCAGGCTCAGCAGCACGCCGAGCACCAGGAACAATGCGGTGATTTTTTTCATTGGTTGTCTCCTTTCAGGCGTAGCACTCCTGGAAAATCTCCAGGATCTCCTCATGGGTCATCTGCCGGTAGCTGCCTGCGGAGATCCCGCAGGAATCGGCAATCTGTTTGAGCTGATCTTCTTTTGCGCCGAGTTCTTTGAGCGTAGTGGGCAGCCCGATCTCACGGATGAAATCCGCCAGCGCCTCAATGCCGGCCCGGGCCAGCGCTTCGTCGCTTTTGCCGTCGCGCGGGATGCCCCAAACATTTTCAGCGAAGCGCACAAACTTCGGCATGCCGGCCTGGTAGATATGCCGGTAATAGACCGGGTGCAGCACTGCCAGCCCGCAGCCGTGGTTGCAGTCCGTGTAAGCCCCCAGCTGATGCTCCATGTTGTGGCACTCAAAGTCGCACTTTTTGCCCATTTTAATCAGCCGGTTTTCGGCCATTGTCGCATCCCACATCAGGTTTGAGCGGGCGGTGTAGTCCTCCGGATCTGCGATGGCGGCGCGCAGGTTGCGGATTACGCTGCGCATGAGCGCTTCCATAATGTCGTCGGAGACGTTGTCCTCGTTCGGCTCGCTGAAATAGGTTTCCATAATGTGGCTAAGAATGTCGAAGCCGCCGGAAACCATCTGCCGCGCCGGCACAGAGTAGGTGTAGGTCGGAT
This sequence comes from uncultured Oscillospiraceae bacterium, assembly GCA_964523945.1. GTDB lineage: Bacteria > Bacillota > Clostridia > Oscillospirales > Oscillospiraceae > CAKTOF01. The sequence goes on from CAZGBU010000078.1 coordinate 6,765, forward strand.
CGAGCAGCGCGAACCTGGCATTGAGCTGCGGATAATCGCGGCCTGTTTTGACTTTCTTCTCTTCGTTGGTAATCACCGCGCCGCCGTTGCACTCGCTGCCGGTACCAGTCACAGTGACGATGACGCCCAGCGGCAACGGCTCGCAATGAATCACGCCGGGACGCGCCCAGAAATCATCCCAGATATCGCCGTCATAGCGCGCGGCGAGCGCCACCGCCTTGCAGCAGTCCATCACCGAGCCGCCGCCGACCGCAAGGATCATGTCCGCGCCGCTTTCGCGGGCGAGCTGCGCCCCCTCGAGCACCTTGGCATAGGTCGGGTTGGCCATAATGCCGGTGAACTCCACAATAGTTTTGCCGGCCTCTTTCAGGATGCCGGTCACTTCGTCGTAGACACCGTTGCGCTTGATCGAGCCGCCGCCATAGGCCAGCAGGATGGTATGCGCATCTTTCGTCAGGCAGGCCAGATATTCCTTGCCGCATCCCTGCCCGAAGTATACCTTTGTGCTGTTTTGAAAAATGAAGTTATTCATGTCCTGTGCTTCCTTTCTGAAACCCTCACATTGTATTCATTCCATCTGCGCTTCCCAGAACGCCACTGCCTGATCCAGCCATCCCTCCGCCGCCGTTCCGGTTCCAAGGCCGAAGCCGTGCGGCAGACCCGGGTAGTGGTGAAACTCCGTTGGGATTCCCAGATCCTGCATGGCCTGTAGGCGGCGCTCCATGGTGCGCCAGTCAGCAATCCAGTCGTCCTCACCCACGCAGACAAAGGTTGGCGGGTCATTCTCGGTGTAGTCCGTGTGCCCGGTGTACTGCATGACGACCGCGCCGGGCCGGGGCAGGTCGCCCCCGCCGAACGCCGCTGGGCCATATGATCCGAGCCAGGCCGCCATCCGCGCGCCGGCCGAACCGCCCCAGAGGGAATAGCAGCTTGTATCCACGTCCAGCGCTTCCGCATGGTCAAAGATGAACCGGATGGCCCGTGCCAGGTCCTCACAGGCAGTCTGCGCGCCGGGCCGATAGATCAGCGCAAAGGCGTTGTAGCCGCGGCGGGACAGCGCCAGTGCGTGGGGAAAACTGTCCTGCATCGCACCCACATAGACAAAGCCGCCGCCGGCATTGCACACGGCGAAGCGCGCGCCCGGCTCGCCCCGAAAAAAGAACAGCCCCGTATCTGCCTTATCCGGATCGTCGGCGATCTCATCGTCGGAATAGATGTCGTAGAACACCGTCTCGCCCGCCGCCGCACGACGATAGAGGTCATTGACAATTGCGACCGTCTCATCCGGATCTATATTGTGGTACCACGTCAGGCTGAGGCTGCCGAGCGTGTCCCCGCTCCAGTAACCGTCATCCACCGGGAAGAGCAGCCGGCCATACGGCTCGAAAACCGGATCGTCGATTACCGTCCGGATCGGTGTGTCCACACTGAACGGCCCATCGTCTGTCTGGCCGCTGTCCATTGGGGCATCATTCGGCTGCGGCGCGCCGTCGGCCGCAGCATCGCCGGCCATCTGTCCGCTGGCCGGCTCGCCGGACGATGCGGTGTCCCCAGTATCCGGCGCATTCTGCGCCGCACCGCTGCCAGCCGGCGCTGCCGGCGCAGCGCAGCCGGCCAGGCAGAACAGCAGGCAGAGGAAAATGAGGGAAAACACCGGTATTCTCATTTTGTCCCACCCGCCTTTCTGCTCAGATTATAAAAAAAACGAGACTTCCAGAGAAGTCGCGTTTGGTTGTGCAGTATATACCGAAAGGTTTTCAGTTTTTTGCCTGTTCTGCCCTGGCTGCTTTCTCCACCGCCCGCAGGAACTGCTGCACCGTCGCAGATGGCTCCGGCGCATGGAGCAGCCCGAACGGGATGGTATAGTCCCAGTCCACCGGCAGAATTTTCAGCAGCGGATGGACATATCGCCAGTTTTCCACCGCCATCAGCACACAGTTGTTGTTTTCACACTGGTTGAATGCGGCCACATCGTAAAAATCAAAATCCACAATATGAATCTGCGGATGGTTTTTCCACAGGTCGTCACGCAGCAGATCCACATAGCGGCTCCAGTCGCGGCGCATCAGCATCAGGTTCTCACCATACAGATCCTGCACGCGCAGGCGGTCCTTGCCGGCCAGCCGGTGGTGGACGGAGACCGCGCAGCAGATCGGGCTCCTGTACAGTTCCAGTCCGGCGCACTGGCGCAGGCTCAGCATGGTTTCGTCAAAAATTCCCGCCACCACATCGATGTTCTGGCCGAGGTTGGCCAGGATCTCGCGCGCATTCTCCGGTGTGTTATCGAATGGAATCAGCTGAAATTTGATATTGGGGCAGTCCGGCTGAATCTTTGGCCACAGATCCACCAGCACCTGCGCAGGCGTCATCGGCGAGGTGCCGATGCGAATCACATCCGTGCTCTCGCGCATGGCGTTTCTGGCACGGGTCACAGAGTCTTTGCAGTATTGAATGATGTACTTCGCGTCCTGCTCCAGCGACTTTCCGGCCGCGGTCAGCTGCAGCCCCCGATGGGTGCGGACAAACAGCCGCAGATCCAGGCTGGACTCGAGCAGATTGATCTGCTTGATGACCGCCGGCGGAGAGATATAGAGCCGCTCGGCAGCCTTATTGAAGCTCCCCGCCTCGGCCACGCAGAGGAACGTTTCAAGCTGAGGGTTGTACAACGGAATCACATTCCTTCCGCAGGGTGTCCGGCGGGCACCCGCCGCACTTTCATTTTACCCGCAATCGCCGCGCCTTGCAAGTACGCATTCTGGTGCCGGATGCAGAAAATTTGCGCCGTTCAGCGTTCTGCCGGCACAGACGCCAGATCAAACAGCGCCCGCTCGTAGTCTTTGACATAATACCGGATCCGTGTTCTCCCCTTGGCGATAACAGTGTGTCCCTCTGATTCCAGCTTTTCTTTTTGCGCCTGCACACCGCCCGGGTATTTGGGATTCAGCTCCCCGTTCGCTTTCAGCGTCCACCAGTACGGCGTCGGGTCTGTCTGGCGCTGATGGCTCGCCCAGGCCGCGATCGACACGAACACGCCCGCCGTGATCGGCTCGGTAAAATCAGCGCCGCTTTGCGCCGCAAAATACGCCCGTATGTCCCCCACCGTCGTAACCCTGCCGCAAGGGACCCGCCGCATCACGGTGTCATAGTCGATCGGCGGCGCAAAATACATCCGGCTGCCGCCATACTTTCTGATGGTATTCGGGGCCGTCACAATCTGGATCCGCGGCATGCCCTTGCGCTCATGCAGCATGGCGTTGAAATCTTTCCGGCTTTCGTCTGCCATGGTCGGCCACCT
>CAZGBU010000079.1:0-9883 GCA_964523945.1 uncultured Oscillospiraceae bacterium
CAGTAGCATTACTTCTATGAAAGGTACCATCTCCGTCGAGACCGGCGGCAAGCTGATTGCCAAGACCGGCAGCAACGCGGATGACGTTATCAAGATGATCGGCGATGAGACCTATAACGTCCAGCTCACCAACGGCAAGATCGATGTCAGCATGGCAAATCTTGCTTCGCAAAAAATCGGGATCAACTTTGTTGGTGCTGAGGCGACTGTCCCGGCTGATGGCTACTGGGCGCTGGCCATGACCAGCGGCGGCATCAATGCGACGATGAATGTTACACTGGACGAGGACTCTGAACTGACTGTCTGCGGCCAGCTTCGTATTGCCAATAACGCCACCCTGACTAATAACGGCGAGCTCATTGTTAACAACGGCGGTCTGCTCCGTGTAGGCTCTCAGGGCACCATTGCTGGCAGTGGCTCCATCACCAATAGCGGCACCGTGACCCTGCATAAGGGCGCAACCGACACTGAAACTGCCGAGATTACTACCATTACCCTGTCCAGCGGCGGTGTAGTGTACAGCCAGTTTGCGGTAGCCGACGGCGATATTGGCCCTGCGGGTTATGTCTCTCATTCCACCGGCGAGTATACTGTGCCAGGTGTAGTAGATGACCAAGGTGAACAATTGGTCTTTGCTGCACGTTATGTGTACTCTGCGCCGTATGTTCCGACTTCGCCGGGCACCACGCCAGAGGAGTCTCTCCCGTTCACCGATGTGAGCGAGGACAGCGTATTCTACGACTCGATCCGCTACGTCTACGAGAACGGCATGATGCAGGGCTACACCGACACGCTGTTCGTGCCGAATGGCACCATGACGCGCGGCATGCTCATTACGATCCTCTATCGTCTCGAGAACGAGCCCACTGTGACCGGCATCGCCGATTATGACGACCTGGCGTCCGGCCGTTACTACACCGATGCAGTGACCTGGGCGACGAATAACGGCATTGTCGGCGGCTATGGCAACGGCAATTTCGGCCCGAGTGATCCGGTCACCCGTCAGCAGTTTGCGACGATCCTGTACCGCTATGCGGTCTACAAGGGCATGGGCGCTGTGACGACGGAAGAGAACCTGTCGCAGTTCACCGATGCGGACGAGGTTTCGTCGTATGCAGTGCAGGCGATGAACTGGGCGGTCGGCCAGGGGCTGATTCAGGGCTCCGGCTCGATCCTTGCGCCGCAGAACTCCGCTACCCGTGCGCAGGCGGCTGCCATCCTCACTCGCTTCTGCGAGACCATTTTGGCATAATCCGTTCGCTTCTGCGAGAATAACATCGGCTGAACGCAATCAGAATCATCCAAACGGGCGCTCCGGATTATCTCCGGAGCGCCCTGTTTTCCCGCCAGTATTCTTGCGAATCAGGGCCGGCTGTGTTATACTAATATTTTACAATAACTTGGGCACCGTTCCATAAAAGCGCGCTGCGCTTTGCCTGAAGAAAGCTGCAATTGGGAAAAAACCGGACGAACGCCTTGACAGAACCCCAATAATCTGTTTATAGTTGCCTTAAAGAGCCATAGGCGGAATATGGAACGGAACAGTTCCCGGTCAGCCTGGTTTCACACATGAAAAAGTGCGCTGGCCGGAATCAATTGGCGGGGTGACAGTCCGCAAATCGGCTCTGAATGTGAAAGACAGTGAACGTGGACGTGCCCCACATCCCAAACGATTCGTGCAATAAAACCCGCTTGATTGAATCGCATAAAGAGGCATGGCTTGCGGGCGATGCCTCTTTTCCGCGTTCTGGTATGTTGGTTGCAGCAGGGAGGTAACGATGGCAGAGACGATTACAAGCCGGCAGAATCCGCTGATTCGCCATGTGGTGAAGCTGCTCAGCTCGCGCGCATACCGATACGAGACGCGGCAGTTTGCCGGCGACGGCACCAAGCTGCTCGCCGAGGCGGTGCGCTGGTGTGAGGGGCTTGATACGGTTCTGTTCACAGAGGGGGCGCTGCCCTGTGCGCTGCCCGAATCCGTGCGGACAGTGCGGATTCCGCAACAGCTGATGCAGCAGATTTCGCCGATGCAGACGCCGCAGGGCGCGCTGTTTCTGTGCCGGATGCCGGCGGCAGAGGAGCCGATGCTCTCCGGCGGCTGTGTGATTCTTGACGGGCTTCAGGATCCCGGCAATCTGGGCACGATTCTCCGCACGGCGGACGCGTTCGGGATTCCCGTGATTCTGACGGGCGGCTGTGCTGATCCATACAACCCCAAGACTGTGCGCGCGGCGATGGGCGCGCTGTTCCGCCTGCGGCCGCAGAGCGTGCCGCAGGAGGCGCTGATTCGAGCGCTGCGTGCGCGGGACATACCGCTGCTCTGTGCAGACCCGGACGATACAGCCTGCGATCTGCGCGCAGCGCGGCTGGCGGACGGCGCCGTTGTGATCGGAAACGAGGGCGGCGGCGTCAGCGAGACAATGCGGCGAGCTGCCGACCAGCGCATTCTGATTCCGATGCAGGAGACCTGTGAATCGCTCAATGCGGCGGTGGCTGCGGCGGTGTGTATGTGGGAAATCCGGCGTGCCCGGCTGTGAGCGTGGTGGCATCTGAGAGAGAAAGAGGTGGGGGCTGTGCTGCGGTACTGGCTGTGGCTTGCAACACGCAAGGGCCTCAGCGCCCGCGAGCGTCTTGCGGTGCTCGAACATTTCGGTTCGCCGGAGGCGGCGTATTTCGCTGATGAGGCGGAGTATGCGTTGATTGCGCCGCTGCAGGCAAAGGGGCGCGCCGTGCTGATGGAAAAATCGCTCGATGAGGCAGAGCAGATCCTGAGCAACTGCTATGAGAAACAAATTCAGATCCTGACGTGGCAGGATGCGCATTATCCGCAGCGTCTGCGTACGATTGACGATCCTCCGGTTGTCCTGTACTATAAAGGACGCCTGATCGCGTTTGACGAAGAACCGGTTGTCGCAATGGTTGGCGCGCGCCGTGCGACGGCGTATGGCCTTCTGGTTGCAAAGCGGCTCGGTTTTCAGGCTGGCCGGTGCGGCCTGGTGGTGATCTCCGGTATGGCTGCCGGCGTTGATTCGATGGCGCTGACCGGCGCGCTCTCGGCCGGGCGGCCGGTTGCCGGTGTGTTGGGCTGCGGTGCGGATGTGATCTATCCGCGCTCGAATGAATCGCTTTACCATGATGTGGAGGCGCACGGCTGCCTGCTGACCGAGTATCCGCCCGGCACGCCGCCATACGGCAGGAATTTCCCAGTGCGCAACCGTATCCTTTCGGCACTCTCGCTCGGCGTTGTAGTGGTTGAGGCCGGGGAGCGCAGCGGCGCCCTGATCACGGCGCACAATGCGCTCGAGCAGGGGCGGGATGTGTTTGCTGTGCCGGCCAATATCGGTGTTGCGGCGTCTGCGGGCAGCAACCAGCTTTTGAAAGAAGGCGCGATCTATGCCGAGACCGGCTGGAACATCGCGCGGGAATATCTGCATCTGTTTCCGGATAAGCTGAGAGAATACAGCGGCGGTCAGGGAATCGAACTGACCGAGGCTGAGCGCGAGCCGCCTGAGAGCCGGATGGCGCAGCGTGTCGCATCGGAACCGCGCGTGCCGGCGAAAGATGACAAGAAATCCATTGACAAGGCTCCGGCCGGGTATTATATTGACCTACAGGCAATCAGGGACGAACTGTCCGACGACGAGCGGACGATTACATCGCTCCTGTACGAGCAGCCGCTCAGCGTCGATGATCTGATCGACCGCGCGCAGATCCCGGCCTCACGGATTCTGGCATCGCTGACGTTGCTGGAGGTTCGGGGCTTCGCCGTCCGGCTGGCTGGGCGGCGCTATCGGCTGGCGTACCGGCAGGAGCAGACAGAGCAAACATCGAATTGATTCGGAGGAATACCATGGCGAAAACAGCATCCAACCTTGTCATCGTCGAATCGCCGTCCAAAGCGAAGACGATTGGCAAGTATCTTGGGCCGGACTATCAGGTCAAGGCCTGTATGGGGCATCTGCGCGATCTGCCGAAGAGTACGATGGGCGTAGACATCGACAACGGCTTTGAGCCGGAATACCAGCCGCTCAAAGGCAAAGAGGACATCATCGAAGATCTGAAAGAGTCTTCGGATAAAGCAAAGACCGTCTATCTCGCAACCGACCCGGACCGAGAGGGCGAGGCAATCTCCTGGCACCTGAAAGAGCTGCTTGACCTGCCGGATGAGAAAGCAAAGCGCGTTACGTTTAATGAAATCACCAAGAATGTTGTCACTGAGTCGATCCGCCATCCGCGCGAGATCGACCACGATCTGGTCGACGCGCAGCAGGCGCGGCGCATTCTTGACCGCATCGTCGGCTATCAGCTCAGCCCGCTGCTGTGGAAAAAGGTACGCAAGGGGCTTTCGGCCGGGCGCGTGCAGTCGGTTGCCACACGGCTGGTGGTCGACCGCGAAGAAGAGATCCGTGCATTTGTCCCGCAGGAATACTGGACGATCGAGGTGCAGCTCGACCGCGTTGAAAAGCCCGGCACGTTTACAGCCAAATACTATGGCGAGGAGAAAAAGCGGGAGCTTGGCAGCGAGGCCGAGGCAGAGCAGATCCTCTCCGACGTGCGCACAGCGCCATTCACTGTCCGCTCGGTCAAGCGCAGCGAGCGCAAGAAGTCGCCTGCGCCGCCGTTTATCACCTCGACGCTGCAGCAGGAGGCCTCTCGCAAGCTGAATATGACGCCGCGGCGCACAATGACCATTGCGCAGCAGCTCTACGAAGGAGTCGATGTGACGAACGAGGGCACAGTCGGCCTGATCACCTACATGAGAACCGATTCGCTTCGGCTTTCAGAGGAGGCGCTGTCGGCGGCCGGTGCGTTCATTCGCTCGCGTTACGGCGAGCCGTACTATGCCGGGCCGCGCACCTACAAGTCGAAAAACAACGCGCAGGATGCGCATGAGGCGATCCGGCCGAGCCTGGTACGGCTCGATCCGGAGACAATCAAAGGTGATTTGACACGCGAGCAGTACCGGCTCTACAAGCTGATCTGGAGCCGATTCCTGGCCAGCCAGATGGCGGATGCGATCTACGACACCGTCGCAATCGACACGGAGTCGGCCGGCCATATCTTCCGTGCCAACCACCAAAGCGTCCGTTTCAACGGTCATACGGCCATCTATGAAGAGGGCAGGGATGACGAGCAGGAGGAAAAACTCACGCCACTGCCGGATCTGGCAGAGGGGGAGCCGCTGCATCTGGCCGGGACGGACAAGCAGCAGCACTTTACGCAGCCGCCGGCGCGCTATACCGAGGCAACGCTTGTGCGCGCAATGGAGGAAAAGGGGGTCGGCCGCCCGTCAACTTATGCGGCGATCGTCTCGACAATCCAGGAGCGCGAATATGTCAACAAGCAGGACAAGCGCCTGTATCCCACGCCGCTTGGCGAGGTTGTCACGGGGCTGATGAAGGACCGCTTCAAGGACATCATCGATGTGGAATTCACCGCGGGCATGGAGAGCCGGCTCGATGAGGTGGAAACCGGCAAGCTGCCATGGAAAAAAGTCTTGGAGGACTTCTACGGTGATTTCCACCAGGAGATGGTTGACGCAGAGGAGGCGCTGAAAGACACCCGGCTGAAAGTGCCCGATGAGGTTACGGATGAGATCTGTGAGCTGTGCGGCCGCAACATGGTCATCAAGACCGGCCGCTTCGGCAAATTTCTGGCCTGTCCGGGGTATCCGGAGTGCAAGAATACCAAGCCGATCGTGAAGAAAATGCCGGGGCGCTGTCCGAAGTGCGGCTCGACGATTCTCAAGCGAAAGAGCAAGAAGGGCTATGCCTACTACGCCTGCGGGCGCGGCCGCGACTGTGGTTTTATGACCTGGGACGTTCCGACGGATCAGGATTGCCCGAAGTGCGGGCAGACCATGTTCAAAAAAGCCGGCCGCGGACGGCAGACGCCGTTCTGCATCAATGAAGTGTGCGAGAATTTCCTGCCGGAGGACAAGCGTGGCTATCGTCGCCGCCCGGCGCAGACCGATGCATCGGGCGAGGGAGCGCCCGCTGCCGCCCCGGAAGCAGACGCTGCCGAGGCGGCCGAAAAGAAAACGGCGTCCAAGGCGTCAGCAAAAAAGACGGCCGCAAAAACGGGGGAGAAGAAGCCGGCTGCCCGCACTCGGAAAAAAGCGGCGGAGAAAGAGGCTGCCGATGGCTGAGATCACCGTGGTCGGCGCTGGCCTGGCCGGCTGCGAGGCCGCCTGGCAGATTGCGCAGCGCGGCATTGCCGTCCGGCTGCTGGAGATGAAGCCGGAAAAGATGACGCCGGCGCATCACAGCCCCGACTTTGCTGAACTCGTCTGTTCCAATTCGCTGCGCGGCGACGGGCTGCACAATGCAGTCGGTCTGCTCAAAGAGGAGCTGCGGCGGCTCGGCAGCCTGATTCTGACCTGTGCGGAGCAGACCCGTGTGGAAGCGGGCGGGGCGCTCGCAGTCGACCGGAACCGGTTTTCCGCGCTCGTAACAGAGCGCATTCACAGCCATCCAGGCATTACAGTCGTGCCCGGCGAGGTGACCGAAGTGCCGGCGGGACCGGCAGTGATTGCGTCGGGACCGCTGACGTCCGATGCGCTCGCACAGGCAATTTCGGACTGGTTCGGCGGAACAGAATATCTGAGCTTCTACGATGCGGCTGCGCCGCTGGTGACGTTCGATTCCATTGATATGGACAGAGCCTGGTTTGCTTCGCGCTATGACCGCGGTGGAGCGGATTATGTCAACTGCGCGATGGACAGGGAAGAGTATGCGGCATTTGTCCATGCGCTGGCTGAGGCCGAAGAGGCGCCTGTGCACGGCTTTGAGGACAGTAAGGTATTCGAAGGCTGCATGCCGGTCGAGGTCATGGCGCGCCGCGGGATCGATACGCTGCGCCACGGTCCGCTCAAGCCGGTCGGTCTGACCGATCCGCGCACCGGGGAAGAACCATACGCCGTCGTGCAGCTCCGGCGCGACAATGCAGCGGGCAGCATCTACAATATCGTCGGCTTCCAGACGCACCTGCGCCATCCGGAGCAAAAGCGCGTATTCTCCATGATCCCGGCGCTGCGCGAGGCCGAGTTTGTCCGCTATGGCGTGATGCATCGCAACACATTCCTGGATTCGCCCCGCCTGCTCAACCGCTTCTATCAGGCGCGGCGCGATCAGACGGTCGCGTTTGCCGGCCAGATGACCGGCGTGGAGGGATATGTGGAATCGACAGCGTCGGGGTATCTGGCCGGCGTCAGCATGGCGCGGCAGGTGCTCGGGCTGCCGCTGCCGGAATTCCCGGTGGAGACAGCGACCGGCGCGCTGGCGGCGTATATCAGCAACGAGTCGGTCGGCTCGTTCCAGCCGATGAATATCAACTTTGGCCTGATGCCGCCACTTGGCCGGCGGGTCAAGGGGAAACGAAACAAAAACCTCGCACTGTCCGAGCGCGCCTTAGAGATCATCGATACGCTCGCTGCGAGATTGTGAGGAGGAAGTACGAATGAAAATCATACTCGACGCCATGGGTGGCGATCACGCACCGGACGCCATCGTACAGGGCGCGGTTGACGCGGCACGCGAGTTCGGCGTGGAGATCACGCTGGTCGGACGCGGGGAACAGATCCTGCAGAGCCTGAAAAAGCTGGGAATCGATACGCTGCCGGCCGGTATGGCCGTAGCGAACGCGGAGGATGTCGTCGATATGCACGACGATCCGTCCACAGTGATCCACAAGCGGAAAGACTCGTCGATGCTGGTTGCGCTACGTATGCTGGCCGCCAACGAGGGCGATGCGGTGATTTCTGCCGGTTCGACCGGCGCGCTGCTCACTGCGGCCACGCTGACTGTCAAGCGGATCAAGGGGATTCGCCGCGCCGCGCTTGCACCGATGATCCCGACGATGGGCGGCAGTGCCGTGCTGATCGACTGCGGCGCCAATGCCGAATGTACGCCGGAGTTCCTGCTGCAGTTTGCATATATGGGCGCGTTCTGCGCAGAGCGTTTCGCAGGCAAAACCAACCCGAAAATTGGATTGCTGAATATCGGCACGGAGGATACCAAGGGAACGCAGCTCCAGCGTGATGCCTATGCGCTGCTGCAAGGCGCATCCGGGCTGAACTTTGTCGGCAACGTCGAGGGCCGCGAGGCGATGGAGGGCGCGGTCGACGTCATTGTTGCCGACGGATTTTCGGGCAATATCATGCTCAAGTGCGTCGAGGGGACCGGGCTGTTCCTGGCTGCAGAGCTGAAAAAGATCTTTCTGAAAAGCGCTGCGACCAAACTTGGCGCATTGCTGTGCCGTGCCGGTATCCGGGACTTCAAGAAGATGCTCGACTACCGCGAAACGGGCGGCACGCTGCTGCTCGGCCTGAAAAAACCGGTCGTCAAGGCGCATGGCTCGTCGGATGCGCGCGCAATCCGCAGCGCGGTTCGCCAGGCTATGCAGGCAGTGGACAGCGGCGTCACGGAGATGATTGCACAGAATATCGATAAAATGGTGATCCCAAAGGAGCGTCCGGAATGTTGAGTGAATTGGAACGCCGGATCGGCTATTCGTTTCGGGAACGGATGCTGCTGGAGAATGCGCTGACGCACAGTTCCTATGCCAATGAGAACCGTCACCTGCCGTACCAGAGCAATGAGCGGCTGGAATTTCTGGGCGACTCGGTGCTGGGGTTTGTCGTGGCAGACGAGCTCTACCGCATCTACCCGGAGAAACAGGAGGGCGAGCTGACGCGCATCCGGGCCGACCTGGTATGCGAAAAAAGCCTGGCAAATGTGGCCGCGCAGATCGGGCTGGGCGAATACCTGCATCTCGGCCGCGGCGAAGAGGTCGAGGGGCGCACCCGCGCGAGTACAACGTCCGATGCTGTCGAGGCGCTGATTGCGGCCGTCTATCTCGACGGCGGGTTCAGCGCGGCCAGCAGCCTGATCCACCGGTTGCTGCTCGGCGGCACGCAGAGCGAGCACCATAAGGACTTCAAGACCGCCTTTCAGGAGCTGGTGCAGCGCAGGAAGGGGCAGGTCATCAGCTATGTCATGACGGGCGAATCCGGCCCGGATCACGATAAGCGTTTTTTTGCCGACGTTCTGCTGAACGGGAATGTGGTCGGCAGCGGCTCCGGCCACAGCAAAAAGGCGGCGGAGCAGGCGGCGGCACGCGCGGCAATCGGTGCGCTGTTCCCCGACGAGGAAATCTGAAGCGGCGCCGGCAGGCAGATGGAAACGCTGGCGGGCATTCGGCAATCGGCCGGATGCCCGCCTTTTTGCGCGCCGGATTATGCGGAAAATCCGTGGGATTTTCTGCCGGCGCGTGTAACATTCAGTGAGAGAGAAAGAGGGGGTGACGCCGTGCATGAGACGAAAATCATTGGCCTGCTGCTGGCGCGGGACGAGCGGGGAATGGACGCGCTGCTGCAGCATTACGGGCCGCTGATGCGCTACGTCATCGCACCGATTCTGCCCAACCCGCACGACCGGGAGGAGTGCCTTTCGGCGTGCGCCATGCGCGTCTGGGACAAGATCGGCCAGTTCGACCGGCAGCGGAGCAGCTGGAGCGCATGGCTGACCGCGATTGCCAGAAATACGGCGCTGAACCGCGCGAGAAAAGACGCGCGCGCGAACGACACAGAGCCGCTGCGGCCGGAGCTGGCGTCACCGGAGCCAACGCCGGAGCAGGCTGTGCTCATCCAGGAGCGGCGCGAGGCGGTGCAGCGCATCCTGCAGCAGCTGCCCGCCGGGGAGCGGGCGCTGCTGTACCGGAAGTACTACTACATGCAGCCGACGGCCCAAATTGCATCCGAGCTGGGAATGACGGAGCGCGCTGTCGAGGGCAGGCTGTACCGCCTGAAGAAGCGGCTGCGCAAAAAACTGGGAGTCTGCAAATAAAAAGTCAAGCCCAAATTGAATAGAAAGTTCAATCGGGA
>CAZGBU010000080.1:0-9664 GCA_964523945.1 uncultured Oscillospiraceae bacterium
TACGATATCCGATGCAGAGCAATTTGCTTCCCCTCATAGTAGGCTGCTAACATACACCGCCACACCGTGCTCATTATAATAAAATGAGCTGGCATAGATCCGCTCAAACGCGCCCGCCTTCGCCACCGATGTCCCCTCAATCATCTCTTTCAGGCCAGAGGAAATAATATAATGCTCCACAATGACGCCGTTTTCTTTTCCGTATGCCCGGATTCGCTCAAACCACTCCTCCACCCCCGGGAAGAGCTGCACCTTGGCACCGTATGCCGCGAGCGTCTCTCTGGTGAATTCAATCTTCCCCTCTGCCTCCTGCTTCATCAGGAACATGTAGGCAAGGTTCTGATCCATCTCATTGTCTGCGGCAAGCGCATTGGACTTTGTCCAGAACGCAGAAACGTCGTAACCAACCGACTGGATGTACCCCTGCGCCTGCATATCATCCGGTGAAAGCGTCTTGTCAAAATCATAGCAGATGGCCAACACCGGCCGGCTTTCTTTCTGTTTTCGGCTCAACTGCGCATGCCCCCTGTTCCATTTTGCTGTATACCGCCTGATATCCCCGACGCGGCGGTTTATTTCCCCTGCATGGTGATCGGGGACTCCGTTGTCCGGTTTCTGTCCACGTTCCGGTCGATCCTGGTCAGTAAGCCGGCTCGGCCGCATCATCCTTCGGAGCTGCTTCATCCGCTGACGGATCCGCTTCTGCCAGTATATACATGACCGAGCATCCGGCTCCCACTGCCATCAGTAGGGTCCGCAACAGAAACTCCATGCGCCGAAAATATCGCCCCGGCATTCACAGATCACATCGATCCTGTCTCTCTTCCTGTGTCCCGCCAATCCTGCGGTTTTTTACCCTGATAAGGTCAATATAACATAGTACTTCCAGAATATCTATTGAAATACGACAATTTTACGAAAAACTTTCTCATCGGCCACACCCATACACAAGAGACAAAACAGCAGGCGTTCAGCTCTCAATCTTGCACCCACGTCGAACAGTTTTCGGCAGCATACATGCAGCATCCATCTTCTTGCTGTTGGGATACCTACGGAAATGGAATCGGGTTTGGTCAGCAAATGACTGACTCAGGCGTCTTGAAATGCAAAAAAGAGCCTTGAAACTCTCGTTTCAAGGCTCTTTTCCTGGTGGAGATAAGCGGGATCGAACCGCTGACCTCTTGAATGCCATTCAAGCGCTCTCCCAGCTGAGCTATACCCCCATATGGCACACATTTGTGCGGTGCGTGAAATATAATATCAGACATCGCGTAAAAAAGCAAGTCCCTTTTTACAAAAAGTCAATCGATTTTTCCGGCCGGCTGCGGGAAACCGCAGCCGGCCGGACGATTCATGCCTCCGCCTCAGCGCGGCGAAAGAACCCGAGATACACAATCATCGCCACGATGATCCAGAAATACGCCATCATATATGGCTCTTCAAAGATGTTTTCAAAGTAGCAGTGCGTCAGGACACCGCACAACCCCGCAAACATGCCAACGCAAAGCGGCTTGGTTCCGCCGCCGGACGGCTGACTCGTGCGCCAGATGGCCCGCAGGCCGGTCAGCAGCAGGCCAATCAAAAGCAGAACAAAGAACGTGAAACCAAGCGCGCCCATCTCGGTCAGAATCTTCAGGTAATAGTTGTCCAGATAGAAATAGGACATCCACGAATAGACCTGATGCTGCATGGCAACCGCACCACCAAACATGCCAAGCCCCAGTCCAAGCACCGGGCTGGCGCTCAAGTAGGTTAATCCGATCTGCCAGCGGCTCGCCCGACCGCCATTGGTGGTCGACTGGACAAAATCCTCTGTAAACAGATACCCGATGCGCGTGGAGACAAACGGAATAAACAATGCCACAAAACCGGCGGCCAGCACCAAAAGCAACAGCTTGCGGTCATGCAGCAGCGCAAACACCAGCACGGCAACCGCCATCGCTGCCCAGGCGCCGCGCGACATTGTAAACAGGCATGCAAGGCACATGGCAATTGTGCAGCACCAGAAGAACGCCTTTGTTTTCCAGGTTTTGCTGTAGTAGGCCATACCGGCCGCCATTGGCGCGAACATCACCATAAAATCGCCCATGATGTTTGGGCTGCCGAAAATCGAATAAACGCGCGTGCGAACCGACGACTCTGCCTGATCGACCCAGTTCGACGGAATCGGCACCGCAACAATATACTGATAGATGCCATGCAGCGCGATGAGCGCAGCAAACAGCACCATGGTCAGGTACATCAGCTTCAGGTCACGGTCGCTGCGCAGCAGACGCGTGACGACAAAGAACCACAGCATATACTGCACAGTGGCGCGATACCCCTCCACTGCTATGGAGAAATACGGGCTGACCACAAACATCAACATCATCCCAACGCCGAGGAACAGAATCAGCGGCATATCCAGCGCATTGACACGGTGATCGAGCGGCGCACCCTCGGTCAGGCGCGTGCGCAGAATCCATGCCACGGCAAACACCAGCAGGCACTCGTCCCACAGCGATGAGAGGATCGGAATCGACAGCACGTCGCGCAGCACATAGTCAATCGGCTCATACAACGCGAGCGCAAACAGCACGAAAGCGGTCATCCCACCGCGGAACAGCCCGCCAAACAGCAGACTGCTGCGGCCCCAGCGCATCACGACGGCATAAATCCGCCCAACCACGCTCTCGCGCCACATGCGTGGCAGCAGCCTGAGCCGTGCAAGGCAGCCGTTCAGCCAGCCGGAAACGCCGCCCAGCCACGAGCTGCGCGTCGCCGTCATCGGCGCGGAAAGGCCGCGCGCCAGCAGGCGATGCGTCGTGCTCTGCCGCCAGCAGCCGCGTACAGCCAGCAGCGCACGGTGCGTGCCGCTCAGCCGCCAGAGCGCCGCCAATGCGGCGAACAGCCGGCCAAACAGGCTGTTTTTCAATGCTTCAGTCATCGATGATCTCCAGCTTTGTCACAATGCCCGTGATCTCCAAATCCGCGGTCTTGACAATATGGCTTCTGCCCACGCGCACCTCCTGCGAACCGACCGAATTATTCACATCGCTCGGCGCGATCTCAACGGAAATGGTAAAGCGCAGATTGCTGCGCGCCTGGTCGATCACCTGCACGGTGTTGCCCTCGCTGTCGACTGATGTTGTAATATACGGCTCGACCGTACAGCCGGTCAGATAACCCTCAAGCGCTTCGCCGTTGCTCATCAACTGTCCGTCGCAGTGCTCCACCGCATAGTCACACACACTGTTCTGCACGGCCGTGCAGAGCACCTCATATTCCAACGTCGTGCCATTCGACGGAGACAGCACATCTGTGACCTCATCGCCTGCCAGCTTCCAGAACACGCCAAAGACGACAGCCAGGATTACCAGAACAACCAGCAGGTCGATCAGGTTCACCTTGCCGAACAGTTTCCCTTTTTCGTCGATCAGCTTCAACTGCGTCACTCCTTCTTTCAAATCGTCCCGGATTGGGGTTTGATTCTTGGGGATATTTATAGTAGAATAGTACAATCCCCAGATACCTGCATATTGTATACGATTTTTCGGAATTGCACAAGTAGAAGTTACACAGGGGGCTCCCCATGAAGATCATCCATCTGATTTCCGGCGGCGACGTCGGCGGTGCGAAAACGCATGTGCTCTCGCTGCTCGACCGGCTCGGCCGGACAGACGAGGTTTTGCTCGTCTGCTTTACCGACGGCGAATTTGCTGCCGAGGCCCGCACGCTCGGTATCCCGACCGAGATTGTCGCGGGCGCCAATCCGTTTGCAGTCTGCCGCTCACTGTGCCGGCGCATTGCATCCGGCGGCTTCGAGATCATCCACTGCCACGGTGCACGCGCAAACATGATCGGCGTCATGCTGCAGCGCAAGCTCGCTGTCCCGGTCGTGACCACGGTCCACTCAGACTACCGGCTGGACTATCTCGGACGGCCGCTCGGGCGGCTGACCTACGGCACCATCAACACCATCGCGCTGCATCGCATCCGCTATCACATTGGCGTGTCCGACGCGATGTGCGACCTTTTGATTGGGCGCGGATTTGATCCGCAGACCATGTTCGCCATTTACAACGGCGTCGACTTTACCCCTGTGCAGCCAGCGCTGACGCGGGAAGCGTTCTTTGCGTCTGTTGGTCTGACGGTTGAGCCGGGGGCGGTGGTACTCGGCATTGCCGCGCGGCTGAATCCCGTCAAGGATATTGCGACGCTGCTGCGCGCGTTTGCCCGCCTGGTTCAGGATGTGCCGTCGGCACGGCTGATCGTCGCGGGCGACGGCGAACTGGCCGGCGAGCTGCAACAGCTTGCGTCTGCGCTTTGCCCGCCCGGCAGCGTCTGTTTTCCCGGCTGGATCACCGACACGGACAGCTTTTATAACGCCATCGACGTCAATCTGCTCACCAGTCTGTCAGAGACATTCCCCTATGCGCTGACCGAGGGCATCCGAATGCACTGCGCTGTCATCTCCTCCGAGGTCGGCGGCATGCCGGTATTGATCGAAAATGGCGTGACGGGGCTGCTGTTCCCACCCGGCGACGATGCGGCGCTCTACCGCCATATGCTGCGCTACGCCACCGAGCCGGATGTGCGGCGTGCGATGGCCGACCGGCTCTACGCCAGCACTGCGGCGCGCTTCTCCCTCGACGCAACTGTCTCGCACCAGCGCGAGATTTATCAGACCATTCTGCGCCGGCGCGCACGCAAGAACAAGCGCGACGGCGTGCTGATCTGCGGCGCATACGGCAAGGGGAATGCCGGCGATGATGCCATTCTGGAGGCGATCTGCGCGCAGCTGCGCAGTTTTGATCCCGACCTGCCGCTGTATGTGCTCTCGCGCACACCGGAGGAAACACGGCGCAGATACCGGATCGGCGCAGTCTACACGTTCAACTATTTCGCCTACACGCGCCTGATGCGCCGCGTCCGGCTGTATATCTCCGGCGGTGGCAGCCTAATCCAGGACATTACCAGCTCTCGCTCACTGTATTACTACCTATCAAGCCTGCGCAGCGCGCACCGCCGCGGGTGCAAAACGCTGATGTACGGCTGCGGGATCGGCCCGGTCAGCGACCGGCATTTGCGGCTGGCCGGCCGCACCATTGACCGCTGCACCGACTGCATCACGCTGCGTGATTCCGCCTCGCCCGCCGTGCTGCGGCAGATGGGTGTCAGCCGGCCGGAGATCCACGTCACGGCCGACCCGGCGCTGCTGCTTGACCCTGCGCCGGACGGGCAGGTGGACAGTTTCCTGCTCTCACACGGTATTCAGCCTGACGGGCGCTACGTTATGTTCGCACTGCGGCCATGGCACGGCTTTGCCGCACAGGTCGACGCCTTTGCCGCCGGCGCTGAATATGGCTACGCCCAGTACGGGCTTACGCCGGTGTTCATGGCGTTTGAGCCAAAGCACGATCTTGCCGCGGCACAGGCGGTCTGTGAGAAGCTGGGCTGCCCGTATCACATTTTGTCCACCCCAAACAGCGGTGGTCTGATCGCCGGTGTCATGCGCCGGATGCAGGCAGTCTGCGCCATGCGCCTGCACGCGCTGATCTTTGCCGCCGGTCAGGGCGTGCCGCTCGTCGGCGTTGTATACGATCCGAAAGTCAGTGGATTTCTCGACGACCTCGGGCAAAAACGCTATGTACCGCTCGACCGTTTGGACGGCCAATCGCTTCAGGCCATGCTGGATGAGGCGCTGCATGCAGGCCAGAGCGCAGCGGATGCAGGCGCCCGCATGCGCGCGCTGGCCCATGAGAACTGTGATGCCGCTCGCCGGCTGCTGGAGGAGGCGCCATGAACCAAATTATCTGCCTGTCCACCTCGCCGTGGCACCCGATTCCGACGCGCAAACAACAGGTCATGCGCCGGCTGCCGGACGCGGAGATTCTCTACTTCGATCCGCCAGTCAGTCTGCTCGCCCCATTGCGCGACCGCGCCGCGCGTGAAAAGCTGACAGCCTTTCGGGCGCCAGGTGAAAAAATTGGCGAGAACATCACCGTATATGCGCTGCCGCCGGTGCTCCCTTTTTTCAACAAATTTCGTTGGATCAACCGGCTCAATCAGCGCCGCATTGCACGCTTCGTCCGCAAAAAGGCAGCTGCGCACGGCTTCGACCATCCGGTGCTGTGGTGCTACTCTCCTACCGCATGCGACTGCGTGGGGCGCATCGAGCACCGCGCGCTTGTCTATGACTGCGTCGACCTGCACTCAGCCTATGGCGGCCTGATGAATCCAAAGGTTGTCGATCGGATGGAATTCGATCTGGCTGCGCAGGCCGATCAGGTGTTCGCAACGGCCGAGCGGCTGGCGGCGCGGCTGAAGGCAGTCAACGGGACGGCTGTCACGATCCCGAACGGGGCAAACTATGAGCGTTTCTCCGTCGCAGCCGGCGACCTTCCCTGTCCGGACGACCTGAAGCAGATTCCGCGGCCAATCTTCGGCTTTGTCGGCGCGCTGCAGGCCTGCATTGAATACGGCTGGGTCGAATCGGCCGCCCGGGCCCGGCCGGACTGGAGCTTTGTTTTCATCGGCGGCGAGAAGCCGGGCGTCGATCTGACCGCGCTGCGCGCACTGCCGAACGTGTATTTTCTCGGCCTGCGGCCGAACGAGGCGCTTCCGGCCTACCTGGCACAGTTTGCCGTGTGCCTGAACCTGTTCACCGACAGCGCGCTCAGCCAGGACGTCAGCCCGCTGAAATTTTATGAATACCTTGCTACCGGCAAACCGATCGTCTCGACGCCGCAGCCGCTGCAGGTGCTGCCATATGAGGGGCTGATCCACATTGCACGGAGCGCAGAAGAATTTATCACCGCATGCGCGGCGGCAGCACAGGGCGACAGCCTGACAGACGCGCGCATGGCCGAGGGGCGGCGCTGCGCGTGGGACGCCAGAGTCGCCGAGATGGATCGGATATTAAAAGAAAAGGAGATCCTGCTATGAAAAATATACTTGAACTGCTTGATTCCAACCCATATCCCGGCCGCGGTATCCTGCTCGGCATCAGCCCGTGCGGACGCTACTCCGTCATCGCCTACTTTATCATGGGCCGCAGCGAAAACAGCCGCAACCGTATCTTCGCTGCAACCGACGACGGCATCCGCACCGAAGCGCACGACCCGTCGAAGATCACCGACCCAAGCCTGATCATCTATCACCCGGTTCGCACGCATGGCGATATGACCATCGTCACCAACGGCGATCAGACCGACACGATCTGCGAGTCGCTCGAACACGGCCACTGCTACCGCGAGGCGCTGCTCCAGCGCACATTTGAGCCGGATCCGCCCCACTATACGCCCCGGATCTCCGGCGTCGTGCTGCCGACCGGCGATTACAAGCTGTCGATTCTGAAATCCGACGGCGGCGACCCCGAGACGACGCTGCGGCAATTTTTTGAGTACTTCGATGTGCAGCCCGGCCACGGCCACTTTATCCACACCTATGCGCGTGCCGGCGAGCGGCTCGAGTCGTTCGAGGGCGAGCCGGTCAGCGTCACGGTCACTGCGCCGGATGCCGGCGCGCTGGCCACCGCGCTCTGGGCACATCTGAATGAGGCGAATAAGGTCGCTCTGTTCACGCGCTATATTGATCTGGAGACTGGCAAGACTGACGACTGCATTATCAACAAGCTCGGCTGAGAATTCTCTTGCAATTGTGCCGCGCTGTGCTATGATGACAGCAGATTCCGACAAATGATGGGGGTAGCTCTGTGAAACGCACTTTGATCTCCGAGATCCTCGCCGATCCCGCCGGCTTTGACCGGCAGCAGGTTACAGTCGGCGGCTGGGTCCGTACCATTCGCGATATGAAGACGTTTGGCTTTATCGAGCTGAACGACGGGTCGTGCTTCCCGTCGCTGCAGGTCGTCATCGAAAGCGGCGTCCTGGAAAACTACAAAGACATCGTCCGGCAGAATGTCGGCGCCGCCTTCGTCGTGCATGGCACACTTGTGCACACGCCAGAGGCCAAGCAGCCGATTGAGCTGAAGGCCGACGCAATCGAGGTGGAAGGAGCCTCGACGCCGGACTATCCGCTGCAGAAAAAGCGCCACACGACCGAATATCTGCGCACGATCGCACATCTGCGTCCGCGTACCAATCTGTTCTCCGCGGTGTTCCGCGTCCGTTCGGTCGCAGCGCATGCCATCCACACGTTTTTCCAGGAACAGGGCTTCGTGTATATCCACACGCCGATTATCACAGGCTCGGACTGCGAAGGTGCGGGCGAGATGTTCCGCGTGACGACCCTCGATGTCGACAATCCGCCGCGCACCGAAGACGGTGCGGTCGACTGGTCGAAGGACTTCTTTGGCAAAAGTGCGAATCTGACCGTGTCAGGGCAGCTCAACGTCGAGTCGTTTGTGCAGGCGTTCGGGCGTGTCTACACGTTTGGCCCGACCTTCCGCGCCGAGAATTCCAACACGCAGCGCCACGCCGCCGAGTTCTGGATGATTGAGCCGGAGATCGCTTTTGCCGATCTTGACGACGACATGGAGCTGGCCGAAGCGATGATCAAATACGTGATCAGCTATGTGCTTGCGCACTGCCCGCAGGAAATGGAATTCTTCAACCGCTTTGTCGACAAAGGGCTGCTCGAACGGCTTGAGCATGTCCGTTCGTCCGAGTTCGGCCGCGTCAGCTACACCGAGGCGGTTGAAATCCTGAAAGCCTCCGGCCAGGCATTCGACTATCCGGTCGAGTGGGGTGTCGACCTGCAGACCGAGCACGAGCGCTATCTGACCGAGCAGCACTTCAAGCGGCCTGTCTTTGTCACCGACTACCCAAAAGACATCAAGGCGTTCTATATGCGCATGAATGACGACGGTAAAACCGTCTCCGCAGCAGACTGCCTCGTTCCCGGTGTCGGTGAAATCATCGGCGGCAGCGCCAGAGAGGAGCGTCTGGACTATCTCGAGCGCCGCATGGACGAGCTCGGCCTGAACCGGGAGGATTACTGGTGGTACCTCGACCTGCGCCGCTATGGCTCCACACGGCACGCAGGCTTCGGTCTCGGCTTTGAGCGCATGATCATGTATCTGACCGGTGTGAGCAACATCCGCGACGTACTGCCACATCCGCGCACCGTCGGCAGCGCTGATTTCTGAGCAACACAAAACCGCAGGACGGAAACGGTCCGTCCTGCGGTTTTTCCGCACATTATGCTGCCAGGGATGAAAAACGCCGCTGCATCTTTCGCTTCTCATACAGGAACAGCGGCAGCTGCGCCGCAACACACAGCAGCCACGACACCGGGTACGAGAGGAACAGCTCCGTCAGCGTGTGGTGCGTCGGGAACACCGTGTAGACCCATAAAAACCGTGTACCGATGATACCGACGATCGTGATGGCCATCGGCGTGAATGAGACGCCCAGCCCACGCAGCCCGCCCGTCAGCACGTCCATGTAAGCGCAGAGGATATACGTCAGGCTGAGCACCACGATTCGCTCCATGCCGATGGCGATGGCCTCCGGCGAATCGGGGACAAAGATCTTCAGCAGCGGCTCGCGCAGCACAATCGTCACCGCGCCCATCAGGCCGCCGATGACCGTCACGCACAGAAGGCAGATAGCAACGATGCGCCAACCTTTTTCACATCCTGCGCGCCGACGCTCTGGCCCACAAATGTCACCGCCGTCTGGTTGAACTGTGTGGTGGTACAATAGGCATAGTTCTCGAT
>CAZGBU010000081.1:0-9657 GCA_964523945.1 uncultured Oscillospiraceae bacterium
AAAGCTCAGGTTTTCCTTGGCGGCTTCGAGCAGGTTTCTCATGACATATCACCTCATACAAAAATTGACGCCTGAAAGCCATGCCTTTCAGGCGCCAAAACTTACGAGGGAATATTTTGACACATCTTCTCTCATCCAGACTCTACTGTCGGTTTCGGAGTTGCACCGAATCGACGCCGAAGCGCTCGCGGACTGTACCGCCGGTCGGGAATTTCACCCTGCCCTGAAGACATCGTGTTCAGTTGTCGTGATTATTATAGCACGCTCTGCGTCAAATGCAAGGGCTTTTTTCAAACGATGGTATGTGATATACTGTTTGCACAGATTTGCACAGAAAAGCAGGGTGAGGGCATGATCTGTGCGTTTTCCGGTCACCGGCCGTAGAAGCTGCCGTGGGGGACAGACGAGTCCGACCCGCGCTGCGCCGCGCTCAAAATCCGCCTGCATCAGGTGACGGAGCAGGCGCTGCGCGACGGCTTCACGCATTTCCTGTGCGGTATGGCACGGGGCTGCGATCAATACTTCTTTGATGCGGTCTGCGATCTGCGCGCACGCAGTTCCGGCGTGACCATCGAGGCGGCCCTGCCATGCGAAACACAGGCAGACCACTGGCCCAGGGCGGACCGGCTGCGCTACGCGGACGCGCTCGCGCGCTGCGATGCGGTCTGCTATGTGCAGCGCGCGTACACGTCCGGGTGCATGCTCCGCCGCAACCGTGCGATGATTGACCGCGCCCAGCGCCTGATTACCGTCTACGACGGCTCGCGCGGCGGCACTGGTGCAGCAGTTGCCTATGCCCGCCGGCGCGGCGTTACGATTCTTCCGATTTGGCTGTAGCAGACTCCGGCATTTCAAAGCCGTGGATGAAGCCGTCCTGCGCGGACGAGCAGATATCCCCGCCGACCACTTTGTTTTTGTAGACAATCAGGGTTGCATGTACCTCTCCGTCGGCGTCCGGATGATTGGTCACCCGATAGACGTAGCGCTTGACCTGCTTGCCGGCCAGCTCACTGAGATCGAAGCCCTGCTCGAGCTGGATCTCGTTGTAGCGGACAAGCACTTCCGGGAATTCCTCCGGGATGCGCACCTCCTGTGTCTGGACGGGATCGACCTCCACATCCCAGCCATATGAGGCGAGAAAGGCGATGCGGTCCTCATTCGATTTTACCTTGGTGCTGTGCAGTTCAGATGCCGCCGGCTTTGACGCGCCGGAGCTGCTGACCAGCAGAACGATGCAGACGATGGCGGCGACAATCAGCAGCGCAAGCGTCAACAGCTTGCTCTTGGAGAGCTTTGCAGTTACAATCATCATGGCGGAACCTCCATCCGATGGATTTGTGGTACAGCCTATTCCCACAGGCGGACAAATATGACAGGCAGGTGAGCGGCTGGATGCAGCGGCTGGACAAAATTTTATCTGATGCAGGCGTCGCCTCCCGGCGGTCGCTGCGCGAAATCCTGCGCACCGGCCGCGTGACGGTCAACGGCGCTGTGGTGCGTGATGGTGCGCTGAAGCTTGATCCCGCCGCGGTGCAGATCTGCTGCGACGGCGTGCCGGTCTGCACGGATACGAAAATCTATCTGCTGCTGTACAAACCGACCGGCTTTGTCACGTCGACCGACGATCCGCGCGACCGGACCGTGATGGAACTGCTTCCGCCGGAATACCGCTCCCGCGGCCTGTTCCCGGTTGGCCGGCTTGACAAGCAAACGGAGGGACTGCTGCTGTTGACGAATGACGGCGCGCTGGCACATCGGCTGACCGCGCCGCGCCACGGTATGGAGAAGTGCTACTATGCCCAGCATGAGGGAATGGCTGCCGAGACGGATGTCCAGGCATTTGCCGATGGGCTGACGCTGCGCGACGGCACGGTTTGCCGTCCGGCGCTGCTCGAGCCGCTTGGACCGGGCGAGAGCCGCATCACCGTCACGGAGGGGAAGTACCACCAGGTACGGCGGATGATGGCTGCGCGCGGAATGCATGTGACCGGGCTATGCCGGATCCGGGAGGGGAATCTGACGCTGGACGGGCTTGCGCCCGGTCAGCTCCGCGCACTGACGCCTGCGGAACTGGCCGGCCTCGGCGTTGGGGAAAATGCCGAAAGCAAATGATGCCGTCCGGCGCACTGCGGGGTGCCGGATGTCAGTTTTTTGCCTCGATTTTTTTGCACAATGACGAAAGAATCGTCAAATTATATTAAAATGACTGCTCGTTTTAAAAGAAATTGCACATTCGCTCTTGCATTTTGAGCGGAAAAATAGTATGCTTTATCTATATGGCGTTTTGACGATAATTTGCGGAGAAAGTTTGACAGAGGAGGGCGCATATGTCCAGCCGTATGTTTCAGAGTGTGATTGCGCAGATGAAGGATACGACCGACCGGACGATCGGCATCATGGATGCCGAGGGCTATATCGTATCCAGCAGCGATACCAAGCTGATCGGTGAAAAGTGGGAGACGGCGGCGCTGAAGCTGCGCATGGCTGTCGATTCAACCTGCATCTGCGACCAGCGGACGTTTAAGGCGCTTGCCAGCTGGGGCGCAACATTCGACTACGCGGTATTTGCCGATGGGGAGGACGACCTGGCGCATACCGTCTGCGTCATGGCGGCCGTCGCGCTCAACGGGGCCAAGGCGTTCTACGAGGAGAAGCACGACAAGGGTACCTTTGTCAAAAACATTATCACCGACAATATCCTGCCCGGCGATATTTATATCCGCGCCAAAGAACTGCACTTCAATACCGAAGTCCAGCGCGCCGTGTTTCTGGTCCGTCAGGTTGACCGCGCCGATGTGGCAACTGTCGATCTGCTGCGCGGCATGTTTCCGGAGAAGCAGCTTGACTTTGTGATTTCGATCAGTGAGACCGATATTGCTGTGGTGAAGCAGGTCCCGATCGGGACGGACAACCGTGAGTTGATCGCCACCGCTGAGGGCATTGAGCAGGCAGTTCAGAACGAACTGATGATCAAAACCGTGATCGGCATCGGCTCGGTTGCCACGCACCTGCGTGAACTGGCCAACGCCTACAAAGAGGCGCAGGTCGCCATTGAGGTCGGCAAGGTCTTTGACACGGAAAAGACGATCATCCACTATGAAAACCTCGGTATTGGGCGGCTGATCTATCAGCTGCCGACAACGCTGTGCGAAATCTTCCTGTCCGAGGTCTTTAAGAAAAACTCCATCGATTCGCTCGATCAGGAGACGCTGTTCACCATCAACAAGTTCTTCGAGAACAACCTCAATGTCTCGGAGACCTCGCGCAAGTTGTTTGTGCACCGCAACACGCTGGTCTACCGGCTTGAAAAGATCAAGAAGCTGACGGGGCTGGATCTGCGCGAGTTTGACCATGCGATCATCTTTAAGGTGGCGCTGATGGTCAAAAAGTATCTGGATTCGAGAGAGAGCGCCCTGTTGCGCTGACGAGTCCAGCTTCCCGCGGAGGCAATGCATGATAGAACTTCAGAATGTAACCAAATCGTACAACACCGGCGCAAAGGCGCTCAAGGGGATCACGATGCGCATCAACGACGGCGAGTTTGTCTTCCTGGTTGGGCCCTCCGGCTCCGGGAAATCGACGATCATCAAGCTGCTCACGGCGGAGCTGCGGCCGACCACCGGAACGGTCGAGGTCAACGGATTCAACTCCAGCCGGCTGCGCCGATCTTCGATCCCGTACATGCGCCGCACCATCGGTGTCATCTTTCAGGACTTCCGCCTGATTGATACAAAGACCGTGTTTGAAAACGTGGCGTTTGCCATGCGTGTGATCGGCTGCTCGGAAAAGGAGATCAACAACCGCGTCCCCTATGTGCTTGAGCTGGTTGGGCTGGAAAACAAGGGCCGCCGCCTGCCGCAGGAGCTCTCCGGCGGCGAGCAGCAGCGTGTGGCCATTGCCCGCGCGCTGGTCAACAATCCGAGCATGATCATCGCCGACGAGCCGACCGGCAACCTCGATCCGGCGCGCTCGTATGAAATCATGATGCTGCTCGAGCGCATCAACGCGCTCGGTACGACCATGCTGGTGGTCACGCACGAAAAGGCGCTGGTCAACCGGTTCTCCAAGCGTGTGATCGCGATCGACGAGGGCCTGATCATCAGCGATGGAATGGATGGATATTATAGCTATGAAGCACAGAAGGAATAACCTGGGGTATTATCTGCGCGAGGGCGTGCGCGGAATGTTCCTGCACGGCTTCATGTCGTTTGCGGCGATCTGCGTCATTGTCGCGTGCCTGATCATCATGGGCAGCTTCTGTCTGATCCTGGTCAATCTCAATCATATGATTGTGGAATTGGAACAAGATAACGAAGTGCTCGTCTATATCGACGAGGATCTCTCTGAGGCAGAGGCCCGAAGCGTCGGCAGCCAGATCAATATGATTGCAAATGTGCTCAACAGCACGTTTGTCTCGCGCGAGCAGGCGCTCGAGGAATACATTGCCGAGCAGGAAAACCCCGAGGTATTTGCCGGCGTTGATGCCTCCACGCTCCGCAACCGCTTCCGTGTGACGCTTGTCGACCTGGACCAGCTCGAACAGACAGTTGCGGAGATCGAACAGATTGAGGGCGTCGCCAACGTCAACGCCCACTATGAGATCGCACGCGGCTTCATGACGCTGCAGAATATTCTGAACCTGGCGTCGGCGGTGATCATTGCCATACTCGTCATTGTGTCACTGTTCATCATATCGAACACCGTCAAGCTGTCTCTGTACAACCGGCAGGAGGAGATTGCGATCATGAAGATGGTTGGCGCGACCAATGGCT
Organism: uncultured Oscillospiraceae bacterium; assembly: GCA_964523945.1. GTDB lineage: Bacteria > Bacillota > Clostridia > Oscillospirales > Oscillospiraceae > CAKTOF01. Next base: position 4,773 of record CAZGBU010000081.1, read on the forward strand.
TTGTCCGCGGCCCGTTCGTTGTCGAGGGCTTCCTGCTCGGCATTCTGGGCGCGGGCATCGCGTTTGCCATCGAATGGGGGCTATACGACTTGCTGGTCAGCCGGCTGGCGCAGATTGACACCATGCAGTTGCTTGACCCGATTCCGTTCGGCGAGGTGGTCTATCCCATGGCGATCGCTTTTGCCGCAACCGGCTTTGTGGTCGGCGTGTTTGGGAGCTTGCTCTCCATCCGGAAATTCCTGAAAGTCTGACCTGAGGAGGTAGCTGAATTGTATCGCAGAAGAAGGCTGATCGTCTCTGTTGTCGCCATTATCCTTGCGCTGATGATTATCATTCCGCTTTTGCTCAACGCGCTGGTGATCGGTGTAAGCGCCGCAAGCTCCAGTGAGCTGAAAGAGCAGCTTGACGCGCTGCAGGATGAGGCGGACGAGATTGCTGCGCAGAAAGACGAGATCAACAGTCAGCTCAGTGAAACGGAGCTGGAGACAGCCTCTACCGTTGAGCAGAAGTCGCTGATAGACCAGCAGATGGAGATCACGCGGCTGGAGATTGAAAACACACAGGCGCAGATCCAGCAGTACAATCTGCTGATCGCAGCCAAGCAGGAGGAACTCGACGAGGCCATCGCCGCCGAGGAGGAGATGAACGAGACATTCCGCCTCCGCATTCGCGCGATGGAAGAGAGCGGAACCATCTCCTACTGGGCGATCCTGTTTGGTGCAAGCAGCTTTTCCGACCTGCTCAGCCGAGTGGATATGATTGCGGATATTGCGCAATCCGATCAGGAGATGCTCGAGCAGCTTGCGGCGGCAACTGCGTTTGTTGAGCAGGCGCGTACGGAACTGGAGGAAGAAAAGGCAGCGTTGGAAGAGGCTGAGGCGGCGCTGGAGGAACAGGAACAGACGCTTGCCGACCAGCGCGCGCAGGCAGACGCACTGATTACATCGCTTGCGGCAGATGCCGAGGCGCTTCGTGCCACTGCGCAGGAGTACGACGCGCTCGAGGAGGAGCTGCGTGCGCAGATCGATGAGGTGAACGATGCCTATGACGAGGCCCTGGCTGCGGAAGAGGCTGCGCGCGCTGCGGCAGAGGCTGCTGCAGCGGCCGGTTCCTCGTCCTCGTCCGGCGGGTCATCTTCGTCCGCATCTTCGAGCGGCTATCTCTATCCGCTGCCTTCGCGCGTAGCTGTCACCGATGCGTACGGCTACCGGTACCATCCGATCTACGGCTACTATGCCATGCACTGGGGCGTGGATCTGGCAGGATCATCCGGCACGCCGATCTATGCGACCAAGAGCGGCACCGTGACCATTGCTACATACGGCGAGGCCAACGGCTACTACGTCACCATCAATCATGGGACTGGCAACTATTCGACTTACGCGCATATGTCATACTATACCGTTTCTGTCGGGCAGTATGTGCAGCAGGGCGAGATCATCGGCTATGTCGGCTCAAGCGGTTGGGCGACCGGTCCGCACCTGCACTTTGAGATTGTCATCAATGGTTCAAACGTCAATCCAATGGATTATATATAAGCAGCCGCAGCGGCGGGCAGCCTTTGCGGTCAACGGGCTGAAGGGGAACCTGGTTCCCCTTCGGCTTTTGCACAGGAGAGGAGTACTCCGATGAAAACAGTATTTCGAGTCTTTGCCGTATTCGCGGCGCTTGCGTTTACAACCGCACTCAGCTGCCTTGTCATCTCAGGGACGGGCACGGCTGCAGCGGACGACGGTGCAACGGCTGCTGTGTCTGACCCGGTGAGCGGGAAAGTGGCCGAGGCAAAGGCATATCTGGACCGTTTTTTTATTGAAGAAACGGACGATACAGCGCTTGGCGACGCGGCGGTCTCCGCTATGATCGAGGCGACTGGAGACCGCTGGAGCTACTATATCAGCGCCGACGAATATGCGGCATACCGCGAAAACCTGGAAAACGCATACGTCGGGATCGGCGTCACGATCCAGTGGAATGAGGAAGCGTCCGGCTTCGAGATCATGTCTGTGACGGAGGGTGGCCCGGCAGAAGAGGCCGGCGTACAGGTCGGTGATATTCTGATCGCAGTAGAAGGGCAAAGCACAGCCAATCTCACCTCGGATGAAACAAGCGATCTCGTGCGCGGCGAGGAGGGAACGGCGGTCAGCCTGACGTTCCGCCGCGATGGACAGACGCTTGAACTGAGTGTGATGCGTGCAAGCATTGAGACGGTGGTCGTCTCGTATGAGATGCTTGACAATCAGATCGGGCTGATTACAATTGAGAATTTTGACATGAACTGCGCGCTGCGTGCGATGCAGGCGGCTGAAGCGCTCGTTGGTCAGGGAGCCGAGGGCCTGATCTTTGACGTGCGCAATAACCCGGGCGGGCTGAAATCCGAACTGGTCGAGCTGCTAGACTATTTGCTGCCGGAGGGGCCGCTGTTCTACAGCTACTATTATGACGGCACCAGTGATGTCGACTACTCCGATGAAACGTGTCTGGAGATTCCGATGGTTGTCCTGGTCAATGAGAATTCCTATTCTGCGGCAGAGTTTTTTGCCGCAGCGCTGCAGGAGTACGACTGGGCGGAGGTGGTCGGCACACAGACGAGCGGCAAAGGCTACTTCCAGAACACATTTCAGCTCTCTGACGGGTCGGCGATCGCAATTTCCACTGGACGCTACTGCACACCGAACGGTGTGAGCCTGGCGGGCGTTGGCATCACGCCGGATCAGATTGTCGAACTGGACGAGGAATCAACCGTGCTGCTGTATTATGATCAGCTCTCCCACGAAGATGATGCGCAGCTGCAGGCTGCAATTGCATTGCTGACCGGCGGCTGAAAGCGCTTGACAGATTCCGGGATAATCCCTATAATGCGTACTATTGTGAAACGCGAATCAACATCAGTTGGAAGGAATGATTCAATTGGCGAAAGAGTTTAAGCTTTCCAAGGAGCGGCTTCAGGAGCTCCAGGAGGAGCTGAACTATCTGAAGACGACGCGGGAGCAGGAGGTTGCTGAGCTGCTGAAAGTGGCCCGTTCTTTCGGCGACCTGTCCGAGAATTCGGAGTACGACGAGGCGAAAAATGAGCAGTCCAAGCTCTATGGCCGCATCGCCGAGGTGGAGAATATTCTCGCGCACGCCGTGATCATCGACGAGTCCGAATTGGAGGTCGATGTTGTTGGCCTTGGCAGCAGCGTCGAGCTGGAGGATATGGAGTTCGGCGATGTGGATCGGTATGAGATCGTCGGTTCACAGGAGGCGAATCCAGCGCTTGGCCGGATCTCTGACGACTCGCCCATCGGCCGCGCCATCATTGGCAAGCGGGCGGGCGAAACGGTCTCAGTCGAGGCACCGTCCGGGCTGCTGAAGTTTAAGATTGTTTCGGTCGCGCGCTGAGCGCGGCGTTTACGGAGGGATAGAGAGTGGCTGAAAATCAGGCGAACCGACCGGAGAAGCTCGATGAAAACGATCAGGTCCGTATCCGCCGTGAGAAGCTTGCCGAGCTGCAGGCGGCGGGGGAGGACCCGTTCCAGCTGACCAGATATGAGGTGACACACAAGAGCGCGGAGATCCTGGCGCATTATGAAACGCTTGAGGGGCAGGCTGTTCGCATTGCCGGCCGGCTGATGAGCAAACGCGGTATGGGTAAGGTTTCGTTCTGTGACCTGCAGGATGCCGCCGGCCGTATCCAGCTCTACGCCAAGTTTGACGAAATGGGAGAGATCCCGTTCGGCCGGTTCAAAAAGCTGGATATCGGCGATATCGTCGGCGTAGAGGGCGAAGTGTTTAAAACACAGCGGGGCGAAACGTCCGTCCGCTGCAAAACCGTCACACTGCTGTCGAAGTCGCTCCTGCCGCTGCCGGAAAAATTTCACGGCCTGACCGACCGGGAAACCCGCTACCGCCAGCGGTATGTGGATCTGATTGTCAACCCGGAAGTGCGTCGCAATTTCGAGATCCGCAGCGCTTTTATCAAATATCTCCGGAACTTCCTCGACAGCCGCGGCTATATGGAAGTGGAGACGCCGGTGCTGAACACCATCTCCGGCGGTGCGACGGCGCGGCCGTTCATTACGCATCACAATACGCTCGACATCGATATGTATCTGCGCATTGCCACCGAACTGCCGCTGAAACGGCTGATTGTCGGCGGCATGGAGCGCGTGTACGAGGTGGGGCGGATCTTCCGGAACGAGGGGATGGATCCCAAGCACAACCCGGAGTTCACGACGATGGAGCTCTACCAGGCCTATGCCGACTTCAACGATATGATGGATCTGTTTGAGGCGCTGCTTTCCGGCGCGGCAAAAGAGATCCTTGGTATCTATCAGGTTGTCTGGCAGGGCGAAGAAATCGATCTGACGCCGGGATGGCCGCGGCTGCCCATGCATGAGGCGGTGAAGCAGTACACCGGCATCGATTTCATGGCCATCTCCTCTGACGAGGAGGCGGTGGCAGCTGCGAAATCCATTGGCGTGGAACTGCCGGAGACAGCGGACAAGACCTGGGGCAACGCACTGTATGAAGTGTTCGATCAAAAAGTGGAAGAAAAACTGATCCAGCCCACGTTTATCACCATGCATCCAGTGGATGTCTCGCCGCTGGCCAAGCGCAGCCCGGCTGACCCGCGCCTGACGGAGCGTTTTGAGCTGTTCATCTGCCACAGCGAAATGGGCAATGCGTTTTCCGAGCTCAACGATCCCATCGATCAGCGCCAGCGCTTCCAGAAGCAGGTGGAGCTGCGGGCTAAGGGCGACGATGAAGCCGGTATGATGGACGAGGATTTCCTGACTGCGCTCTCATATGGGATGCCGCCGACCGGCGGACTGGGCATTGGCATCGACCGGTGTGTTATGATGCTGACCAATAATGACTCTATTCGTGAAATTATCATGTTCCC
>CAZGBU010000082.1:0-9577 GCA_964523945.1 uncultured Oscillospiraceae bacterium
AAGGACAACTTCTTCCAGATCTGCTTTACCGACCCGAACCAGGGCATCAGCGCGGCAACCTACCTGTCTGAGAATCTGCCCGATGCCACTGTTGCTGTTATCTATAACAACGGCGACGCCTATTCCACGGGTATCTACGAGGCGTTTGCCGCAGAGTACGCCGATCTGGGCGGCGAGATTGTCTACACCGGCACGTTCACCGACGACAGCCAGACCGACTTCTCCGTTCAGCTGACCGCCGCGCAGAATGCGGGCGCGGATCTGATCTTCGCCCCGATCTATTACACGCCGGCTTCTGTCATTCTGACCCAGGCCGATTCGATGGGCTACGAGTTTACGTTGTTTGGCTGCGACGGTATGGACGGCATTCTTGGCGTCGTCGATGCCGAGCTGGCCGAAGGCATGCTGCTGCTGACCCCGTTCTCCGCCGACCTGGAAGAGAATGCCGGCTTTGTCGAGGCATATCAGGATGCCTATGGCTCCACGCCCGATCAGTTCGCAGCTGACGGCTATGACTGCATCTACACCCTCTACGAGGCTATTCAGGCTGCCGGTGTCACTGGCGATATGTCCGCTGAAGACATCTGCGAGGCGCTGATCCCCGTGATGACCGAGATCACGGTCGACGGTATGACCGGCACGCTGTCCTGGGCCGCCACAGGTGAGGTTACCAAGGACTTCGACGTGTACGTCGTCAGCGACGGCAAGTACCTGGTTGCCTGAGAAATGCATATCCATAACGCGGCCGGCAATCGGAGGATCTTTCCTCCGATTGCCCCGCGATCTATGGCAGAAACAGGGACGGCGCACGCGTTGGCTGCCCCTGTTTTTGCCATAGAGCGAGATCTTGAGTGAGAAAGAAGAGGTGGATCCGTTGTGATATTTCTGCAATACCTCGTCAGCGGCATCAGCCTGGGCAGCGTCTACGCCATCATCGCACTGGGCTATACGATGGTCTACGGCATTGCCAAGATGCTGAACTTTGCCCACGGCGATGTCATCATGGTCGGCGCGTACATTTCGTTCTGCACCACTTCCTATCTGGGGCTGCCCGGATGGGTTTCCGTCATTTTTGCGGTTGTGGTGTGCACAGTGCTCGGTGTGATCATCGAGGGGCTGGCCTATAAGCCGCTGCGGCAGGCTGGCAGCCTGGCGGTGCTCATTACGGCCATTGGCGTATCGTACTTCCTGCAGAACGCGGCGCAGCTGCTGTGGGGCGCGACGCCGAAGAACTTCATCTCTCTGGTGGATTTCGAGATGCCGGCGTTCCTCAGCCGGTTTAATGTCTCGAGCGTGACGATGGTGACGGTAGCGGCCTGCATTGTCATTGTGCTGGTGCTCACCTGGTTTACATCTAAAACCAAGCTGGGCAAGGCCATGCGTGCGTGTTCGGAAGACAAGGGCGCCGCGCAGCTGATGGGCATCAACGTCAACCGGACAATTTCGATGACATTTGCCATTGGCTCGGCGCTGGCCGCAATCGCTGGTGTGCTGCTGTGCTCGTATTCTCCGGTGTTGCAGCCGACCACCGGCTCCATGCCCGGCATCAAGGCGTTCACCGCCGCCGTGTTCGGCGGCATCGGCTCGATCCCCGGCGCGTTCCTGGGCGGCATCCTGCTCGGTATCATCGAGGCAATGGCGCGCGCATACCTGTCGACGAACCTGGCCAACTCCATCGTGTTTGCAGTACTGATCCTGGTGCTGCTTGTCCGTCCGTCCGGCCTGCTTGGCAAGACCGCGACCGAGAAAGTGTGAGGTGGCGGGGATGTATCGACTGAAAAGCATGAAAAAGACCACAAAAGTGGATTTTGCGACCTATCTCGGCGTGATTGTCGCCTTTGTGGTGATGACGCTGCTGCAAAACAGAGGCGTGCTCAACCGGCAGGTGAGCGGCATGCTCGTGCCGGTGTGCTGCTATATCGTCATGGCGCTGTCGCTCAATCTGGTTGTCGGTATTTCCGGCGAGCTGAGCCTGGGACACGCCGGCTTTATGAGCGTGGGTGCATTTACCGGCATTGTTGCGTCGATGAGCCTGCAGGCGAGCGTCGACTCTGCGGCAGTCCGCATTATTGCGGCGATTGTGACCGGCGCGGCGTGCGCGGCGGTAGTCGGTGTGATCATCGGCGTCCCGGTGCTCCGGCTGCGGGGCGACTATCTGGCGATTGTGACGCTGGCATTCGGCGAGATTATCAAGGAACTGATCAACTGCCTGCTCGTCGGCCATGATGAAAACGGCCTGCATGTCATTTTCAACTACGACGGCAGCCATATGGTCAGCGATCTGGGTTTGACGGAAAATGGCGTGGAGATCATTAAGGGCGCGCAGGGCGCAGCGGGCAACGAAAAGCTTGCAACATTCACCGCCGGCTTTATCCTGATTATGGTCACCTTGTTTATCGTGCTCAATCTGGTGCGCAGCCGCAGCGGCCGCGCGATCATGGCGATCCGCGACAACCGCATTGCCGCCGAGAGCGTGGGGCTGAGCATCACCAAATACAAGCTGATGGCATTTATTGTTTCGGCTGCGCTGGCGGGCGCTGCCGGCGCGCTGTTCGGCCTGAATTACTCCAGCGTCAGCGCGACGCAGTTTGATTTCAATACCTCTATTCTGGTGCTGGTCTATGTGGTGCTGGGCGGCCTGGGGAATATGTGGGGTTCTATTATTGCGACTACGGTGCTCTATGTCCTGCCCGAGGCGCTGCGGGAATTCTCCGACTACCGCATGCTGGTCTATGCCGTCATTCTGATCGCCGTCATGCTGGTGACAAACAATGCCCGTGCAAAGGAACTGCTGGGCAAGGTGATTCCGAAGCGGAGAAAGGAGGATGCCGTCCATGGATAAGGGCAAAGGGTTCGAGAAAGGCAGAATGGTCCCGGTCCCGAGCCGCGGCATCATCCCGGAACGCGATCTGGGCCAGGTCCCGGTGCTCGAGTGTACGCATCTTGGCATTGATTTTGGCGGCCTGCATGCCGTTGAGGATTTCAACCTGACCATCGGCCGGACAGAGATCGCCGGCCTGATCGGGCCAAACGGTGCGGGTAAAACAACCGTGTTCAACCTGCTGACCAAGGTCTACAAGCCGACACATGGCACGATCCTGCTCGACGGTATTGACACCGAGGGGATGGATACTGCCCACATTAACCGCATGGGCGTGGCGCGGACATTTCAGAATATCCGCCTGTTTTCCAATCTGTCGGTGGAAGACAATGTCAAGATCGGCCTGCACAACCAGACGCGCTATTCCGCGCTGGCCGGTGTGCTGCGGCTGCCGTCGTACTGGCGGCAGGAGAAGGCGGCGCATGCGCGCGCGCTCGAACTGCTGCGCATCTTTGACATGGAGCATCTGGCGGGCGCCGGCGCCGGCAGCCTGCCTTATGGCGCGCAGCGCCGGCTTGAGATCGTCCGCGCGCTCGCGACCAATCCAAAGCTGCTGCTGCTCGATGAGCCGGCGGCCGGCATGAACCCGTCTGAAACGGCCGAGCTGATGGACAACATCGTCAAGATCCGCGATACGTTCCACATCGCGGTGATGCTCATTGAGCATGATATGAATCTGGTCATGGGCATCTGCGAGGGAATCTGTGTGCTGAACTTTGGCCGCATCATTGCCAAGGGTACGGCAGAAGAGATCCAGAGCAACCCCGATGTCATCGAGGCCTACCTCGGGAAAAAGAAAGAGGGGTGAGCGCCATGCTGAAAGTCAACGACATCCATGTCTACTACGGCGCAATCCACGCAATCAAAGGTGTCTCGTTCGAGGTGAATGACGGCGAGATTGTGACGCTGATCGGCGCAAATGGCGCCGGCAAGTCAACGATTCTGAATACGGTATCCGGTCTGCTGCATCCCCGTTCCGGCTCGATTGAGTTCTGCGACCAGCCACTGGCCGGCGTGCCGGTACACCGGATTGTGCAACGCGGACTCGCGCTGGTACCGGAGGGCCGCCGGGTGTTTCTGCAGATGACGGTGCAGGAAAATCTGGAGATGGGCGCATACACGCAATCCGCCGCTTCGGTGGAACCGGGGCTTGCGCGCGTGTATGAGCAGTTTCCCCGTCTGAAAGAGCGCAGCCGCCAGATTGCGGGGACTCTCTCGGGCGGTGAGCAGCAGATGCTGGCGATGGGACGTGCGCTGATGTCCAGCCCAAAACTGCTGATGCTCGACGAGCCGTCAATGGGCCTCGCGCCGCTGTTGGTCGAGCAGATTTTCGAGATTATCCGCAAGCTTCATGCGGCGGGTACGACAATCCTGCTCGTTGAGCAGAACGCGCAGATGGCGCTTTCGGTGGCCAATCGGGCCTATGTGCTCGAGACGGGTACGATCTCCATGTCCGGCGATGCAAAAGAGCTGCTCGCCGACGATCGCGTCCGGAAGGCCTATCTCGGCGGCTGATGATGCTGAAAAACCCTGTATGCTCCCGCATACAGGGTTTTTCGCGTCGATACGCCTGTTTACAGGAAAACACTTGCATGCCCCGCGGACAACCGGTATAATGATCGTATCTTAATGATATGGAGGATGGTTCCCACATGCAGCCCAGATACAAACATCTGCTCTCGCCGGTCAAAGTTGGCGGGATTGTTCTGAAGAACCGCTTTGTCTCCGGCAATTCTCTGCCGCATTTTCTGCAGGGGCCAGAGACGTTCCCGTCCGAGCAGGTGATTCAGCACATGGTCGATATGGCCAAAAACGGCGCGGCCATTGTCACGTTTGCCGACTGGACAAACAAGGACCAGAGGCAGTCGCTCAACGAGGACGGCAAGCGTTTCCCGATGTACGATGCGGACGATCCGTCGATGGAGAACTACCTGTGTCAGATGGCGGACCAGGTGCACTACTACAATTCGCGGATCTCGATCGCAATGATGCCATTCCTCGGCCCGAATGGGCATGACGTCAGCACTGTCGCGCCGACGCCGGAGGCGTCCAACCCGAGTCATCCGTTCTATATGCTGCTGCGGAAGTCCGGCGGCCAGGGCGTGGTCGAATGCACGCATGCGGAGATCAGGCAGGTCATCGAGCAGACGGTCGCGCGGGTCCGGTTCTATCAGCGTATGGGCTTTGACCTGTGCACATTGCACTTTGCCTACCGCGGCAACTTCTTTGCCCGCTGGATCTCGCCGCTGACCAATCTGCGCACCGACGAGTACGGCAGAGACATCCGCGGCCGCGGCCGGTTCCTGCTTGAGCTGGCCACGGCAATCAAGACCGCGTGTGGAAAGAACTTCCCGATTGAGGTGCAGATCACCGGTTCAGAGCCGGGCGGCAACACGGTCGAGGAAATCTGCGAGCTGGCCAAAATGGTTGAGGATGTCGTCGACATTTTCCAGTTCCGCTCGTGGGAGGGCGGTGTTGTGCATCCGGTCGGATTCAACGCTGAGCACCATGTCTACGACACACTTGCCGACTGTGCGGCAGTCAAGGCCAGCGGCACGAAGATCCTCTGCGAGCCAATCGGCGGTTTCCAGGATGTGAACGATGCGGAGGAGATTCTCGCGTCTGGCAAGGCTGATCTGATTGGCGCGGCACGCGCATTCTTCGTCGATCCAGATTATTTCGAGAAGATCCAGGAAGGGCGCGGCGAGGATGTCTATCCGTGCGTGCGCTGCAACAAGTGCCATGTTCCGAGTTTGGAGGGCAAATGGCTGAGCATCTGTACGGTCAACCCGAAGCTCGGCATCGCGCACAAGCTTGACCACTTTGTCAAGCCGGTGCGGCGCAAAAAGCGCGTCGCCGTCATCGGCGGCGGCCCGGCCGGGATGCGCGCGTCGATCTACTGCGCCGAGCGCGGCCATGATGTGACCGTTTACGAGAAGAGCCGGCAGCTCGGCGGACAGCTCTATCACACCGACTTTGCGTCGTTTAAATGGCCGCTGCGCAACTATCGCGATTTTCTGAAGGACCAGATGAACAAGGCCGGCGTGCGTGTGCTGCTCTCGACCGAGGCGACGCCGGAGATGATCGCAGCTGCCGAGTATGACGCGGTGATTGTCGCTGTTGGCGCTGAGCCGATCCAGCCGCCGATTCCCGGCGTACAGATGGCCTGGAACGTACTCAATGTGTTTGGCAATGAATCGAAGCTGGGCAAACGCGTCGTCGTGGTTGGCGGCTCAGAGTCCGGTGTGGAGACGGCATTCTATCTGTGTGAGAACGGCCATGACGTCACGGTACTGACACGGCAGGGCGTACTCGCACCGGATGCAACGCCGATCCACTACAAGGAGATCATGGTCGAGAAATGGGAGGGCATGGACAACTTCCACTTTGTGCTGCATGCGTCCACCACGTAAATTGCGCCGGGCAGCGTCACCTATCGGGATGCGGACGGTGCGGAGCACACCATCGAATGCGACAGCGTCGTTGCGCTCGGCGGCATGCGCCCGAAGCAGGAGGAATCAATGGCATTTGCCGGTCTGGCGGCCGAGACATATTACATTGGGGACTGCCGCGAGATCGGTTCCGTGCGTGAGTGCAACCGCGCCGCGTTTGCTGCCGCAATGCAGATCTGAATTTGGGCCGTGCGGCACTGGGCGGACTGTCCCCTGAATCCAAGCGAAAGGAAGCACAAATGGAAGCCATTTTATTTGATCTGGACGGCACGCTGCTGCCGATGGACATGAAAGAATTCACGACCGGCTATTTCGGCCTGCTGGCCGAGACGGCGGCACCGTATGGCTACGGTGCGAAAGAACTGGTTGCCTCGCTGTGGAAAGGCGTGGCTGCAATGGTGAAAAACGACGGCATGCAGTCGAATGAGGCGCGGTTTTGGCAGAGCTTTGTCGAGGATTATGGCGAACAGGCGTTGGCTGCGCACAGGCCGGTGTTTGATCGGTTTTACGCGACAGATTTTGACCGCGCTGTGCGCTTTACTCAGCCGAATCCCCGCGCGGCGGAGGCGGTCCGCCTTGCCCGGCAGGCCGCGAAGCAGGTGATTCTGGCGACCAACCCGCTGTTTCCGGCTGCGGGTGTGCGTACGCGCCTGCGCTGGATCGGGCTGACGATGGAGGACTTCGACGATGTGACGACGTATGAGAACAGTGCATACTGCAAGCCGAACCCGGATTATTACCGCGCGCTGCTGCAGCGCTGTGGCCTGCACCCGGAGTCGTGTGTCATGGTGGGCAACGACGTGGGCGAGGATATCCTTGCCGCGCAGGCCGCCGGCCTTGACACCTATCTGGTTACCGACTGCGCGATCGGCCTGGACACGCCGCATGAGAGTGAACGCGGCAGCTTTTCCGCGCTGCTCGAGTGGCTGCGTACGCTGCCGAAAGCGGTATAATAATTTCCAGACTGCGGATACTACTGTCGTCAAAGGAGGCATCCGCAATGGAATTTTTGAAGACGCAGACTGCTGTCAATCTTGCCCGCAGCTTTGCAGGCGAGTCCCAGGCGCGCAACCGCTACACATTCTATGCCGATCAGGCACGCCGGGAAGAACAGGAATATCTCGCCCGTATTTTCGAGCAGACGGCCGATAACGAGCGCGCACACGCGCTGGAGTTTCTCGAAAAGCTGCAGAAATACGGCGGAGTGGAGATTCCCAACATCGATCTGGACGCGGGTTACCCATTTTCCTATGGCAACACGCTGCAGAACTTTCTCTTTGCCGCGGCGGGCGAGCTCGACGAGCATGAGACGGCTTATCCCACCTATGCCAAGATCGCGGCGGAGGAGGGCTTCGCTGACATTGCGCAGCTGTGGAAAATGACTGCGGTGGTCGAAGGACTGCACCACAATATCTTCACTGAGGCGCACCGGCAACTTGAAACCGGTACGCTCTACCACAAGGAGCAGCCGGTTGTCTGGCGCTGCCTGAACTGCGGCAGCGTCCGCCAGGCGGTTGAGCCTTGGGAGGTCTGTCCGATCTGCGGCAAGCCGATGGGCTGGGTAATGGGCTATGTCGATGAGCGGCTGATCCCGGGCGAATCAGAACGCAAAAGCAGCTGAATGGAAACAGGGCCGTCCCGCGCAGTCTGACGCGGGACGGCCTCTGCTGTTTTATTGAATGAATACGCTGCTGGCAAATCCAATGACGCCATTGTACTCTACGACATACCATTCATCATACTCGTTCAGGATCTGAACGGTTGCACCGTTTGGAATGTTGGCAATGACCGCCGCGGTGAGCGACGGCGCGGTGCGCAGGTTCAGCGTACCGCTTGAGAGCGAAACGGTGCCGGTGCGTTCCGGCCCTGGCTCGAGAAATGGGAGACCGAAGTATTCGGTGACTGACAGCGCCAGTGCGCGGGCAATGGCGTCAAGGTTTTCCGTGATCCAGTTGGCGTCGTCGACGTTGTCGTGGTAGGCCAGCTCAACGAATGCAGATGGCGCGCGTGTCTGCCGCAGTTCACCGATGGTGGTCGACTGCTCGGCGCGCACCAGCGACGGAATCGGATAAATCGGCCGCAGATTGTCGACGATGATGTTGGCCATCCGCATGCCGTTTTCGCTGCCGGGGTAGTAGAAAACGATGGATCCGCGGATCGTGCCATAGCGTCCCTCCGGCGCCGCATTGGAGTGGAGCGCAAGATGAAAGTCGAAATTGCCGCGGTTGGATTGCCGGATGGCGGTGACAGCTGTTCCCGCCGGGTTGTTGCGCACGACGTTGATACCCGACGCGCGCAGGTATGGTTCCATCCGGTCGGCCAACAGATTCATCCAGTACTCCTCGCTGCCGCCGGTGACGTACAGATTGTTCTGCTGGGTGGAGGGACTGAGAAATAAGTAGGGCATAGATGCGCCGCCTTTCTTTTTTTTCAGTCTATGCGGCGGTGCGGCCGCCGTGCCCGTCCGACGTTCGACATTTTGCTTGCATTACCGGTACAGTTTTGCTACACTGTGCACAGATGCTGCAAAAAGGGGCGAACCCGCATGAAATCCCGCGTTCAGGAATTTGCACTTATCACGCTCGGCACCGCACTGGTGGCCGCCGGCGTCTATTTTTTTCAGTTCCCCAATCACTTTTCAACGGGTGGTGTCTCCGGCCTAGCGGTTGTGCTGGCGAGATTTCTCCCGGTTTCCTCAACGGTCATCAACACGGTGACCAGTGTGCTGTTCCTGCTGCTGGGGTTTGTGACGCTCAAACGCGACTTTGGCGCGAAGACGATCTACTGTACAGCGCTGTATACAGTGCTGGTGCAGGCGCTTGAGTGGCTCTTCCCGATGCAGGCACCGCTGACGGATCAGAAGATGCTTGAACTGATGTTTTCCGTCATTTTGCCGGCACTGGGCTCGGCGCTCGTCTTTAACCTCGGCGCGAGTACCGGCGGTACCGACATCCCGGCAATGATTTTGAAAAAATACACCGGGTTGGATATCGGTCGGGCCCTGCTGGTCGTCAACTGCCTGATTGCCGGCTCCGCGCTTGTGGTCTTCGACATTGAGACCGGGCTGTTCTGTCTGCTTGGTCTGCTGCTGAAGTCGGCGCTGGTTGATTCGATCATCTCTTCGCTCAATCTCCGTAAGTGCGTGATGATTGTCACAGTCGAGCCTGAGGCGGTGGCAACATTTATCACCGGCAAGCTCCACCGCTCGGCAACGACCTGGGCGGCGGCGGGGGCATATACCGGC
>CAZGBU010000083.1:0-9497 GCA_964523945.1 uncultured Oscillospiraceae bacterium
TCAAGTAACACCAAGCAGGAAGCAGACGGTTACCCAGCTACTCCGTAAAATAAAAGGGAGACTGGCAGGATTGAGACCTTGCACATGATACAACGGAGCATAAGACAAAACGATAAATTCCTATTTATTACGGGTGATAATATTTTAGTTGAAGATTTTTTTAACGAACTTAAAGAATATGCAAGGAGTACTTCGCATATTGAGAGCGTTATTATTGTAGGCTCTTATGCGAGAGGAACAAACAGAGAAAATTCAGATTTAGATATTGTTATCACCACATCGAATAAATCGGGAATGATTTTAAATCAAGATTTCACCTCAAATTTTGGGAAGGTTTATAAACAACAGACTGAATATTACGGTGCTTGTACATCTATTCGTGTGTGGTACAAGGACGGAAAAGAAGTAGAGTTTTGAATTGTAGAACCGTCATGGATTTCCATGCCCTTAGATACTGGGACGTATGAAGTTTTGTCCGATGGATATAAAATTGTCATAGATAAAAAAAGCAATTTTGAAGATCTTAAATTATAGAATTCCTATTTTTGCGAAGGTAGAAAAGCCAGCCAAGCCGGTCAACGGTTAAGATGAACGGCGCATACGCGCCGCCGATGCTCCTCCTCAAGACGAACCTCCGCCGATCCATTATGGATCGGCGGAGGTTTTTCCCTTATGCCTGTGCGTCCCGTGCAGCCTGCCTGGCCAGCCGTTTGGCTTCGGCCTTGGCGCGCTCCTCGGCAAGCATCATGTCTTTGACTTTCATCAGCCGCGACGTGGTGCCGCGCTCGTTTTCCTCAAGCTTCATGCTGATATAGCGGATTTTTTCCTGGTATTGTGGGATCATCACATACTCAAGCGCGTTGACGCGCCGGCGCGTCTTTTCAATTTCAAGTGCCATCAGCTGCGCAGCCTTTTCCACCTGCGCAAGCTCGAGCATGCTCTCCAACACCTGCGCAAGATTGTCGACCGCATCATCGAGATCGCCGGAGGTCTGCGCAAAGCCGTAGGGGTAAATCTCGGCCGGGTCGTCGTTTTTTGTCTGGAACGCATACTGCGGCAGTTCCACGCTCATCACATTTTTGTACGTCAGTTCCAGTTCGACGGACTGCTTCGGGTAGCTGAGCGCCTGCTCGAGCATTTCCGGACTCATCACTGCTGCCGCCACAGTGAACGAATTGTGCACGCGCGTAAGCGCCTGCTCAACGTCCTCCCGCAGCTGGCGGTTGCGTCGGACCAGGTCGAGAAACTGGCGCATCAGCTCGTCGCGCTTGTCCTTGAGCAGCTTATGGCCCCGCTGGGCCGTTTTCAGGCGCGCCTTGAGCTTCTGCATCTCCATTCTGGTCGGATTGATGGTGGTGGATGCCAAGAGTCCTCACCCCTTTTCGGGATAATATTGCGCGATATATTCGGGCTTGATCCGCTTGAGCTCGGACTTTGGGAGGATGGACAGCAGCTCCCAGCCGAGGTCGAGTGTCTGCTCAATCGTGCGATCGGTGTCGGTTCCCTGGCCAACATAGCGCTGCTCAAATTCGGTGGCGAACTTGGCGTAGAGCTTGTCGGTCTCGGACAGTGCGGCTTCGCCGAGAATCGTCATCAGCTCAGCGGCGTCCTTGCCGGCGGAATAGGCGGCGAAGAGCTGGTTGAGCACGCCGGAGTGGTCCGCGCGCGTCTTACCCTCGCCAATGCCCTTGTCCTTCAGGCGCGAGAGCGACGGCAGCACGTCGATCGGCGGGCTGATGTTCCGGCGGTACAGATCGCGCGAGAGGATGATCTGACCCTCGGTGATATAACCCGTCAGGTCGGGGATCGGATGCGTCTTATCGTCCTCCGGCATGGTCAGGATGGGGATCAGCGTGATCGAGCCGGGCTTGCCGACGCGGCGGCCGGCGCGCTCGTACATCGTCGCAAGGTCGGTGTACATGTAGCCCGGGTAGCCGCGGCGGCTCGGCACTTCCTTGCGCGCGGCGGAAACCTCGCGCAGCGCTTCGGCGTAGTTCGTAATATCGGTCAGGATGACCAGCACATGCATATCTTTTTCAAATGCCAGATACTCTGCGCAGGTGAGCGCCATGCGCGGCGTCGCGATCCGCTCGATGGCCGGATCATTGGCGAGGTTGGTGAACAGCACTGTGCGGTCGATGGCGCCGGTGCGCCGGAAGTCCTGCACGAAAAACTCCGCTTCTTCGAACGTGATGCCGATGGCGGCAAAGACGACGGCAAAATTTGCTTCGCTGCCGCGCACCTTGGCCTGACGCGTAATCTGCGCGGCGAGCTGCGCATGCGGCAGGCCGGAGCCGGAAAAGATCGGAAGCTTTTGCCCGCGCACGAGCGTGTTCAGCCCGTCAATGGCGGATACGCCGGTCTGAATGAACTCATTCGGATAGTCGCGCGCAGCCGGGTTCATTGGCAGACCGTTGATGTCGAGAAACTGCTCGGGCAGAATGGGCGGGCCGCCGTCAATCGGGTTGCCGAGCCCGTCAAATACGCGGCCGAGCATGTCGCCCGACACGCCAAGTTCAAGTGGATGTCCAAGAAAGCGCACTTTCGAGCCAGCCATATTGATGCCGGTGGAGCTGTCATAGAGCTGGACAACGGCGTCGGAACCGTCAATCTCAAGCACCTTGCACCGGCGCAGCTCGCCGTTCGGCAACTCGATCTCGCCGAGCTCGTCGTAGGTGACGCCCTCGACGCCGCGCACCACCATCAGCGGGCCGGAGATCTCACTGATGGTCTGGTATTCCTTAATCATCTTCCGCACCTGCCTTTGCTGCAATTTCGTGGATGGCAGCGGCCATCGCCTGCTCTATGTCGGCATAGACCTGCTGATATGCGTCGTCCGGCACGCTCTTCGCGCGGCCAATGCGTTCGCGCTCGGGGATGGCGGCGAGATCCTCAACAGCCGCGCCGTGTGTGATGGCAGTCCGGCACAGCTCGTCGTATTTGAGGATGAGCGAAAGCAGCCGGTACTGCCGGTCAAGCGAGGAGAACCAGTCGATTTCCACGAAGCCATTCTGCTGCAAAAAGTCCTCACGAATCATTTTGGCAGTTTCGAGCGTGAGCTGATCCTCCGGACCAAGTGAGTCGCGGCCGACCATCTTGACAATCTCCTCAAGCTCGGATTCCTCCTGGAGGATTTCCATTGCGAGATTGCGGTGCGTCATCCAGTTTGGGTTGACGTTCGCCTCCAGCCATGGCTGGAGCGTATCGGTATACAGGCTGTAGGAGTTCAGCCAGTTGATGGCGGGGAAGTGGCGCGCGTAAGCCAGTGCGCTGTCGAGCCCCCAGAAGACCTTGGCAATGCGCATGGTGGCCTGTGAGACCGGCTCGGAGGTGTCGCCGCCGGCCGGTGAGACAGCGCCGATGGCTGTCAGGCTGCCGTAGCGCCCCTCAGCGCCGAGGCATTTGACGCAGCCAGCGCGCTCGTAGAACTGCGCCAGACGCGAGGCGAGATATGCGGGATACCCCTCCTCGCCGGGCATTTCCTGAAGCCGGCCGGACATCTCGCGCAGTGCCTCGGCCCAACGTGAAGTGGAGTCGGCGATGACCGCTACGTCGTAGCCCATATCGCGGAAATACTCCGCGATGGTGATGCCGGTATAAATGGATGCCTCGCGCGCTGCAACGGGCATATCGGAGGTGTTTGCGATGAGCACGGTGCGTTTCATAATCGAGTCGCCGGTGCGCGGGTCGATCAGCTCCGGAAACTCATGCAGCACGTCGGTCATCTCGTTGCCGCGTTCGCCGCAGCCGATGTAGACGACAAGGTCGACATCGGACCACTTGGCAATCTGGTGCTGGATGACGGTTTTGCCGGAACCGAACGGACCGGGCACACAGGCCGTGCCGCCCTTGGCAACGGGGAACATGGTATCGATGACGCGCTGCCCCGTCTCGAGCGGCTTTTCCGGGTAGAGCTTGGTCTGGTACGGCCGCCCGGCGCGTACGCCCCAGCGCTGGAGCATTGTCAGCTCGGTGCCGTCTTCCAGGACACAGACGGTGTCGGTCACGGTGAACGAGCCGGAGCGGATCTCCTTAACGGTCCCGCTGATGCCGACAGGAACCATGATTTTATGCAGAAGAATCTTTGTCTCGGGTACGGTGCCGATGACGTCGCCGGCGACAACCTGGTCGCCGGGCTGCACGGTGGCCGTAAAGTCCCACTTTTTCTCGCGGTCGAGCGCCGGTACATCGACGCCGCGCGTGATGGTGTGTCCGGTCAGCGCCATGATCTTCTCGAGCGGGCGCTGGATGCCGTCGTAGATCTGCGAGATCATGCCGGGACCAAGCTCGACCGACAGCGGCGCGCCGGTCGTCTCGACCGCGGCGCCCGGCCCAAGCCCGGACGTCTCTTCATAGACCTGAATCGAGGCGCTGTCCCCGCGCATTTCGATGACCTCGCCGACCAGACGGTCTTTTCCGACGCGGACAACATCGTACATACTGGCTTCACTCAGGCCCTCGGCGACGACGAGCGGGCCGGAGACCTTTGTGATGGTGCCTGTTGCCATGTGAATCAGTCCTTTTCTACAGTTTCAGGGGTTCCCTAGAGGATGTCCGCGCCAACGGCCCGCACAACAGAGCTTTGCAGCGCCGTTGCGCCGAGGCCGAGCGAACCTGCTTTGCCGGGGATCAGGATAATCGCCGGCGTCGCCTTGTCCTGATAGCGCAAAATATCTTCGTAGAACTGCCCGGCGAGCTGCTCAGTGATATAGATGACCGCATAGTCGCTCTTGGCCAGCCGGTGCAGCGTACGCCGCGCCTCGACCGGGTCTTCCTCCGGGAAGACCTCCAGGCCAAGTGCCTTAAAGCCGAGAATGCTGTCACGGTCACCCATAACGGCTATTTTATACATACGCTTCACGCAGCCTTTCCCGGATCGAATCGGCCGGTACGCCGGCCATTCGGCCCGACAGGATGATACGTGCCGCGGTGAGCTCGCTCTCTTTTGCGGCGATATAGGCGATCAGCACGCTGTCGCCGAACGGCGTCAGCCGCGCACGGCGCAGATACTGCCCGAGCGCGTCGTCGCATGCTTTTTCAAAGGCAGTCATGCGGCCGCCGTGTGCGGCCTGATCGCCCAGCTCAGCCGCGGGGCGGAGCACCGATCCGGCGAACAGCGGGGCGAATGGGCCGCCTGCTGAAAATGCACCGGCAAACGCACCCTCGGAAACGGTCCCGCCCGGAACGAGCGCCAGCCGGAAGAAGTCCGCATCCTTTTCCATGCGGGCTGCGCGCACGGCGCTGCGCAGATTGGTGCTGTCAATGGTGTTGCGTACATAGTCCAGTAAAAACCGGCTGCCGGAGCGCTCAGCGGCCGCAAGCACCTCCCCGTAGTAGGCGCGGTCGAGCAGAAAATCGCTGCGCTGTGGGTCGCCTGTCTCGCCAAGCACGCGCTGCGCCTCAGCCACCGCGCGGGCGAGAGCGTCCGGCAGGCGGCTCAGTGTCCCCGCCGTGATGGCGGCGGCCAGCGCGTGCGCGGGGATACGACCGGCATCGATCAGCATGTGCATGCCGTCGGTACCGGTGGCGATGGCCTTGAGCATGGATTTGGCGTTGTGGTAGTCGTATTTGATCCGGAATACATCAATGATAGCGGCATTTGGCGAGAGAGAGGCCAACTCGGCAAAGGTGCGCTCGCGCTCAGCACTGAGCGCTGCGTCGAGTGCACCAAGAGACGCGATTTCCGGGAACCCGCATTCGACAAGCACCTTCATCGCCTCGGCATCAGAGCGGGCGTCGATCATGCGCTCCATACGCTCACGGGTCAGCAGACGGTTCTCCAGCGCGCGGATGCGCGCGGAAATAAACAGATAGTCGGTGTCTTTGATTCGCTTCTTCATGTGAGGAGCAGCCCTCCTTCACTCAAACAGGACCCTGGCCGCTTCGGCGGCGTGCCGCTCACGCAGCAGCCGCAGGATGGTCTCAAAGGAACAGTTGTTCTCGACCGGCCCGCTTTTGACGTAGAGACCGCCGCGGATGTCACGCGAAAGCGTCGACAGGGTCAGGCTGGCTTCGCGCCCAGCTGCCTCGAGCGCCTTGTTGGCCTCTACGACGACACGCTTGCCATAGCGGGCGCGATCGCGCGGGGAGAAGACCAGCTCTTCCCGACCGGTGGAGCAGCCGTTCACAGCCAGGCGGATGAGCAGCGTGCACATCTCCTCTTCCGGCAGCGCGCATAGACACGCAAGCGCCTGACGGAATGCCTCGTCCAGCAGTTCCTGCCGGGTTTGAAGCAGTGCATTGCGATGCGCGCGCGCATCGGCGCTGGACATCCGGTCAAGGTGACTCTGTGCGGCGAGCTTACCATTGGAGAGCGTGGTGAAATATGCCTGCTGGGCCACGCGTGCATAGCCGTCGCGGATACTCCGGACCTGCTCGTCCGTGCGGACGGCCAGAGCCTGGATCTCCTGCTCGGCGTCCGACTCAATCCGGGCGGTGATTTTTTCAATCCCGTTCATCTCGCATCCTCCCGGCTCACAGGCCGTTGATCATCAGGAACGAGGCCAGCAGGCACAAAATCGCGTAAAATTCAACGATGACGCAGAACAGGATGCCTTTTGACCAGTCATCCGGTTTTTTGGCCAGAATACCGATGGACGCAGCGGCGACACGGCCCTGCGCCGGCGCGCTGATCAGCTCGCCAAGTGCGACAGGAAGGCAGGCAAACAGGTACTGGCAGCCTTGTGCGACGGTCAGCTGCGACAGATTGCCGGACAGCAGGCCGAGCTTGTTGGCGACCAAAAACCAGGCGACAAGACCATACAGGCCCTGCGTGCCGGGCAGTACCTGCAGGATCAGCGTCTTGCCGAATTTGGAAGGATCCTCCGAGACGACGCCCGCAGCGGCCTCACCGGCGATACCGGTGCCCTTTGCCGAGCCGACACAGGCCAGCCCAACGGCAAGTCCTGCGCCGAGCAGCGCGATGGCCAGACCGCCGAACGATTCAAACAGGTTGACGAGATTCATGTTGGTTTTCCTCCTTAACAATTTGCGTATACTGCGTCCGATAGGCCAGCGGCTTGAACGGGACCCCGCCGTCCTTGTAGAACTTGCCAAAAAATTCCAGATATTGCAGTCGCGCGGCGTGTACATAGGTTCCGATGATGTTGATTGCCATATTGAACAGATGACTGACAACAAAAATCAGAAGAATGGCGATAAGGTGGCCGGTCATGTTGCCGAGCATGTTGAAGACGTTGGCAATGACGCCGCCGGCGAGCATCAGCGCCATCAGCCGCGTGTAGGAAAGAATATCGCCGAGCCAGCTCGTGATATCATACAGACTTTTCAGTCCACCGAAGAACTTGCGGATCAGCGTACGGTTGGAGCGACCCTGTGTGAAGATCAGCGAGACGACGCCAACGATCAGCAGCCACCAGCCGCGGCCGAGCGCGCCCAGACCAATGCCGGCAAAGGTCAGCCACCAAGGTACAACGTCGAGAATGCCATTCATTGGATGGCCGTCGCGCCATTCCATATAAATGTGGATGATCTGCCCGGTGACCATATGGATGCCGCCGCAGACCAGTGAAGCGTACATAAACCACATCGGTTCAGCCAATGGATCCTTGATGCCGAAGAACGGAATCGACGTAATCGCGCCGCGCAGCCATCCGAACACACGGTAGTCCAGCGAGTCGCCGAAGAATGAGCCGAACAGAAACCCGAACAGGCCGGATGTGATGCCGCACAGAACCAGAAGGCCACACATGTTTTTGATGGTGCCGGGTTTTTTGATTTTGAAATTTCCCAGGATACCGAGCAGCAGCAGAATCAGGCCGTAGCCGAGATCCGCGTACATAATCCCGAAAAAAACGGTGAAAAACGGCAGAATCAGTGGGTTGGGGTCGATACCGTCGTATGCCGGCAGGGAATACATCTCCGTCACCATGTTCAGCGGGCGTGTCAGCGTGTTGCTGCGCAACTGAATGGGGACCTCAGGGATCTCTTCCGGCAGCGGGTCGCGCAATGTCAGGGCGCAGTCGTACGGCGCGAGAAGCGTTTCCAGCGCCGGTTCCTTGGGAGCCAGCAGCCAGCCGGTCAGGAAAAAGACGCTGTCCGTGACGAGCAGTTTTTCCCGCGCCTGTTCGCGCGACAGATCCTGCGCCAGCCGGTCAGCGGCACGCCGCAGCGCGCTGCGCGCAGCGCCAAAGTCGGCCAGACGCTGCTTCTCTGCCGCCAGGTCCTGTGTGCGCTGGTCGAGTGTGGCGCGCAGCCGGGCATCCGCTTCGCGCGGCGTCCCGGACAGACCTTTCCAGGTGACATTGCTGAAGCCAAACGGCTTGAGCGCTGCAAGCGCGGCATCCTGCGCCGAATAGTGTGCGAGCAGGATAACATAGTGCAGCTCCCGCGTGGAGGAGACGGCGAACAGCTCCGCCGCTTCGGTGGCATCTGAGAGCGCGGCGGCCGCTTTCTCCAGGGAGGCAGTGCCAGGCAGCGTGCCGAACCGGATCGGCGCGGCCGATGAGCCGGTGGACTCCAACGGCACGTCTGCTGTCAACCAAGGCTTGAGCGCTGCCAGGGAGGCGTGCAGGTTTGCAATCTGGCTTTGCAGACTGTCGACGGCTGCAGCACTGCTCTGGATTTTTGCCGCAGTGCTCAGTGTGCGATAGAGTGCGCCGTCGTCGAACAGCTCCCGCTCGGCGACGGGCTCTCCCGCGTCAAACAGGGGCGTTTTGACCGGCGCATAGACGTCGAGCGACGCAAGCGCGCTGCGCACCAGCGCGGCGTCGGCCTGAATGGTGTCGACACTGACGCCGCCGGGGCGGGCATAGGAATCGCATTCCGGCGATGCAGCCGATTCTGTGAGCTGGATGCAGCCGAGCCGCTGCAGCCCGGAGAGAATCGCGGTGCGGTCGGACTGCATGGCTGCGAGATGGACATGCTTCATTTTTTCAATCGCCATATCAGCCGCTCACGACCTTTCCGATGATCCAGCTGCAGGCTGCATCCATTCTGGCCTTGGCCGTTTTCCGCAGTGCTGCACAGTCGCGGGCAATCTGTTCTGCGTTTTCCTGCGCATGCGCTGCGCCTTGTGCTTCTGCCTGCTCCATCAGCCCGCGCGCTTCTGCTGCCGCCTCAGCACGCCGCTGTTCCACGAGTGCTTTTCCCTCGGACTCGGCTTCGGCGATCCGCTGGCGCGCACGCGTCTGCGCGTCTGCCAGCCGCTGCTTTGCCGCCTGCTCCACGTCGGAGACCTGTTTGAGAGCGTCAAGGGACATTTGCTGTCACCGCCTTCTTCAGATAGAGATTTCAAATATATAACAAAACAATTTATTTTGCTACAGTTTATAGTATACCATATTTGCAGAAAACTCTGTTAGGTGGATTTTACATAAATTTTTCTGTCCGTTTGATGAGTGGTTTTATCACTTCAGTCAATTATACCGCTATATGCTTGATCTTTGGAATATGTCTCAAACGAAACAAACGGCCGCCGGGGATAGCCGGGGACCCATAAGAAAGTAATATCGTGTTTTGGGGAATGGCATGGCCTT
>CAZGBU010000084.1:0-9247 GCA_964523945.1 uncultured Oscillospiraceae bacterium
CAAAACTACATTTTTTCCTCGGCGTTTTTTTCATTTTATCACTGGCGCTGACAGCGGCCTCGCACAGGCAACGAAGATGACCGTCAGCACGACTGCCAGTCCCGCCGCGGCCATGCCGTGTGCGGCGATGGAGCGCCGCACACCGGGCGCATCGTTCGCACCGAAGCGCTGCGAGGTGAGCACCGAGCAGCCACTTGTCAGTCCCATTGTGAAGCCAAGCGCCAAAAAGCTCAGCGAGCCGGTCGAACCGACCGCAGCAAGCATCTGGGTTCCAAGTGTCTGCCCGACAATCAGCGTGTCAACGACATTATAGAGTTCCTGCAGCAGGTTGCCGCACAGAATGGGCAGCGCAAATAGGAGAATACCGCGCAGAATGCTGCCCCTGGTCAGGTCCATGGATTTAGCCATTTTCCTGCGCTCCCTTCGCGTCAAAGGCCGCACATTCCTCCTGATAGATCTGGATCTTTCGTTCGACTGTGGCCAGGTGGCGCTTTAGCTCTTCCATCTGTGCAAGGATGGTTTCGCGCTGTTGCTGAAACAGCTCCAGCCGCTGGTGCAGGGTTGTCTCTCCCTGCTTGCACAGTTCGGCATACCGATGGATGTTTTCGATCGACATGCCGGTCTGTTTCAGGCAGTTGACCAGCTCAAGCCAATGGAGATCCTCCTCGGAAAAGCTGCGAAATCCGGAATCATTTCGGCCGAGCCACGGCAGCAGCCCCTGGCGGTCGTAATATCGCAGTGTATGCGCGGAAATACCGCTGATCTTAGCGGCCTGTTGGATGGTGTATTGCATGGGTTTCCCTCCTTTACCGGTATCATAAATGTTAGAGTGTGCTCAAAGTCAAGCACTTTTTTTAGACAACGGAAAAAAGTGTTTTCTGTTTGGACACAGATGAACGTATCAAATCCATTTCGCGGGAAATACTTTCAGGGAAGTTATTTTCCGGAGGTCCGTACATGCAGTGCAAGGTGGAAATCTGCGGGATCAATACGTCCAAGTTGAAGGTACTCAAAAATGAGGAAATGCTTGAGCTGATGCGTCGTATGAAGCAGGGCGACGAGGAAGCTTGGCAGAAGCTGATCGAAGGCAATCTTCGTTTGGTGCTCTCGGTGATTCAGCGCTTTCTTGGCCGGGACGAAAACCCGGACGACCTGTTTCAGGTTGGCTGTATCGGCCTGCTGAAAGCCATCCGAAACTTTGATGAGACGAAGATGGTGCGTTTTTCGACTTACGGCGTCCCGATGATCGCGGGCAAGATCCGGCGGTATCTGCGCGACAACAGCGCCATTCGCGTCAGTCGGAGCGTGCGCGATACAGCCTATCGCGTTCTGCAGTGCAAAGAAGAGCTGATCCGTGAAAATCAGCGGGAACCAACGATGGAACAGATCGCGGAAAAACTGGGGCTGCCAGTAGAGGACGTCGTTTCCGCGCTTGACGCGATTTCTCTGCCGGTTTCGCTGTACGATCCGGTTTATTCCGACGGCGGCGATCCGCTGACCGTGATGGATCAGGTTTGTGACACGCGCAACACCGATGAAAAATGGGTTGAAAACCTGGATCTGCAGCAGGCGATCAGCAAGCTCGGCGATCGGGAGCGGCACATTCTTGCACTTCGCTTTTTCGACGGGAAAACGCAGATGGAGGTCGCCTCTGAGATCGGAATTTCGCAGGCGCAGGTATCACGTCTGGAGAAGAACGCAGTGCAGTCGATCCGGGCGTCGATTGCCGCACAGTAAACCGGGAGCGCCGCAGAATGCTTTATTCTGCGGCGCTCCCGGTTTTATTCCGGCAGATGCGGGAGATTGACTGCCTCGGGATAGCTGGGCGCAATCTGCATCTTGGTTCGATAGGCGCGCGGTGTGCAGTCGGAAAAACGCTTGAACATCGAGATAAAGTGATTGATAGAGGGGAAGCCTGTCTCCTGCGCAATCTGCAGAATGCTCGAATGCGTGGTACGCAGCATGAGCTGTGCCTGTGAAATGCGATAGCGGTTCAGATATTCAATTGGAGAGGTATTCAGCATCCGCTTAAACAGACGGCAGCACTCGCCCTGTGAAATGTTCGCGCACGATGCCAGATCCTGCAGCGTCAGCTTGGAGCGGTAGTACAGATGAATATAAGTAATGATCTGGTCAATCCGCATCTTATCCATGGACGGAAGCTGTGCATCATTTCGCTGCACGCTCTCACGAAGCAGTAGAATTGTATTGAGCCAGATTCGCACAGCCAATGACTTGACTGTCAGCTCATAACCAAAGCTTCTGTGCCGCACAATGCCCTGGATCTCCTGCATTGTATCGAGAATTGATTTTGCAGTCGGATCCTGACAATTTAGAAGTAAGCAATTGCTGGATTCTGACGAAATAAACGGATCTGCATATTTAATTGCGGTTGCGCTGCCGGTGCTGCCGCTGACAAAGTCCGGACTAAATAACAGCGACAGGTACTCTACCTGATTGTTGTTGGTTGCAATCGCTCGGTGAAAACGGTTGTAGTTTACAAAAAAACCATTGCCGGGCTGAATAATGTACTGATGTGAATCGACAGAATACTCCATTACATCGTTAAGCACCATGGAGTATTGCATCATTGGATGAGCGTGGTTTCCATAATCCCACATGTCAACAAAATTATAATGCTCAAAGATGAAATCTGTATAATAATTTTCCGAGGAAACGGGGGATTCTGGCCACACTTCTTCAAAACTTCGGGAGACAATCATATAACTCATTTTTGATCTCCTTGATAATATCGAGTGATTTTTGGTCTGAAAAATGCTAGACATTTCAACATTTTGTGAATAGCATTATAGCTAATTTATTGCGGTTCCGTCAAGTAGCATACAGGAAAATTTGCATAAATTATTGCAACTGCCCGACGCGATTCATTTGGACGCCGCAATAAGACAAATACAGAAGGGAAGAAAAAACATGAGTAAGAGAATCATCAGCCTCCTGATCTGCCTTGCCATGCTGCTCTGTGTTCTCGCCGCCTGTGGCAGCAACGAAACGCAGAACGAGAATGGCGGAGCACCCGACACGGACTCCGGCGGCAACACAGACACGCAGCCGTCCGGGGACGGCGAAACCGAATCTGGCGATGATGCCGGCACCACCGGCGAAATCGTCTCCGCACGTGACACCCTGATCATTGGCGGCGCCGCAGAACCCGGCACGCTCGACCCGATCAACCAGCAGTCGATGATCGTCTCTCAGATGGCGCATCTCATGTACAATACGCTCTTCACAATGGATGAAAGCTACAATGTGGTCGGCGATCTGGTGGAGTCATATGAAAACGTCTCCGACACACAGTGGGACTTCAAAATTTACGAGGGTATCAAGTTCCATGACGGTACCGATCTGACCACACAGGATGTCAAAGACACGCTGGAGATGGTCCGTACAAACGATTATTCCGGTACCTATGTCGCCTCGATCGAGAGCATCGAGATTGTAGACGATTATAATTTTACCATCTACACCTCATATCCGGATACCTCACTTCTGGCAAATTTCTGCCAGGCCGGTACGTCAATCCTCCCGTCTGAGAAGCTGGCTGAGGGTTGGGATTTCAATGCTGAGCCGTGTGGCTCCGGTCCGTATCAGTTTGTCTCTTGGAGCCAGGGCGACAGCATTACCTATGTTCGCTTTGACGACTATTTCAAGGGAACGCCGTATATCACCAACATCATCTGGCGCTTTATCCCGGAGAGTTCCTCCCGCACGATTGCGCTGGAGGCCGGCGAAATCGACTTTATCTTTGACCCTGCCACGATCGACCTTTCCTCGCTTGAGGCGACCGACGGTATCACTGTACAGGGTGTCAGCTCGATGAACCTGATGCAGCTCGCGTTCAACTATGAAGCGCTTGAGTGGTGGCAGGACGTCAACGTCCGCCGCGCCATCAGCTATGCCATCGACCGCGACGCGATTGTCGCGGCCGCGCTCAACGGCTATGGCACGCCGGCCTATGGCGTTGCGCCGAACGGCCTGGCCGGTGAAAATCTGACCAATTCCATCACGGAACGCGATTTGGAAAAGGCGCAGGAATGCCTGGAGGCGTCTGGTTACGATCCGTCTGAGCTGAGCTTTGAACTGATGACGGTTGAGGGTGAGCGCTCCCTGGCAGCCCAGGTGATCAAGTCCAATCTGGCTGAGATCGGAATCGAAGTCACGATTGTACTCAACGAATCCGCGACGACAATCACAGAATCCTCGCTCGGCAATTTTGAGTGCTATATCTCCGGCGTCGCCAACACGTCTGCGATCGACTATATTCGCCGCCTCTACCACAGCGATCAGATTGGCGCGCAGAATATTTCGCGCTACCACACCGATGAACTTGACACGGAGATCACCAGCGTTGCCTCGATCCTTGACCCCGACGCGCGTGCAGAGGCAACCTATGAACTTGAGGGTGAGCTGGCGGAGCTGTGCATGTATATTCCGCTGTACAACGACATGGCGTTCCGCGCGTATAACTCGGATCTGCAGGGCGTCAACTTTAACGGCGCCTATTTCACGCAGTATCATCTGTTCTACTGGGCGGCCTGACGCAAATAGCTGACGGAAGCATCGGATGCCAACCGGATCTGCGGTGCCTTATCGGCGATGAGGCACCGCAGATCCATCTGTCGCTCTTTTGCGGAAAGGACGTGAAACAGGATGCTGAAATACATTATTAAGCGGCTGATCTGGCTGATCCCCGTCATTCTCTGTGCGACGCTGATTGTATTCCTGCTGATGAGCGTGGCGCAGGGTGACCCGGCACGCACGCTGCTGGGCGCGGAGGCGTCGCAGGAAACCGTGGACAACCTTCGTGAGGAGATGGGACTAAATGATCCGGTCCTGGTGCAGTATGCGCGCTATATGCTCAATGTGTGCCGGGGCGATCTGGGTACTTCGTACCGGAACGGCGCGCCATGCGCCGATGAGGTAATCGCGCGCTTCCCCAACACAGTAAAACTGGCCGCTGCTGCGCTGGTTCTCACTGTTGTGATTGCGCTGCCGCTTGGCGTCATTGCGGCGATCAAGCAGAATACATTTTTTGACGGATTCTGCATGGTGATTTCCATGCTCGGCATGTCCATGCCGATTTTCTGGCTCGGCCTGCTGCTGATGCTGGTGTTTTCCCTGCAGCTCGGCTGGCTGCCGGTTTCGGGCGCAGACGGTTTCGGTGCCATTATTCTTCCGGCGGTCTCTCTCGCGTTCCAGTCGATGGCGAGTGTGGCAAGGACAACAAGATCGTCCATGCTGGAGGTTGTGCGGCAGGACTACATTCGAACGGCACGCGCAAAGGGCCTGCCGGAACGGGTCGTCATCGTGCGCCACGCCGTCCGGAACGGCCTGGTTCCAACCGTGACCGTCATCGGTATTCAGCTTGGCCATCTGCTGGGCGGTTCGGTGCTGGTGGAAACGGTCTTTGCCTGGCCGGGCATGGGCCGGCTGATGATCCAGTCGATCCAGAGCCGCGACATCCCAATGGTGGAATGCTGCATTATTATCTTTGCGCTGATCTATGCACTAGTCAACCTGCTCGTCGATCTAATCTACGCGGCGGTTGACCCGCGGATGCGCACGCTGTTCGATTGAGGAGGTCATGCAATGAGAAGTTCCGGTTCTGATATTTTCAGGCGCCTCCTGAGGAATAAGCTCGCCATTGCGGGCGCCATTATTGTGCTGCTCCTGCTGTTCTGCGCGCTGACGGGCGACCTGTTCTTTGACTATGAAACTGAGGTCATCTATCAGGACGTCATGATCCGGCTGCAGTCGCCCTCGTCTGAGCATTGGTTTGGTACGGACGAGCTTGGACGCGATGTGTTTGCCCGTGTCTACTACGGTGCGAAGTATTCGCTGTTTATTGCGGTGACCGTCAACCTGCTCAGCCTTGTCTTCGGCCTGATTCTTGGCGCGATCTCCGGCTATTTTGGCGGTTGGGTCGACATGATCATCATGCGTATCATGGATGTCCTAATGGCGATTCCAAGTATGCTGCTGGCCATTGCAATCGTCGCAGCGCTCGGCTCAAATATGCAGAATATGATGTTGGCGCTCACGATTTCCGGCATTCCGACGGCAGCGCGCACCGTGCGCGGCGTCGTGCTGACCACGCGCAGCAACGAGTACATCGAGGCATCGCGCGCCATCGGTGCAAAGACGCACACGATCATTATCTCGCATATTCTGCCGAACTGCATGGGTCCGATTATTGTCCATGTTACGCTGTACATGGCAGTTACCATCACGTCGACCGCCGCGCTGAGCTTTTTGGGCCTTGGCATCCAGCCGCCGACGCCGGAGTGGGGCAACATGCTTTCAGCCGGCCGGACGTATATCCGCGAATACAGCTATCTGACTTTATTCCCCGGGCTTGCGATCGCATTGACCGCGCTTGGCTTCAATATGCTCGGCGATGGGCTGCGCGACGCGTTTGACCCGCGGCTGAAGTAGGAGGTGCGCCATGGCTGAACGAGAGTATGCACTCGAAATCAAAAATCTGACGGTGGAGTTTCACACGCAGGACGGCGTGGTGCAGGCGATCAATGATCTCTCGCTTGAGATTGAGAAAGGAAAGACGCTTGGCCTGGTCGGTGAAACCGGCGCCGGCAAAACCACCACTGCGCTGGCTGTTATGCGGCTGATCCAGATGCCGCCCGGCGTGATTGTGGGCGGAGAAGTCCTGCTCAATGGCGAGGATGTTCTGCAAAAAAGCCAGAAGGAAATGGAGAAGATTCGAGGCAAGGAGGTCTCGATGATTTTCCAGGATCCCATGACGGCGCTGAATCCCGTTATGACCGTAGAGGATCAGATCGCCGAGGTCGTCGCGCACCATGAAAAGATCAGCGAGCGAAAGGCGCTGGCGAAAGCGCACGAAATGCTGGAGATGGTCGGGATCCCGCGCGAGCGCGGACGGGAGTATCCGCACCAGTTTTCCGGTGGGATGAAGCAGCGCGTCGTGATTGCAATTGCGCTTGCCTGCAACCCGCACCTGTTGATTGCCGACGAACCGACGACAGCACTTGACGTTACCATTCAGGCGCAGGTGCTCGACATGATGGTCAGGCTCCGCGAAGAATATGGCACGTCCATGCTTATGATTACGCACGACCTGGGGATTGTCGCCGAGGTGTGCGATACAGTGGCTGTCATCTACGGCGGACATGTGATCGAATATGGCACGCTGGAGGATATTTTTGAAAACACACGGCATCCGTACACGCGCGGCCTGTTTGATTCGCTGCCCAACCTCGAAAATCGCAACCAGAAGCTCAAACCAATCCCTGGTCTGATGGCGGACTCGCGAAATCTGCCCGCCGGCTGCGCGTTCTGCACGCGCTGTCGCTTCGCGATGCCGCAGTGCAGCGAGGAAAAGCCGCCGCGGGTCTGGCGCAATGCGCATCATTATGTCGAATGCCATCTTTATCATGAATCCAATATCGGAGAGGCGGTGATTGACCGTGAGTGAACCGCTGCTGACCGTCAAGAACCTGAAAAAGTATTTCAAAACCTCCCGCGGCATGCTGCATGCTGTCGATGACGTCACATTTTCCATCGAGAAGGGGAAAACACTCGGCGTGGTCGGGGAGTCCGGCTGCGGTAAGTCAACACTTGGGCGTACCATTCTGCACCTGATTGAACCAACCGCGGGTGAGATCCTCTTTGACGGTAAAGATATCACGCAGCTCAGCCGTGAGGAGATGCGCCGCCAGCGAAGCCAGATGCAGATCATATTCCAGGATCCGTATTCCTCGCTTGATCCGAGAAAAACGGTCAGCCAAACCATTCGCGAGCCGCTTGTGCTCAACAGAGTCTACCGGAATAAGGATGAGCTGAACGACCGTGTGGCCGAGCTGATGAAAACGGTTGGCCTGGCAGAGAACCTGGCGAACACCTATCCGCACGAGCTGGACGGCGGCCGCCGTCAGCGGATCGGCATTGCACGCGCTCTGGCGCTTAACCCGCAGTTTGTCGTCTGCGACGAGCCGGTCAGTGCGCTCGATGTGTCGATTCAGGCGCAGATCCTGAACCTGATGCAGGAGCTGCAGGAATCACTCGGCCTGACCTATATTTTTATCACGCACGATCTGTCTGTTGTCAATTACTTTGCCGATGAAATCGCGGTTATGTATCTGGGACAGATGGTAGAAAAAGCCCCGGCTGAGCTGCTGTTCGATCATCCGGCGCATCCGTATACGCAGGCGCTGCTTTCTGCGATTCCGGTGCCGAGCATCCGCAACCGCAGAAAGCGGATCATTCTCAAGGGAGAGCTGACCTCGCCGGTCAACCCAAAGCCGGTCTGCCGCTTTGCCGACCGGTGCATCTATGCAACTGACCGCTGCCGGAGCGAGGAGCCAAAGCTGATCAAAATCGAGCCGCAGCACTTTGTATCCTGCTTCAAGGCGCAGGAGGAAAACGAATCACACAGTAAGACAGGAGAGTAAGAATGTTGATCGCAAAAGAAAACTACGCCTTTGTGCAGAAATACTATGAGGACGCGGCGTCGACGACCGGCTACACCATGGAGCTGCTGTATGTTGCGGACAATAAAGAACGCTTTGTTCCAATAAGCCGGGACTACTGGGAGCTGCTCCACACCGACGAGTATGTGTTTCCGCTGGTGCAGGAAAACATGATCCTGCCGCAGTATGACGCGGATGGCGTGCTCACAGACGGGAAAAAGCCTGAGCCGGGGAAGGGGTACTACGGTGCGTACCGCTGTGGCTGTCCGAAAGGCTTTGGCTATATCCTCCGCCTGGAAGATGGAAAACTGATAATCGACGGCAGGCGCTTCAACGAGCTGCTCAGCCAGAACCTGATTGCATTTTACAATACCTATCACTACGGTACATTCCAGCCGGTGCCCGATGCGGATCTTACCTTTGAGATGACCGACGACGTCGGTATCTACTGCCTGGACTTCTACGGCGGCGACCGCCGCCAGAAGCCCCGCAGCCTGTGGTATCTCAACGATGTGCTGAAGAACAACAAAAACTGCTATTGGTTGAACCTGTTTGATGTCTGGAACGGCGAGGGGAAGATTGACCAGATCGTGATGTTCCGCCAGACGCCAAAGGGGCCGGACGCCACTGCGGGCAATCTCAGCCAGCTCACGCTGACCAATGCGCAGCGGCTTGAGCAGGCGAGCGGCTCGTGCTATGGTGACGAGCGCTGGTTCTGCGAATAATCCGGCAGAAAGATTAACTATTAAGTGTCAACCCCCAAAAGGATGGTGGTGGTAGAAATA
>CAZGBU010000085.1:0-8933 GCA_964523945.1 uncultured Oscillospiraceae bacterium
AGAACGCAGGGATGGTGTCGCTCATCAGAGAGGGCTCGCCGCCAGGCAGCTCGGCCACGTTGGGCGCAATGGTGGACAGGCCGGAGGGATCGCCCTGCAGGACATAGTTGTCCTCGTCCCAGTTGTCCGCCAGATAGCTGTACGTGGTGCCTTCGTTAAAAGCGCTGGGCCATGCATCGATGCGGCTCAACGTATCCAGGAACGCGTTATACGTGTTGCCGTTATTAGAGGTCTCCAGAATGTTCATGCCGCTTTCAGTCTGGAACCGGTTCCAGAGATGCGAGTGTGCGTTGAACACAAAGTCCACGCCGTACTCCTCCAACAGCGGCTCCACATAGTTGGCCAGATAGTCATCGGCCAGGGGGTAGTCATAGATGGTCATCTCCGTGCCGCCGGTGATCTCCACGGTTGTGGCCACCGGGTCGGTATAGGCCGGGATCTGATTGCCGCCCAGGGAATGGAACTGCCAGTGGTACATGACCATCTTATACTTGGCGTTCTGGAACTCGTCGCTCTGCAGCTCTGCCTCCAGGAAAGCCAGCTGGTCGCTGCCTTCATCGATCGGCTCGAAGATGTGCTGGCCAAAGCCGTATTCATCCACAGAGGCGCCGGGTACCTCAGAGTATTTGCTCTTGTCGCCCACAGTATTGCTGCGCCAGATGCGGGCCACCTCCAGCACGATCACGCGCACATCGCCGATGGTCACAGCGTAGTACCGCTCATCGCCGGTCTCGCTCTCGGGCAGGGTGAGCACTTCCTCCCAGGTCGTGGTGTTAAAAGAATTGTCCTCGATGAACTGCTCTTTATCTTCCTCGGCAACGTCGTTGCTGGGATCGTCGTCGCTGTTCACCCGTTCATACAGTTCCTCTGCATATTCCCGGGTGGTGGGGTCATTGAACTGTTCGCTCAGGGATGTGGTCTCGCTGTAGCGCCCCATGACCTCATGATTGCCGATGGAGGCATAGAGCGGGGCGTTCTGAATCAATGCTGCGCCGGTGTAGGTCTCGCCGCCGATCACCCGATCGCTGGTACCCTGCATGACGCGGAAGAAGGAACTGTCGGCGTCAAACCAGTCATAGGCACGGTCGGGCACATCAATGATATCGCCATTGGCCAGGATCGCATCCACCTGCCCGACAGTCTCATAAACCTTCTGGATGTTGGCCGCGCACATGTTCTTGGTCTGGATGTCCGAGGTCAGCAGGATCTTCAGCGGCGTACCCGGCTGGGCTTGGGCCTGCAGGGTATAGATCTTGCTTTGATTTTCGTCGCTGACCACCCGGTAGGGGATCTTCTCGTCCTCATTGCCGTGGTACTCCGGCAGGCCGGTGACCACCGCCTCGTGCCGCCATATGTTGCGCACAACGGTCGGATCGTTATAGTCTTCCGTGGTATCTCCGCCCCGGATGCGGGACAGTTTTGTGGTCACCGCTGCAAACTCGCGGGTGGCCGGCTGATCCGCGCCGTTTTCATACAGCAGGACTTTGTTTTCCTCCGGCGCCGTTTCACCCTCGGTAAACCACACGACGTTGACTGATGTCTCGCCGGGGACCTGCAGGAAAGGCTCGGTGAGCAGCCCGCTCTCCGGATGGACACCGTCTGTGGCAGAGGCGGTTGGAGTCATACCCAGCATGAGGATGCAGGCCAAAAGCAATGCAACTCCTCTGTGTTTCAGATTGGCTGATTTCATGTCTGATCGTTCTAACTCCCAATTGGATTTGACATGAACAGGTTATCTGATTATGCAGAGGTCCACTATCATTGTTTCGTTGGAGTTGCGATAAATCTGCGTAAAGCAACCGGAAGGGTATGCTGCCCGGCTGTGCGGCCATCTGTGTGATCCGGCTTCTCTTTTCCTCACCTCGATTTCTCTGTGTTTCAGTCCGTTTCCTGTCGCAGAACCCGCCATTCCGGTCACCGGCTTTTCGTTCTCACCGCATGGTGTCGCTCTACAGATTCATCTGCTGTGTGACGGATTTGCCCGAACAATGTCTCTGAAATATGAGGAAGTGGTTAGCGGGATGTAAAAACAGAGCGGACGCGGGATGGATGCCTGCGTCCGCTCTGTTTTTATCTGTCCGTCAGCTGACCTGCGCCGCGATTCCGCCAGTCGCACTCCTCGCCATGCGCATCCAGGATCCCAATGGCCTGCAGATAGGAATAGACAATGGTCGAACCAACAAATTTCATGCCGCGCTGCTTCAGGTCCTTTGCGATCCGGTCGGACAGCGGAGAAGTTGTGCGGACCATATACGGCTCCCGGATGGTCCGGCCGTCTGTAAAGCCCCAGATATATGCGTCGAACGAACCGTATTCGGCCTGAATCTGCCGGAATACCTGTGCATTTGTGACGCTCGCGCGGATCTTGAGCCGGTTGCGGATAATGGATGGATCCTGCAGCAGCGCCTGACATTTTTCCTCGTCATAGCAGCTGACTTTTTCGACGGCAAAGCCATCGTAGGCCGCCCGGAAGCTGTCGCGTTTGTTCAGCACGCACTCCCATGACAGGCCGGCCTGAAAACACTCGAGGATCAGCAGTTCAAACAACTTCCGGTCGTCGTGCTCCGGAACGCCCCATTCCATATCGTGATACTCGATGTAGCGCGGATTGTGCAGGTTTACATATGCGCAGCGCTTCATTTCCCGGCTCATACGATCAGCCCTCCTGTTTGCATATCCATCCGCTGCTGCGGCAATGTGCATCCTCGGGAATTCGCCGACGGCAATGATCAATCCGCGGCGCACGCGGAAGAATACGGCGACAGGAGCAAAAAGCAGCGGCATCTCTCATTCCCGGGCACGGCGCCGCCTGTCATGAGATGCCTGTTCATAATACCGCCGCTTCGCCTCATACATCTTCTTCTCCGCTTCTTTGATCAGCGCCGAAATTGAGTCGGCTGTGGACTCGCTTGCAATTCCCGCAGAGATGTGGTAGTCCTGTACCTCCAGCGACGCAGCCAGCTCCCCGCAGCGGGCCGTCAGATCTGTCCCGGATTCATCCGGGATCAGCAGGACAAACTCATCTCCGCCGGTCCGATAGGCATATTCGGTGTCAAAATAGGCCCGAATTCCCTCCGCCACGGTGCGGAGCATTTTGTCCCCTTTTTCGTGACCCTGCGTGTTGTTCATCTCATGCAGGCCATTGACGTCGATATAGACGCAGGCCAGCGCATCCCCATGCTCCGCCCAGAGCCGGGGTAAGTCCCGCTCATAGCGGTTCCGGTTGTACAGGCCCGTCAGCGTGTCCCGGTCCCCCTGCTCCCGGATTTCCGAATAGAGCTTCAAATTGCGGCAGAACATGCTGAAGCTGAAAGTCAGATTCCGCAGCAGCACAGCAGCTGCGTTTCCGTCCTGTGCGTTGCAGCAGCCCAGAATGCCGCAGAGCTGCCCATCTGTGTCCTCCACCCGGGCCGCCATAACCGTGCGGATCCCTGTCAGATCATCCTGTGGGAACATCGCCCGGAGGGCCGCGGCATCGTGCGCCTCAAATTCACGGTTCCCCGCCTGAAAATAAGCAAGCAGGCACTCCAGCCCAACAACCTGCGGCCCGTGCGCCGACGGCTCCGGTGCCGGGCAATCTTTCTCCCAGAGGTGGGAGGCAGCCGCATAGGGTTGTCCCACAATTCGGAATCCGACCTTGTCCGCTGCCAGAATCTCGCCGATCTTCTCCAGCGCAGCACGGAGATTCCCGCTCTTCTCGTGGGCGTTGAACAGCAGGCTTTCCACATCGTACAGGTTGTTGAGTGCCTCCAGCCGGCGCTGCTTCTCCCCTGTCACCTGCCGGGCATAGCGGATCATCCACAGAAAATATGCCACAAAGCAGAGCAGCTCGAACAGCAGGAAGATGTTCAGGATCCGCGCAATGGCGTTCGCACTTTCAAAAACCACGCTCTCCGGTACAGATACCGCGATGCGCCATTCATTGATGGCCATCGGCTCATAGTAGAAATAGAGGTACTCCCCTACAGTCCGGGAGACAAAAACCACAAAACGGCTCTCACCATTGAATACGCCCTGGCGCAGCTGCTCCGCATCGTAGCCCGGCGCCATCTCGCGTTCTCCCAGCGCCCACATATTCCCCGTCTCGCCCGGGTGCCAGGTATCCACCAGGAAGTTCTCCGTGGTGCCGTCGATGATATACACGGCGCCACGACCGCCGTAGGCGGCCAGATTGACCTCTTCCGGCAGCTCACCCAGCTCGATCACGCCGCAGAGCAGCGCAGCCGTCTCCCCGTTCCGGATCACCGGTACATAGTGGCGGACGACATAGTTGCTGCGATCCAGAAGATCCGTCTCCCGATCGGTAATATGCGCGCCCAGCGCAGCTTCCTGTCCAAATGAAAGCACCCCAGACGCGTCCACACGCGTCCCGCCGTGGACGAGTACCGTATCATCCGGCAGCAGCAGCTCAATGCGGGACATCATGCCAACCGTCGTGTAGGAGTCGAGCAGTTCCCACAGCGCCGGTGAATCGAATGCCTCGTATCCGGCGATAACGGCAGCCAGCATCTGCAGCTCCTCGCGGTCGTTGGCCGCATACATCTCAATGCTGTCCGCCAGCCGGCCGGCCTCCTCGTAGAGCTGCTCGAAGCTTGCCTCTTCTTCGATCTGGTTGATGTAACGGATCACGCCAAAAGAAGCCGCCACGATCAGCAGAATCATCACGCCTGTGATGGCCAGTGACCTGCCCCAGCGAATCGAATCCGTCTTTTTCATTTCCGCATTCCTCTCCATTGCGCCGCGTCGCTTTCGCGGTGTATCCGTCGTTATTATAGCACAATTCTCATAGAAAGGCTATCCATGCGCCTCCCCCGGCCACAGCCGCTCTTCGGTCTGCCACCGTGCCCTTCCGCGTCCGGCGTCGTTCTCCCCGCGAGGCGCCTGCGTTGAAATCGCGCATTCTCGGTGCCCCATCTTGGAGATACTTGTCCTTTCTCATCCAAACAGGGAAGAAGCCTGCTCCGGTCGGAGCAGGCTTCTTCCCTGTTTGCGCCTCTGAACCGAAGGCGCGGGTGATTTACAGCCGCCGCTTCAGATAGTCAAAATCCAGGCGAGGCGTCACCGGGTCGCTTTCACGCACTGCCGTCTCCGCCTCTGTGCGGCTGACGCGCCCCAATGGGATACGCTCCCCGTCCACAGTCTGCGCTGCTCTGCGCGGCCGGTACCGGATATAGAGTGTCCCGATCGCCAGCGCGGCGATCAGCAGCGTCAGCAGAACATACCATACGTTCCAGCCGCTCTCCACACCCACGTCATGTGCAAGCTCCTCCTGCACCGCCGTCGTCGCATCTACTGAGATGCCCTCGCTGCTTTCGACCACGACCGCATCGCCGTACGCCGCATAGAACTGGTCGGCATACGCCTGCGCGTGCTCGGTCAGTACACTGACTATGACGCGGGATTCCGTTCCGCTCTCGCCGAATCCATCCACCGAGCGCCAGCCGACGCCGCAGCCGACCACCGGACTGTCTCCGCCCATGTACTGCTCTACGATCTCATGGCTGATCCGCGTCAGTTCGTTATGGCTGTAGACCGCGCCAAACTCCAGTGTCAACGTCTCATCCACCATGCTCTGCAGCGCGTCGGCCTGATCCTCGTATCCGGCCACGAGCTGGATCACCAGCGCCGGGCCGCCATCCGCGCTGTACACACCCGCCACATAGTCGGGGTAGCCGCTTTGCTCCCACGCGGTAAACAGGTCGGCGGCCGTCGCATACTGCGCAGCGGATGCCGCAATGCCCAGCCCCATCGCCAGAATCAGCACCAGACTCATTCTCCAAAGCTTTCTCATCCTGCACCTCCATCAAGCGTCGCCCGCAGTCGGCCGATTGCACGCGAATAGCGCCAGAGCACCGTGCCGAGCGGCATGTCCATCGCCTGCGCAATCTCACGAAAGCGCAGGCCGGCGTTCAGTTGCAGCGTCACGATCTCCCGGTCGCGCGGCGCAAGGCGCGCCAGCGCGTCCTCCACATCGAGCCGGATGCAGGCCGCGTCCGCAAAGTCATCGTCCTGCAGTTCCGCCGGCAGCGCATCCAGTGCCAAATTGTGCGCAACGGCAAAGATCCACGCGCGCGGGCGTTTCACCTGCTCGTCCGGCGGCGACTGCCACAGCCGCACAAACACATCTTGCGCCAGGTCTTCTGCAGTTTCCCGATCGCGGACAATGCGGTAGATCACCGTCAGCACCGGCGTGTGCAGATCGCTGTAGACCGCCGCCAGCGCATCCATCTCGCCGCTGCGCAGCCGCGCAAGCAGCCCGGACAGCTCTTCATTCGTCATGACGCCTCCCCCCTTCACCTGCTATGACGAATGGCCGCGCGATTTTATTGGCCCGCATGAAACTTCATCCGCCATGGGGCGCACCACGATAACAGGCAAAGGAGCGCGGCGCATGAAGTTTCGCGCATGTGGGCCGTCCCGGCCCACGCGCTTTGATTTTATGGCTGTGCCGCTGAAAGCGGCACATGGCCGTTTTTTGCTATGCTTTTGCATCGCAAAAAAATCCGGCGCAGGCTTCCCCGCGCCGGATGCCTGGTCATGCCAGCGAATCGAGATAGCGCACCACGCGGTCGCCCACGATGAAGCTGCCGGCCAGCGCCCAGTTCATATCGTTGATAAACTGCCGCTTGATGCCGCCGAGATTGATGTGCCGACCCGAGGCAAAATCGCCCGTCACATACAGGCCCTCCACCAGGCCGCCGTCTTTTGCATAGGCCTGCATGTCCGGATTGACTTTAACGCCGCCAAACGCGCCGTCCGTCGCCATAAAGCCACCGACGGCATAGAACGGCCCCTCCTCGAATGGGACAAGCGTATCGGCCGGCTTGTAGAAACCCCAGTCGAACCCGTTGTTGCAGTATTCGTTGTATTCTGCGATCTCTGCGCGCAGCCCGTCCGGGTCAATGCCGGTCATCCGGGCCAGCTCCTCGAGCGTGTCGGCCTTGAAGCAGCCCTTTTCGCCCTTGGCGACCGCGGCGTCCAGGTCGGCATGCACCTCCTCCATCGTATCGGGCAGACGCAGCCCCGCAAACAGCGGGTCGGCGATCTCGTATCCGCCTCCGCCGCATTCATACGCCTTGCGCAGGATGTTTTCGCTGAAAATCGCAAACACATAACCCTTTGGCTGGCGCGCAATGATGTGCCCGGCGTCAAACTGATCCATATGGCCGATCAGGGGATCGGATGTATAGCGCCGGCCGTTGTAGTTGACCGAAATTGCATACGGCGAGACGCTCATCGCGGAGAATGACTGACTCTTTACCATATACAGCGGCCCCATCAGCCGCAGGCAGAAGCTGTCGTAGTCGATGAACGCGCCGACCTTCTCCATCAGCGGGAGCGCATCGCCGGTGTAGGCGGGGTTGGTGTGCGGCGATTCGCCCATATCGACGTCGAAAAAGCCCGGGCAGATTTTCTCTGTAATCTCACGGTTGCGCACCCACGCACCCGTCGCAATCAGGCACGCACGGCAGCCCACGCGCACATAGCCGCGCGGTGTTTCGGCAATCAGCGCGGCGATTTTGCCATCCTCCACCTCACAGTCGACAACACGGTGCTCCGTCAGCACTTCGACGCCCAGCGCCGGGCACTTCTCCTGCAGCTTTTTCACCACCATCCGGCCAAAGCCGTTGTGCTGCCCCCCGAACTGCGGCCCGAGCGGGCCGCTCTCGTCATCAAAGACATACCGGCCAACTGTAAACTGCTCCGCCACGCCCTCGTTGTTGTCGCAAAACCAGTCGAAGAATGCGCCGGTTGCCTGCAAGATGTTGCTGACCAACTTCGGCTCGATGCGCCAGTAGCACTCGTCAAGCATTTTGCGGGCAAATTCCGCCGTCACATCCGGGAGATTCCGCTCTTTCTGCCACCGGCTTCCAAATGTGCGCATCGTACTCGCAAACAGCATGCCGCCGCCAACTGTCTTTGTCTTTTCGAGCACAATGACCGACTTGCCCGCCATAGCTGCCCGGACGGCTGCGACGATGCCGCTGCCGCTGCCCGCCACCGCGAAGTCGCAGGATTTTTCCTCCACGAACTGATACACTGGCAATTCCTCCTGTCGTTTATTTTAATACATAAAATTTGCTTGCAGACAGGTTGATTATACCATGGATATGCACGCAGCACAACCAGAATTTCGCAGCATGGAACCAGGCGCACACAGGCTGAGCGCCCGCTGTGCAGATTTTCGCGGTATCATCGTAAAATTCGTCAGAAAACGTGCGATTTCCTGTTGTATAATAACTGTGTGATCTTCCGTCTCCAAACAATTTTACAGGCGGCTGGTCTGCACTTTTGTCATTGCATCCCCATGCTGTTCCTTTGGACGCGCATCTGGCGCATGTACTGTGTGGCAAATGCGTGTTCCGGGAGAGA
This sequence comes from uncultured Oscillospiraceae bacterium, assembly GCA_964523945.1. Taxonomy (GTDB): domain Bacteria; phylum Bacillota; class Clostridia; order Oscillospirales; family Oscillospiraceae; genus CAKTOF01. Next base: position 8,374 of record CAZGBU010000085.1, read on the forward strand.
GGTGATCCCTATGAAGAACAAACTGAGAGAGTTTTTCACCGTCCCGGCGGCGATCCGACCGGCGTTCTGGCGCGACACGGTGCAGCGCAACCGCCTGTCGCTGCTGGTGTATTATGATTTTCGGCATGGAGTTGTACAACATGGCACGGGTGCTGCTGTGGTCACGCTCCGGCCTTTCGACCCTCAATAACCGCATCTATTTCAGCATGTACTGCATGCTGTTTCTGGCAGCTGCCGTCTATCTTGTGCTGCGGCATTTCTTTCGCAACACGGCAGTTCGTACTCACTGGGCGATCCAATATGCTGCCGTTCTGTTGTTCCTGCTCTGGCATGTCGGCCTGAATGCCTACGATCTGATGCGTGACTCCACTGCGGAGGTCAGCATCTATTTTACCGCAGTGCTGGGCATCTCCGTCTTTATTCAGATGCCGCCTGCGTTCGCATTCACGGCGCACGGCGCAGCCTATATCATATTTATGATCCTCGCCGGGCCGATTCTGGAGAGCGGCACGCGGCTCAATCTCACCATCACATCGATTGTCGCGCTGGCCGTTTCGCTT
>CAZGBU010000086.1:0-8678 GCA_964523945.1 uncultured Oscillospiraceae bacterium
TCTCAATTCTCTGGCCCATATCTCCGCGCTGGCCGTTGCTTTGGCCGCTGCCTCGTTTTGCTCGTGGCTGTTATAAAAGTAACACAGTCCTTGGTAGAATGCAATCAAAAAACGACAAAGTTACAAGTGGATGAAAATATTTTCAAAAAAGCACTTCACATTTGAGGGTGTTCCTGTTAAAATGTATGAGAATGTAAATCCGGCCGCAAGGCAAAAGGAGGAGATTTCCCATGAAAAAATGGAAGAAGAGGGCACTGCCCTTTTTGATTCTGTTGTCCATGATGCTCAGTGGGTGCGCCTCCGGCACTGCCGGGTCAGATACTGCTGCTGAAGAGATCACCGGGACGACTGAAACGGCTGAGGCTGCGGAGACGGCGGAGACCGAAGAGGTGGCTTGGGTGGACAGCGTGACGCTGGAGGAAGTGGACCTGGAGGAGGAGGCGGTGGCTCTGGCGGCCTCCGCGGCCATTCCAGACACTATGATGCCGGTGGCCTCTGGCACGGCGGTGAAGAGCTGCGATAAGGCTGTTATCGACTACTCCAATACCCAGGACGGCTATGTGATGGTGAAGTACACGGCCTCCACCTCCCAGCGGCTCAAGGCGCAGGTGAAGGGCCCCACCACCACCTATACTTATAACCTCGCCGCCGGGGACTGGGAGACTTTCCCGCTGTCTGACGGAAACGGCGCCTATCAGGTGATCGTCTATGAGAATGTCTCCGGCACCAAGTACTCCACCGTGGTTTCCGTCAGCTTCCAGGTGACATTGACGGACGAGTTCGCCCCTTTCCTGCGTCCCAACCAGTATGTGGATTACGGCGTGGCGGTGAACACCGTGGCTAAGGCGGCGGAGCTGACCGCCGGGATGACGAGCCCGTTGTCCAAGGTACAGGCCATCTATGGGTTCGTAGTGACCAACCTGACCTATGACAGAGAGCTGGCGGAAACCGTGCAGAGCGGCTATCTGCCGGTGCTGGACACGGTGCTGGCCAAGAAGACCGGGATCTGCTTTGACTATGCCGCCCTGATGACCGGTATGCTGCGCAGCCAGGGCGTTCCCTGCAAGCTGGTGGTGGGCTATGCCGGCACCGCCTATCACGCCTGGATCAGCGTCTGGTCTGATGAGACAGGCTGGGTGGAGGGTGTCGTCTACTTCGACGGCACCACTTGGCAGCGGATGGATCCCACTTTCGCCTCCAGTGCCAACCAGAGTGCTGCCATCATGCAGTACATCGGCGACGGCACCAATTACACAGTGAAATATCTCTACTAAGATCTTTCTTTACGAATTGGAAAGACTGTGTTAAAATAGGCTTGTATCCTGATGCAAGCCTATTTTTTTATTGGAGATGCCTATGAAATGCAGATTGTTGGCTGACATGGAGCTCTCCTCTTTGTGCGGAGAGCTGTCGCTGCTGATCCACGCCGGCGTCGGCGCCGGCGACGCGCTGACCCTTCTGGCGGAGGAAGAGCGGGGAAAGGACCAGAAGGAGCTGCTGTCCGCCATGGCTCGGGAGGCCGATGGCGGCGCACCGCTGGCCGCCGTGATGCGGCAGACCGGCCGCTTTCCCGTGTATGTGACGGGCTTGGTGGAGGTGGGCGAGCGTACCGGGCACATGGAGGAGGCCCTCCAGGCCCTGTCCCGGTACTATGAGGAGCGGGACCGCCTGGATCGGCAGGTCCGCGCGTCGCTGCTGTACCCCTCCGTACTGCTGCTGGTGATGCTGGTGGTGATCGTAGTGCTGCTGGTTCGGGTACTGCCGGTGTTCCAAGACGTGTACGCCTCCCTGGGCGGACAGCTGACCGGCGTGGCCGGAGGCCTGCTGGTCTTGGGGCAGGCGTTGGACAACGCCATGCCGGTACTGTGCGGGGTGTTGGCGCTGGTGGTGATCGGGCTGGGCGCCTTTGCCTCCAGCGTCCGGTTCCGGGTCTGGGTCCTGGCTTGGTGGCACCGCCACCGGGGGGATAAGGGTGTGTCCCGGCAGATGGGTGATGCTCGCTTTGCCCAGGCGTTGGCCATGGGCCTGCGCAGCGGCCTGCCGCTGGAGGAGTCGCTGGAGCTGTCCATCACCCTGCTGGAGGATGTGCCCGCAGCGGTGCGCCGCTGCCATGACTGCCAGTCCCGACTGGCCCAGGGCGGCGGCCTGGCGGAGGCCCTGCGGGACTCCGGCACCCTGCCCGCCGCCGCCTGCCGCCTGCTGGCCATGGGCCTGCGCAGCGGCACCGGCGACACGGTGATGGAGGAGATCGCCCGCCGGCTGTCGCTGGAGAGCCGGGAGGCCCTGGAGGCCAAGGTGGCCCGGGTGGAGCCGGCCTTGGTGCTGGTGACGTCGGTAATGGTGGGCGTTATTCTGCTGTCGGTGATGCTGCCCCTTATGCACATCATGACGGCCATCGGGTGAGCCTATGAGACGGAAAAACACCTTTTGGGCGGCGGCCCGGGCACTGCTTTTGCCCGTAGTTGCGGTGGTGGTCGTGCTGTGCTTTTTCACCGCCCTTTCCAATCTGGAGTCCGGCCAGGCCGACGAGGGCCGCCGCCAGCTGGAGGAGGCGCTGCGCCGCTCTGCGGTGGCCTGCTATGCTGCCGAGGGGATCTATCCCCCGGATCTTACATACTTGGAGGAGCGCTACGGCCTCCAGATCGACACTGACCGCTACACGGTCTATTACGATGTCTTCGCGTCCAACCTGATGCCGGACATCACCGTATTGGAAAACGAGACATGAGACAAGAAAACGATCATTCCCTGAACGGACTGCTGGCGATGGTGCTGTTTGGGGTGTTTGCGGCCTGCGTGTTGTCGGTGCTGCTGACGGGGACGGACGCCTACCAGCGCCTGACGGAACGGGACCAGGCCAGTTACGAAAGCCGCACCGCCGCCCAATACATCGCCACCCGGGTCCGCCAGGCGGACTGCGCCGGCGGCGTGAGCGCAGGCACTTTCGGCGATTCCGATGCCTTGGAGCTGTGGGAAACCGTGGGCGAGAGCACCTATGTCACCCGGGTCTACTGCTATGACGGCTGGCTGCGGGAACTGTTCACCGACGCCGGCGGCGATTTCGCCCCGGAGGATGGCGAAAAGGTTCTGGAGGCCGACTCCCTGGCCGTGACGCTGTCCTCCTTCGGACTGTTGACGGCGCAGATCACCTCCGCAGACGGCACTGTGCAGCAGGTGGTCCTGACCTTGCGCAGCGGCAGAGGGGAGGCGGCGGCATGAAGCGGAGTAAGACCCCGCTGGCGCTGATGGAGCAGCTGGTGATGGTGCTGGTGTTTGCTCTGGCGGCGGCTCTGTGCGTACAGGTGTTTGTGTTGGCGGACCAGACCTCCCGCCGGGACGAGGAGCGGGACCGGGCCCTGCTGGAGGCCCAGAACGCCGCCGAGGCGCTGAAAAGCGCCGACGAGAGCTACTTTTCCGCCCTGTCCGCCGCCTCCGGCGATGGCGGCTGGAGCATTTCCTACGATGCGGGCTGGCAGAGCGTGACGGACGCCTCCACGGTGTCCTACCATCTTCTGATCCTGTTGACGGACAGTGGGCAGGACGATCTCTGGACCGCTCAGGTGCAGGTTTACACCGGGGAGGGCGATCTGCTGGTGGACCTTCCCGTGGCCGGACAGGAGGTGAGCTTGGATGGATGAGCCCCGTCGCTTTACCCCGCCCGCGGTGGGCGGAAGTTCCCTGCTGGTGATCTTCGCGGTGCTGTGCTTGACCATTTTCGCCCTGTTAGGGCTGGGGACGGTCCAGGCCAGCCAGCGTCTGTCGGATGCCTCGGCAGAGGCGGTGTACAACTACTATGCCGCCGACTGCCAGGCGGAGGCTATTCTGGCCCAACTGCGGACCGGGGAGCTGCCGGAGGGTGTCACCGCCTTGGACGGCGATACCTATTTATATACCTGCCACGTCTCCGACACCCAGGTGCTGGAGGTGGAGGTGTGGGTCAGCGGAGCGGACTACGAGGTGATGCGCTGGCAGGCGGTATCCGACGCCGAATGGGAGCCGGACACCAGTCTGGACATTTGGGACGGCGAAACCGTCGACCCGGAGAGCTGATACAAGGAGGAATGGAAATGGCGGATGTGCTGGAATATCTGCGCCGGGCGGTGGAGGACAAGGCTTCGGACCTGTTTATCGTAGCCGGCAGCACAGTGTGCGCGAAGGTGGATGGGCATCTGCGCTCCCTCAGCCAGGAGAAGGTGTTCCCCCAGGAGACGGAAACCCTGATCGGTGCCATCTACGAGATGGCCGGGCGGGACATGACGCTGTACCGCCGGGTGGGAGACGACGACTTTTCCTTCGCGGTGCCGGGGCTGGCCCGGCTCCGCGTGAACGCGTACCGTCAGCGGGGCTCGCTGGCCGCGGTGGTGCGGGTGGTGGCCTTTGACATTCCCGACTGGCAGGCCATGGGCATCCCGGAGGAGGTCATGGCCCTGGCGGACGTGGGCCACGGCATGGTGCTGGTAACGGGCACCGCCGGCAGCGGCAAGTCCACCACCCAGGCCTGCGTGATCGACCGGATCAACCGGACCCGGCAGGGCCACATCATCACGCTGGAGGACCCCATCGAGTTCCTCCACCGGGACCGGGAGAGCATCATCAGCCAGCGGGAGATCGCCATTGACACGGAGGACTATCTGTCGGCCCTGCGGGCGTGTCTGCGGCAGGCACCGGACGTGATATTGCTGGGCGAGATGCGGGACCACGAAACCATCCGCACAGCCATGACGGCGGTGGAGACGGGGCATCTGGTGATTGCCACCCTCCACACCAGGGGCGCAGTGAACACCATCGACCGGATCGTGGACTCCTTCCCGCCGGCCCAGCAGGCCCAGATCCGGGTCCAGCTGAGCATGGTGCTGCACACGGTGGTGTCCCAGCAGCTGCTGCCGGACCGGGAGGGCGGCCTCGTGGCGGCCTTCGAGATCATGCACGTCAACGGCGCCATCCGTAGCATGATCCGGGACAGCAAGAGCCATCAGATCGACAACGCCATCGCCTCCGGTGCCGCCGAGGGGATGATGACCATGGACCAGTCCATTCTGACGCTGTACCAGGCGGGGAAAATCACGCTGGAGACCGCCTTGGACCACGCCGACAACCCGGAGCAGCTGCGCCGCCGTCTAGGCTGAATCCCGCGCAAGACCGCCCTTCGGGGCGGTCCTTTTTTGCCCTGCCTGCCCACTGCCCTTGTTTTTCGGATACCCCCGAAAAGCGGGTTCTGAAAAATGGCCTATTTACATGGTTTTCAGACCTTTTCAGATTGCTTTGTAAAAAATTACAATTACAGGAAAGGAGTTTTGTGGAATATGACGAATAAGTTTTGAAAGAAAAAAGCTGTTTTGTAACCTTATCGTGATATACTATGTTCAACAAGTGAGTGGGAGGTGAGTACCGGATGCAGATGAAACAATGGGGAAATGCGTATCGGACTACAGTGGTGTGCGTGGAGAGCTACGAAGCGCGGGTACTGCGCGGGCGGCTGTACAATCCGCATTTGCCGGAGGGCGAGACCTTCTGCAGTACGATGGATTTTCTTCTTCGGATGGAGAAGCTGCTGGACGACATGCGGTTCCCCCTAACCTTTCTCGGCGGTCCGATCCTTCGGTTCCCCAGCAGAACGGACAACGGCACCCCCGTCTGAAACAGAGCGGCAGGAAGGGCGGCGCGGCACCTTTGCGGTGCGGATATTGTCCCGGCAGAACGCCAGCTGGCAGGGCTCCCTCACCTAGCTGGAAAAAGGAAAGGAGGAGAACTTCCGCAGCGTTCTGGACTGCTTTTACTGATGCACAGCGCGTTGGAACCGGATGAGGAACCGTCCGGTCCCTGACCCAACACCGGCCGGCGGCCGGAGACATAAGCAGGGCAGCGTGATCTCCAGCGCCATCTACTACTTCGCGGATTCCTACAATTATAAAGATGTCACGGTCACCGGCTCCTTGGCGACGGGCGATTTGAAGTACACCATCAGGCTGTATGCCACCGATTATCAGACCGGCGGTCTGGAAATCCGCAAGGTGTTTACCGGCTTGACTAATGACCTGATCGGGGTGCTGAAGGAGACCCTGACCTTCACCGTTACCGTCGCAGCCGGAGAGACAGTCGCCGACGTTTCCTTCGCGGACTTCACTTATGGCGCGAGAAATGATTTCTACTATTATCGGCTGCCAGAGCGGCTGTCTAATGGCACGTACACTGTGATTGAGACTGGCTACGCTGTGGATGGCTACACCATGACTTCTAACACGGAGAACTCCATCTATGTGGCTGATCAGTCTATCGGCTATTCCACCTGCTCACTGAACAACGCCTACAGCGGTCAGGCGTACCGCGTGGTCTTCTTGGCTGGCGACCACGTCGTGATGAACATTTCCTACAACAGTACCGCTACGGAAGATTCCTACACGCGGTTCGTCTGGATGGACCTGAACGAGGAGTACAAGTGGAGCGTAGACCAGAGCGGGACCGGCGTTGTACGGAGCAACCTGGCCGCCCACTATGACTTCAACCAGAGCCAGTTGGATTCTGCCGAAGGCAAGATCACCGTTCTGAATGCCCTTGGTGTCACTGCTGACCGCAACTGGAACTTTGACGGCTTCTATCTGGTGCAGGAGGAAGTCATGCGGGACGTGGCCTATAGCGACCTGGCCGGCGTCATGGCCCTGTCTGATGAGCCGAATGTTCAGGCCGGCGAGGATGGCGTCAAGACACTGACCTTCGAGGCCTCTTACAGCAACGAGGACGACGGCGATTCGGACCGGGAGCCTCCCATCGCGTGGCCCGACGATCCCACCGACATCCCCGACGAGGGTACGCCGCTGGCTGACGCGCCCGCTACCAACGACAGCACCGGCATCTGGGTCCTGGCCGCCGGTGTGTCCGACTTGGCCTTGGTGTGGCTGGCTCTGACCGACAAGAAGCGCAGGGACGATAAGGCCTGATCGTCAGGGAACGCGCGTTTTCACAACCTCGTACCTAATTGCAAACCCAAGGGGGCCCGGATGCCGGCCCGGGCCCCTGCGTATTTCGTTTTGATCGCGATCCGAGAGGAGGAACCCGGCATGTCCCCGAAAATCAGAAAATTGCTGCTGACCGTTCTAGCGCTGATCCTGTGTGTCAGCGTTGTAATGGTGATCCGTCAGACTCTCCAGTATAAGGAGGGCGAGGCGGAGTACGCCGAGGCCGAGGCCCTGGTGGAGCTGCCGGATCTTTCGGACCTGGAACCCGACCCTGGCACGGAGACAGAGGAGGAACCGGACACGGAGGAGGAAACCGCCGTCTACGTGGATCCCTATGCCAATGCCCTGGCGGCCATGGACTTCACGGCCTTGCGGGAGGTCAACAGCGACATGCTGGGCTGGATTCTGATTCCCGGCACCGTCATCTCCTACCCTCTGCTGCAGGGCACCGACAACCAGTACTATCTGACCCACACCTGGAAAAAGCGGACCAACGTGGTGGGCTCCATCTTCTTGGAGTGTCAGAACAGCGCGGATCTGTCTGATTTCAATACCATCGTCTACGGCCACCGGATGAACAACGGTTCCATGTTCGGCTCCCTGAAATATTACAAGCAGCAAAGCTACTGGGCCCAGCATCCTACGGTCTACATCACCGATGACAACGGCGTTCACTGCTATCAGATCTTCGCCGCCTATGAGATCAGCACCGCCGGGGATGCCTACCGGCTGTCCTTCTCCAGCGATCAGGATAAGCAGGATTACATTGACTATTGCCTGTCCAAGTCCGTCATCAATACCGGGCTGACGCCTACTGTGTACGACCGAATCCTGACGCTGTCCACCTGCACCGGCAACGGGTATGCCACCCGTTGGGTCGTCCAAGCCTATCTGAAGGGCGAGGTTTCGTCCTCCTCCGCTGCAACGGATGCCGCGAATGCCGCCTCCACCGACGAGGCCGCGTCCGCCGGCGAGGCCGTCTCTGACGGTGAAACCGGGAACTGAGATGTCAGCGCCGATGAAAAAAAGTAAAAAAACGTCGAGGAAAAAATGTAGGTTTGTGGCGGAGAGGAGGGAAAAAAGATAGACTCCCAATAGGACGGAAACCCGTACGTAAAGATTAACTATTAGATGTCAACCCCAAAAATGAGTGGTGGTGTTGAAAAAAGATGGCTCAAAAAGGCACAGCAAAGCCGAGGTCTTGTCAGACCCCTGCTGGTTATACAAGTAGCTGCACTTAAGCCGCTGAGCAATATGGCATTTTGGATTTCTCCATGGCAAAAATCAAAGGCGCCAGTTTTCTTAGTGGCATGTGAAAGAGCAACATTGTAGTGTTTGCCCTCTGCCCGCTTCTTAGAGAGGTACGCAGCAAAGGTCGGGTCCCAATGGCAGACATACTTGGTCGCATTGTACAGAGCGTAGCGCAAGTATCTGGAGCCCCGCTTTTCCATGTGGGGATAGCAATTCTTGAGTTTGCCGGATTGATGGGTTGAAGGCGACATTCCGGCATAGGTGAGCAATTTGTCTGGGGACTCAAAACGGGCAGAGTCACCTGCCTCGGCCAAGATCATGGCGGCCATGCGAAAGCCTAATCCCGGAATTGTGGTAATGGGAGAATGGAGTTCCTCCATCAGAGTTTGAATCTGTGTTTCGATTTCAGCAATCTCGATATCCAGTTCACGGATGAGACGAATGGTGTGCTGCAATTCCAGGGACTTGGCGGGC
>CAZGBU010000087.1:0-8651 GCA_964523945.1 uncultured Oscillospiraceae bacterium
ACCGTGTCAAAACACCCCGTTGGCTTTTCAACCTCGCCGTTGTCTGGCTTCTGACCGGCTTCTGGCACGGCGCGGCATGGAACTTCATTCTCTGGGGCGCGTTCTACGGTGCGCTGCTGATCATCGAGAAGCTCTGGCTTGGCAAGCTGCTCGCACGGGCGCCGAAAGCCGTGCAGCATATCTATGTGCTGCTGCTCGTCGGGCTGGGCTTTGTGCTGTTCAACGCCACATCGCTCTCTCAGGCGGGGAGCGATCTTGCGGGCATGTTTGCGTTCGGCCGCCTGCCGCTTGCAGACGCCGAAGCGCTCTACCATCTGCGCAGCAGCCTTGTCCTTTTGGTGATCGGCGCATTTGGCTGTACACCGCTGCCAAAACAGCTCTTTGCACGCATGAGCCGCTCGCGCGCCGGCGCGGCCGTCGGCGTGGTCCGCCCGCTGCTGCTGCTCGCGCTCCTGCTGCTGTGCACAGTATATCTGGTGGACGGCTCATTCAACCCGTTCCTTTATTTCCGCTTTTAAGGAGGCCGCCATGCAGACCAAAACCAGACCCATTCTGATTGCGCTGGTCGCCGTTGTCTGGCTCGCCCTTGCCGTATGGTGCTGGATCAAGCCGGCGGATGCAAGCTCGCTGTCCGAGCGCCGCCAGCTTGCGCAGATGCCGGCGCTGCGCACGGATACGCTGTTGTCCGGCTCGTTCATGTCCGGATTCGAATCGTATACACAGGACCAGTTCCCGCTGCGTGACGGCTTCCGCACACTCAAAGCCGTGTTCAGCCTGTATGGCCTTGGCCAGCTTGACAACAACGGCATCTACGTTTCGGACGGATACGCGGCGCGTCTGCTCTGGCCGCTGGCGCCCGATCAGATCACGAGCGCATGCGAAAAACTGACAAACCTGTACGAGACGTATTTTGCCGGCACGGATGCACGTGTGTTTTTTGCAGTGATTCCGGACAAAAGCTATTATCTGGCCGATCAGGCCGGCAGGCTGACCCTCGACTTCGACGCGCTGTCCGAACTCGTACAGGCCGGTACGCCGTGGGCGGAACATCTCGACCTGACCGGTACGCTTTCGCTAGACAGCTACTATCGCACCGACACGCATTGGCGGCAGGAAGCACTCGGCGAAACCGCAGGCGTAATTGCAGCGGCGCTTGGCATTCCGCTGGAGGAAACCGTTCAAACCGTCACAGTCACTGAGCCGTTTTACGGCGTGTACTATGGCCAGTCTGCACTGCCGCTCGCGCCTGACACGCTGCATTATCTGACCAGCGACACGCTCAGCGCCTGCACTGTCTACAACTACGAGACGGGCGAGACGGGCGGGATTTACGACCTGGACGGCCTGCACGGCGCAGACCCATATGACGTGTTTTTGTCTGGCGCGGAGGCGCTGCTTCGCATCGACAATCCGTCACAAAACAATGGGAAAACACTTGTCGTCTTCCGCGACTCGTTCGGCAGCAGCCTGATTCCGCTGCTTGTTTCCGGCTATGAGCCAGTCTACGCCGTCGACCCGCGCTATATCGTACCCGATCTGATCGGCCAGCTTGTGGAATTCCCGGACGATGCGGACGTGTTGTCCCTGTACAGCACACTGCTGCTCAATGAGAGCGGTGCACTCCGATAATTCCCAGCAAAAATCCCCGCCTTGCGGCGGGGATTTTTTACGGTTTTCTATTCTGTCTCCCGGACCATGTTGTTAATCCACAGCCCACGCTTGACCAGCACCAGTCCAATTGAGCACTTAACCGCGTCAAACGCCTGCACGCATGTGAACACCGGAACGATCGGCATCGCGGTAAAGCGCGTGAGTACATACGCCAGCGGCAGCAGGACGCACCAGGAAAAGCCGCAGTCGAACAGCATTGTGATCACTGTCTTGCCGCCGGCACGCATCGTGAAGTAGCAGCCGTTGGAGACAGCGGTAAACGGCATCATCACCGCCACGACGCGCAGCAGTGCAGCGGCAGTCTGCCGCACGGCGTCGGATGTATTATAGATATGCGGCACCAGCGGCGCTATCAAGAACAGCACTACACCGAGCGCCGCACTCATTGGCACGGACAGCGCCAGCAGCCGCCAGACTGTCGTCTTCGCCTGCGTCAGCTCATTCGCACCGAGGTGCTGGCCGGCCAGGATGGAAATTGCGTTGCCCATCGACAAAAACGCAACGTTGAACAGATTCTGCACCGTAGAGCAGATATTGGACGCGGCAACCACGTCCAGCCCCCGGACAGAATAGCACTGCATCAGCAGTGCCATGCCGGACGACCAGAGAAATTCATTGATCAGAAGCGGCGTCCCCTTGCGCGCGATCTGCATGCACAGCTGCTTCGGCACGCGCGCGGAGCGGTACGCTCCGCGGATAAAGCCAAAGCGTGCTTTGCGCCGGTGGACAAACACGACAATCACCGCGGCCTCGGCAAAACGTGAGATCACCGTTGCGATCGCGGCGCCTGGCACACCCATTGGCCCGAACGGCAGGAACGAAAGTCCGTCACTGCCAAAGATCAGCACATAATTCAGCGACATATTGACAAGGATCGCCACCACGCTCGCGATCATCGGCAGCTTCGTCTCGCCCAACTCGCGCAGCGTGCTGCCATAGACCTGTGAAAGGGTGAATGGCACCAGCCCGACCAGCATGATTTCAAGGTACGCGCGGGCATAGCCCAATGTTGCGGCGGCATCCTGCACATCGGTTCCTTCGGCCAAGTACATGGCAATCAGCCGGTCGGGGAAGATCAGCAGCACCGCCATCGCAACAGCCAGCATTCCCGCACCCAGATACAGCTTCATCCGGAAGCAGTGCCGCACACCGGCATCGTCGCGCGCGCCGGCATACTGCGCCGCAAAAATCCCAGCCCCGGCCAGCCCGCCGAAGACGCACAGGTTGAATACAAACAACAGCTGATTGACGATCGCCACCGCCGACATCGGCAGCGTGCCGACCCGTCCTACCATCACATTGTCAAGCAGGCTGACGACATTGGTAACCGTATTCTGCACCACGATCGGCAGCAGCACCGCAGCCACGCGGGCATAGAAGCGGCGATCGCCGATCAGGTTGGTTTTCCAGGGGCGCGCATCCGACACGATCTGTTCCTCCGTTCCGCCGGGCTGCCCCGGCACGAGCGCTATCATAGCATATCGCGCAGAAAAACACAACCACGCAAAAATCCCCGCTCTATCGACAGCAAAAACACCGGGCGCCATTCACATTGCGGCCGTACCAGTGCAAAGCCGTACAGGTTTTGCCGGAACAGCCTCAACAGCCCGCCAAGCGCCATACCGCGAGACTGCACCCGACAACAAGGGACGATGCTGCCGCCTCATGGACGGCAGCATCGCTTTCCTGTGAAGTCTTTGCCGGACAACTGCGCCGGATTCCGCTGGATACCCCCCACACGAGGCCTGCGCACCGGATCAGTCGGAAACAACCTGGAACTGAACCGCCAACGGGGCCGGGGATTTGCCGGAAACCATCGGGAAAGAAGCAATTTTATCGTTATGATAGACGATCATGCTGACACGTTCACAAATTGGAATCGCGCGATAGCTGTCATGCAGGTAGGCCTGACAGTCGGCATAAGCCTCTGCACGGGTTTGCTCATCGGTGCTGTTCAGTCCCCTGAAATAGGCTTCTGCAAAGGTCTCGTCCGTCTGTCGCAGAGAAGCGTTTGTGGAATTCGGCCCAAGTGTATCATAGGCCAGAGCAGGATCCGGTACGGTGAAGCCATCCCGGCTCTGCTTGAGTGACAGGTCGGTCTCGCCGCCGGAGATCATCGGAATTGCAGTAGGTGGCGCATAGGAACTGATGTTCAGCGTGATACCGATCTGCGCAAGACAGCCCTGCAGCGCTTCGGCCACAAGCTGGTTATCCTGTGTGATCACCAGACTCAGTTCGAGTCCGTCACCATAGCCGGCTTCCTCCGTCAGCTCCCTGGCGCGTTCGAGATCGGTCGCATATGGCTCCTGTTCTACATAGTAATTCATAAACGGCGCGATGGTGGAAGTTGCCTCCCGGTATAAGCAGCCATATGCAGCAGTGGCAACAGCGTCGGCATCAACTGTCAACGCAATGGTCTCACGGACGCGTGCATCCTGAAGCGCCTCCGTGTATTCCGGCAGAACCAGCGTCAGGACATCGTTGAGAGATTCAATTGTATAGCCGGTGAATGACGGACAATCGCCATCCAGAACACGCTGTGCATCTGTCGAGCTGATATTACAGGCTGCATCCAAGCTGCCGGATTCGAAGTCAATGTACATCGTGGAAGATTCCGAGTAGTACCGGTATGTCACCTCGGCACATGCAGGCAGCTCCCCCCCCAATAGTCCGCAGCATCCTTTCGGGCATAGATGACCTCGGAAGAATCCACGTTTGACGCGCAGTAGTATGGACCGGTTCCATTGGGGGCCAACAGCCATTTGTCGGCATCAGATGTCCCCTCGAACAGATCATCATAGCAGAAAATATAGAAATCTGACAGGATAGAGATTGCGGGGCCGTACGGCTCACTGAGAACAAAGTGGATTGTAAAATCGTCTACAATTCCGGATGTTTCCCAGTCAAAACTCTCGAGCATATTGGACGAGTTTCCCAGTGCGTGCAGGTCGCGATAACAGTAAAACACATCCCGTGCCGTCATCTGCTGGCCGTCGGTGAAGTACACGTCCTGCCGCAGCTTGATCTCGAGCGTGGTATCATCGAGGTATTCGACGCTCTCGGCCAGCTGCGGCACCAGTTCACCGGTGACTGGATTCACTGTCATCAGCTTTTCAAAGACCGTGTCCATTTGATAGGCCGTCGTTGCATTTGCGTTTGGATCATGCGTGCCGTTGGCATCAGTGACACCAATGATGAGCGTGGTGTCCGCCGGCTCGCCAGATGCTGTCTGCCCGTCGGCATCTGTTCTGTCGCCCGCTTCCTCTGTGTCCGGCGTCTCATCCGGCTGCACCTGTACCGTCTGATCACCGGGATTCGTGCTGTCTCCGGTATCACTGTCCGCGCATGCGGTCAGCACGGAAAAAAGCATGGTCAGGATCAGAAGTGCCGAGAGGGTTTTGGTCAGTGTTTTCATTTGACTTCCTCCATTATTTTTTGAGCGCAGCGCGCTCAGATTGACAGATGGTCCGGATCCAGGAAAAAAGTTGGTCGGGATCGTCGTCGACCGCATGGCCACGATCCCAGTAATAGCGATAGTTGACGTTCATGCCGGCGTTTTCGGCCAGCGTAGCAAGATTGGTCAGGATGGAAAGCGACGCGCCACGCTCAAGCGCACCGCAGCGCAGCCACCAGTGCCGGACAGCGCCGGGATTCCCCGCACGCAGAAATGTCATTGGATTCATAAGGCGTACCCGTTCTGCTAGGGCGGGCGCAAGCACAGCACCCGGGTTGCCTGAGGTATGACGCAGGCTGAAATCGGTGAAGTGCGCAGCCGCGTGTGTCTCATCGCCGAACAGGCCGTTTTCCGCGGTGGAAAGATCAAAGCTGTCACAGGCCGGCAGGCCTTTCATCCGGCCGGAATAGGCACAAAACTGCTCAAATGTAAACAACGCACGGCCGCCGTCCCACTTCAGCCATGGGCGCTCCGACAGATAATGCATGCGCGCGGCGGCTGGCAGCGCAGTCAGGAATTCGGTTGCAGACGGAATCAGAAACTCCTCTGTGATATACCGACCATAGTTATCCGCTGTAATGCGGCCAAATGCGCCGCGGCCCATCAGCGCCAACGCATCCTGATACATCGCGTTGGCCTGTACCAATTGCCGGGAGAGCGTTTGATCGGCGAATGTGCCGTCTGCATATGGCTGTCGGCCGCGCATCCATTCATGCGCCATGTCCTGATGCTCCAAATCCATAATTGGGCAAAAACAGGCAGCGGCAAAAATACGGTCGGACGCTTCTGCCGCGCCCAACGCGCGCAGATACGGCTCATATTCCGGGCTGTCCCCGGACGCGCCGAGCAATGCGGAGAGCGCGCCGCCAGCGCTCAGTCCGTAGGAGATCACATGCGAAGGATCACCGGGAATCGCGGCAGCGTTTCGCCGGAGATATCGCACGGCGGCCTTGAGATCGACGATGGCTGCAGGCGCTTTTCCATAATAGGTCCCATCCGGCCGGACACAGTCGCGTCCCCGGCAACCGGGAATGGCGACGACAAGGCCGGCGGCAAGCGCCAGCATGTCGGTCGGGCTGAGCTCGGGGCCGATGCACGGCGCCTCCGCCCGGCCGTTCGGTGGAGGCGGCGGGGGCGGTGACACCGGTGGCAGCATTCCAGCCGCATTGTTGCGGACGCCTGTATATCCCATAACGCGGATGGAAAAGAAAATCGGCGCATCCGAGCAGTCAACGGCTTTGCCGTCGATCTCCACCGGCTCATACAGATCCAGGCTCTGGTATTCCGCATCGACCGGCCGCGCTGTATACGGAACAAACCGCCAAACACGGCAGCGCACATCCGTCTGTCCGCCTTTTCCGGTCACATGCACATGCTCCAGGGCATACGCAGATGCTGGAAATTCAAGGCACATTCCCGTCGTCCTCCTTCTCCGGCTCCGGGCGCACCCATGCACCGTGAAACAGGCCATTTTTGGGCACAGTGCGCACGCTGTTGACCGCAAAACCATACTGGAAATTTGCCATGCCAAGCGAACCGGTCGGACAGTTCAAATAGCACTGACCGCAAGTGACGCAATGCTCTGGGTAGACGATGACGGCCTTGCGAAGATCCTCGTTCATGCGGAACACATCCATCGGGCAGATCTCGTAGCACCGGCGGCAGCCGATGCACAGGTCAATGTCATTGCGGATGACGCTCATGCTGTCTCCCCCTTTCCTGTATGCAGGCCAAGCGCCTCTACCTCACCTGGGAAAAATGAGCCGCCATATCTGCTTTCATATGGCTCGGCACGGTCACCTTTCCATGCATTGGGATATTCAAAGCGCATAATTTGCATAGAGCCATCGGCGTCTTGCACCGCACCGAGAT
Source organism: uncultured Oscillospiraceae bacterium (assembly GCA_964523945.1). Taxonomy (GTDB): domain Bacteria; phylum Bacillota; class Clostridia; order Oscillospirales; family Oscillospiraceae; genus CAKTOF01. Next base: position 6,998 of record CAZGBU010000087.1, read on the forward strand.
AACACAGATATTCATCGTCGCGGCGGTATGGGAAATCTGAGCGGTAGTGACCGCCGCGGCTTTCTCTGTGCTCCAGACTTGTGCGCAGTTTCATCTCCGCTTCAAGCACCTTGTGCGCAAGTTCGATGCAGCAGCGCAGGCCATGGGAATCAGCGGCCAACAGCTTCGGCACGACATGGTCGCGCATGTATACGACCTGTGTAAGCGCGGCATTCAGACACGGTTCATTTTTGAGCACAAGCGCCCAAAACGGTGCCATAATTCCATTCAGGCAGTCAAGCGCCCATGTGGCATCATACCCACGCGGGCGGTGCAGCGGTGCAAAGATCCGCGCCAGGGCCGCCTCAACTGCCGCATCGTCCGCCCTCTGCTGCGGTGCTTTGCCGCTGGCTCGGGCTGCGGCCTCACCGGCGCGCTTTCCCTGCACGCCGCAGAAGTTGGAGGTCAGACCGATTTTGCCGGCATAGGTGCTGCCGCCGATCGGGCCGCCATTGCAGCCGTCGCCGGCACAACAAAGTCCGGGGATACCAGTATAGCCATGCGTATCATCCGGTCCGCAGTAAATGCCGCTGGTCAGATGCAGGCAAAAACCGGGAGCCACGCCATAACACAATCCCTCGGCCGGACGCTCACCAGGACCGGGCGGCGGGCCGCTCGGGCGCTCTGCCGGGCGCGGGCGCGGCTCCCAGAGCGGACCTCCCTCAGCGCAGATCATCACCTGGTCGAGCGCATGGTGACGACGGCGAACGCAGGAGGCAAGATAGTCGGCCTGTGTCGCATCGTCTTCCCGGTTCATGCTCTCCAGGTAATTCCATCCGAAGCCGAGTGCCGGCGTGTCCGGATTTGTAAAATGGAAATCTTCATATTCCTGGCCGATGATCGGAAGTCCAAGCTGATATCCGATTGCAATCCCGTCAAAGCTCAAACCGCAGACGGGCCACCCACCCGATCGGTAGGCACCGTTTCCCATACACAGGACCGTCGCCCCGGCATAAAAAGTCATGGGAGCACCGCTCGGTACATGAAAGCCAATGGCGCCCACTACACGCTCGCCGTTCTGCAGCACTTCACAGATCATCGTCTGCGTCACAACGCGGACACCTGCATCGGTCAGCGCTTTCATGAACTTTGTGTGCCGCTCCCGTGCCCCAACAAACTGGCGATAACCGGTGAAGTCGCCGCGCTGCTCGTGGCCTGTGGCATCCGGGCGCGGATAAGATTCAAACAGCCCAAATTCGCAATAAGCTTCATATACTGATTTGGAGTCTTCCAGCCATGCATCAACCCAGTTCTGATTGCTCATATACTGCGATGAGCGCATAAACGCCTGCTTCCAGGCCGATGGATCATCCCGTTTATCGTCGAACCAGCGCGAGCCGCACCCATAGGGCGTGCACCCCGAATAACCGGGCCGCCCTTTGTCCACCAGAATCACCGCCTTTCCCGCCCGACTCGCCGTGACGGCGGCCATCACACCGGCAAAGCCGCTGCCGGCCACCAGAACGTCACACTCGTACGTACACTGCGTGGGAGCCTGAGGCTGCGTGTAGGATGGCTCCTGGTTAAACGGATGGGTTTTTTTCAATGACATCAGTCCTCCCTTGTATTATAGAGTAGTAGTTTTTAGAGCCCTTCTCCAAGGGTTGTGCTACAC
>CAZGBU010000088.1:0-2645 GCA_964523945.1 uncultured Oscillospiraceae bacterium
TCCGTTACGACTGCCTCGGCGAGTACAGCTCGATCAGCTGACCCGGGCGATCTCACAGAGAAACAGACGGCGGCCGGCCCCATTCGGGGCCGGCCGCCGTTGACGGTCAAAAAGGCAAACCCTGCGCAGGAAGCAGAAATTCTCTTGCGCGCCGAAAAGCCCTCGGCAGAGTTTCGCCGCCTGTGGGCGGCGAAATCAGATGCGATCCGTTTTTTCCGGGGACATGCGCCTCGGAAAAAACACCGCTCAGCCCGCAAACGTGCGAGCCGATCGGGGACCCGTGCAAACTGCAAGTTTGCACGGGAGAGGAGGGGCAAGGGAGTGAACACAGTTTTCGCCGTCAGGCGGAAACGGCGTTGAACGGACTTTGCCCCGACGAAGTGCGCTGCAGCGGGCTGCATCCCTTCGAAAAAATGCAGGCATTTTTTCGAAGCGTGTCGAAGTTTTTCGACACGCTGGACGGCCGGCCCCATTCGGGGCCGGCCGCCGTTGTCTGTATGCGCGCCGGCTTTTGCCTGTATTCGCGGTGCGCGCTAAGCGCATGCAGCTTTGCGCACCGTTCACGCCAGCGGCTGCACGCCGGCCGGAAGCGGCCGGTCGTTGTCCTCAATGCGCATGCCGCGGCGCTTTTCCAGCGCGAACAGCACGACCGCCGCCGCGGCAGCCGCCGCCCGCAGCGCCAGATGCAGCCATTCCGCGCCGCCCGGCCGGACCGCGCCCGCGGCCCACAGTCCCACCGGAATCGCGAGCGCCAGCAGCTGTGCGAGCATGCACACCAGCGCGGCCGTCCCGAACCGCTCTGCCGCCATCTCGTGCTGATAGAGCGTCATCCGGCGCGGCGCGGCCAGCTGATAGCACACAAAAAACCCGCACGCGAGCGCCGCGGCCAGCGTGAGCAGCTCGCCGGCAAATACGGCGGCCGAATCGGAAATGCGGTCTGCCACAGCAGCGTGCCGACCGACACGGCGAGGATGAGCGCTGCGAGCACGGCGTACAGCGCCTTGTACGCGCGCCACGCGCCGTCGCTCTGCCGGTAGGTGTAGAACGGCGCGGTATACAGCAGCCGGATCGCCACGCCGCCGCCCGACGCAGGCACCTGGAAGCGCTGAAAGCCCTGTGCCTTTTTGCGCTGCGGGCGCGACCGGCGGCCGACATAGTCCGCGCGGATGGTGTCGGTGATGCCCGGGTTCAGCTCCATCATCTCCACCGTCTCCAACAGATTGGTAAACATCGGGTGCCTCCTTTCACCGGAGCGTCGCTCCGTTGCCATGTTGATGATCTGCTTTCTGATGGATTTATTTTACCATGGATGCCGCAGATTGTAAAGTATAATCGGAAGGGGCCTGCGCCGGCGGCTGATAGCACATCAGCTCGGACCAGGTCATCGTCCCGGCCTGCGCCCAGGTGAGCGCGGCAGCCTCGTCCCAGGTCAGGTAGCGCAGCGCATATTCGATCGCCAGATGGCACGGCAGAATCATCTCGATGATCTGCTGGATCCGCGCAAAATCCGGCGGCGCGCCCATCACGTCCGGGAAGCGGACGCACAGCGTGCCCGCCGTCTCCGCCGGCGCGACCGTCGCCGCGACGCCGCACGCGGCCAGACACGGCGAGAGCGCGTCCGCCGAAAAGCTCCCGCCGCCGATCCGCAGCAGCGCGGCGACCGCGGCGCGCCGCTCGTCGTTCGTGCGGCTGGCCGGCAGCACGCCGAAGAGCTTCTCATAGCGCGAGAGCCCCTCGTCTGCGGCGGTCGAGACGATCGACTCCGCCTGCGCGCTCTGCGCTTCGGCCCACAGCGCGTCGAGCGCGCCGCCGAGCGCATCCAGCTCGCCGGCGGAGAAGCTGCCGTCCGACAGGTCGTACACGCCGAGCGGGCGCAGCAGCTGCTTGAGATAGTCCGCATAGCCCATTTACCCCGCCTCCGTGATCGTCAGTGTGCCGAGCGTGGGGAGCTTCTGCTGCGCGGCCGCGATGTCGGCCGCCGGCGCGCTGAGCGCGTAGTTTTCTACCAGCCCTGTCTGGTAGATCAGGTTGCCGAGTACCGCGCGGTAGACCGGCTGGCCGAGGCGCGCGCCGGTGAAGTATCCCGTCAGCGCCGCCTCCACCGCCGCCTTGGCCGCCGCAAAGCTGACGCCTGCGGCGGGACGGATCGCCGCCGTCACCGCGACCGGCTCGGCCGTCGGGGCGAGCACGCTCACATCGACCGCGATCTCGCGCGCCGATTCGAGATCGGCCGCCACCTCGTCCAGCAGCGCCTCCTCCGGTATGCCGGCGTGCGAGGCGACCACCACGCCGACCGTGCCGATGCCGTCGATGCGCGGGATCACCTGCGCCGCGGCGACGCCCGCATGCGAGAGCGCGCGCTGCTCGTAGAACACGCGGTTCGCGCCGTTCGGCAGGCTGACAAAGCTCGCCAGCACCCGCGTGCGGAACGTCTCGTCATCCTCGCCGTCGGTGCCGCCGGCGAAGGCGGCGGGGTTGGTGCACCCGCCGACGCCGACGGGTGGGCTGACCAGAACGGTGACGGTCCCGGCGGCGGCGTTGCCGGCTGCGCCGGCCGTCTCGGCCGCGGCGGGCGCGTCGGCATAGAGGCTGCCGGCCGGGACGGACAGGCTGTCCGTGCGCGCGGCGGGCACGGTGAAGCGGAT
>CAZGBU010000088.1:2745-3986 GCA_964523945.1 uncultured Oscillospiraceae bacterium
TGCCGGCCGGGACGGACAGGCTGTCCGTGCGCGCGGCGGGCACGGTGAAGCGGATCTGCCCGGCCGCCTTCTGCGCCGCCTTGCGCGTCAGGCCGCGCAGCGCGCCGTGCCGGTCGAGAAATTCGCCCTGCGCCGTCTGCGGGAAGTTCTGCGCCGCCGCCCAGTCGGCGTAGACGTACAGCGTCTCCAGCTCGGCCGCGGCCGCGTAGAGCCGGACGGCCAGGTCGGACAGGCTGTCCACTGCAAAGCCGGTCCGCTCGGTGAACACCGAGACCATCCCCGCATAGATTTCCTCTGCTGTTTTCAAATTGACACCTCCAGCGAATGCGTTTCGCCGCCGGCCGTCAGCCAGACGGTCAGGTCGGCGCTGCCGTCGCCGCGCGCGGCGTAGCGCACGTCCGCGACGTCCAGCCCCATCCCCTCGAGCGCCTCGGCGCAGTACTGCCGGGCGAGCGCGGCGCGTGCGGACGGCTTCTCGCCCGCAAGCGTGTGCAGCCGGCTGCCGAGCGCCGGCAGGAACGGGAACGCGCCCCCCGGCAGCGCAGGCGGAACAGCGCGCGCGCAAGCGTGGCCGCGTCGCCGTGCAGGCGGACGAAGCCGCCCGCGCCGTCCGGGACATAGTCGCCGTCAAGCAGTTTCGGTTCCATCGCCGGCACCTCCTCCCGTCAGCGGCTGGCCGTTGAGTGTGACCGTCCCGGTCAGATGGATCGACCCGTCGGCCGCCAGATAAATCGAAGCGCCGCCCGGTGCGTACAGATAGACCTCCCCGGCGGCCAGCGCGGGCGCGTCCGCCATCTCGCGGCCGGCGACGGCGGATACTGCCCCGGCCTGAAGCACCAGCACGCGCTCGCCGGCGGCGGGCCGCCAGCAGTAGCCGCCCGGCGCGAACAGGGCCGTGCCGCGTGTTTCGCCGTCGGTGACGACGGCCGGTGCGGCCGCGCCGATCGAGACGGTGCCGACGTCGCATCCGCCGTCTGTCCGGTGTTTCTGCGCGGCCTGCTGCGAAAGCCACATCATGTAATCTCCTCCCTCAGTTCGATCGTGCAGCGCACGCCGCCGCGGTCCGCGCGGCTGATGACCTCGCCCGCCCGCAGCGTGCCGTGCAGGCCGATGGACGGCAGCGACACCGCGATCCGGTCGCACGGCTCGGCCAGAAACGCGCCCGGCAGCGTGACGGTCAGGACGCGGAAATCCCGCATGGACTGTGCGATGCGCTGCGCGGCGGTATACGACCCGGCGCG
>CAZGBU010000088.1:4086-5319 GCA_964523945.1 uncultured Oscillospiraceae bacterium
CCGTCCTCGCCGAGCGTCACGGTGTATTCGTCGATCAGCCCGGTGAACACGGTGCGTCCGTCGTGCGCCGCGCAGAACGATACGGCGTCCGCGAGCGTCTCCCGGTCGCCTGCTTCACATGGAAACGACACTTCGAAGCTGTCACACGACGTTCCGTCGGTTCGAATGATGTTCCGTTCCAGCAGCGGCGGGAGCTGCCAGCGCGCGCCCGCCGCCGATGCGACATAGCCGGTCACTGCACGCGCACCTCCTGTCCGACGTAGATCAGGTTCGGATTGGCGATCCACGGGTTGAGCGCGACCAGCTCGGCCACGGTTTTGCCATAGGCGATGCCGATGTCCCAGAGCGTGTCGCCGCGCACGACGGTGTGATAGCGCGCGCCGCCATCCGCCGCGTCCGTGCCGGCGCTGCCGCTGTCCGCGCCGCCGCTCCCGGTGCTGCCGCCGGTCGGGACGGCGGTCAGCCCCGCGGCCGACCCGCTCCCCTCGCGGAACGCGAACGAATACGCGACAAAGTTCTCCAGCGGCTCCTGCGTCAGCGCAAGCGCCGTAAAATATGCCGATGCGCACTGCCACACCGGATGGATGAGCAGCCCGGGCCCGCCGCGGTCAAACTCGCGCGCAAGCGCGCGGAACGTGTCGTACGCATCCGGGCCGAAGAAGACGCCCTCGCCGGTCATCTCCCGGCTTGTGCGTCCGAGGTCCTGAACCGTGTACAGCCCCATCGGCGCTTTCAGCACCGCCGTCTCGCGCACGAAGCGGATGTCGTAGCGGCTGGGGTTGTTCGGCCAGATAAAGCTGCGGAATCGCATTGCGGTCAGCATCCGCAATCCCTCCTATCCATAGCGCCGCGCATCCCGCTCAAAACAGCGCGAGAGCGCGGCCAGGTCCAGCCGGCCGGCGGGAGATGCTGCTCCCGCCGCACCGGCGCTCCATGTGCCGGCCTCTGTCCGGTCCGGCGTGCCGGCCGCGCCGGACCACAGTGTGCCGGCTACCCCGCCCGCCGCCGCCGGCTGCCGCCAGATGGCGGATGACCGCCTCCTGCACCGTACCGGGAGACAGCAGCGCCAGCGCCGCGGCCACCTGCCGGTCGAGCAGCGTCGCCGGGGCCGCCCCGGCCGTTTCTGCAGCCGCCGCCGCAGCCGGGCCGGCCTGGTCCGTGCGCGCCGCCGCAGGACCGGCCGGTTCCGCGGCCCCCGCGGCCGGTTCTGTGTCCGCCGCACCGCGCCGCGCC
>CAZGBU010000088.1:5419-8459 GCA_964523945.1 uncultured Oscillospiraceae bacterium
GCCGCGCCTCGTATTCGCGCGCGTCGAGCAATGTGTGCAGCGCGCACAGCAGATAGTCCGCATCGGTCATGCCGCGCGCCGCGGCAGAGGCAGGCAGCACGTGGAAGCTGCGCAGCACGCGCCATTTCAGCCGCTCGTACGGGCTGTCCGCCAGCGCGTCGAGCAGCGCCGCATGCTCCGCTTCGTCGTCTGTCGGCGACGGATTGTCGCGTCTGCGCAGCGCCGCGTACTGTTCGCCGAGCGATGCGATCTCGTCCGGCTTCAGCCGCCGCAGCACCTGCGCCGCGTCGCGGAATACCCGCCGCCGCCCGCGCCGGAGCGCGCGGGCGAGCACCGCGGCGGGCAGCGCCAGCACAAACCGCGCCGCGTCGCCGCCTGCGGCCCGGGCTGCCTCCGCCCGGGCCTGCAACATCTCGTGCGCGCGCAGCAGGCGCATCGTGCACCGCCCGGCGGGCGCGCTGCGCGCCGCGCCGAGCACCTCCATCAGGCCGCGACCTGGGTACGGCGGCTTGCGGTCAGCGTGACCTGCTCGAGCACCATACCGCCGACCTCGGCGCGCTCGGACAGCTCTGCCCACTCGCAGCCGGAGTAGATCACACGGCTGTCCGGCCGGCAGACGACCAGGTTGAAGTCCGAGAGCGTGTGGAAGTCCAGCCCGTCGGAGACGGCCTCGTCGGTCGCATACAGCCGGCTCAGCTCGATTGTGTACGCGGCGTTGCCGCGGATGGTGGCGAGCGGCTCGGCCTGCCCGAACGCCTCGACGGTGCGCGCCTGGCGCGTGCTGACGGCGCGGCAGCTCTGTACGACGGCGACGCGCACGCCGGGCTGGGCACGCACGGTCTCAAAGCCGGCCTGTGTCAGCGCCGCGCGCACGGAAGAGATCAGCTGCTGCACAGCGTTTCCCCTCCGTCCCGGACCAGAAGGCCCCAGAAATAGACCGCCTCGCCGCCGGCGCAGATGCGCTCGGCGCGCCGGATCAGATAGCTTGCGGTCCCGGCGCGCATGGAGACCGCATCGTCCAGCGCGCACGCCGCCGGGGCGAGGCAGACGTACTGCTCCGGCCCGATTAGTCCGGTGCCGCGCGCGGTGAACGCCATCGCCTGGCGGCTGACGGCGCGCACCGGCTCGATCAGCGCGCGGACGGTCGTCTCCGTCCCGTCCGCGCCGGTCACCGCGATGGGCTCGCCATAGCGTGCGAGCAGCCGGGCAAACAGCCGTGCGGCGCTCATCCCCGCACCCCCCGGAAGCGAAAGCCGTCCTCGACGTACGGGGCCATCAGCAGCTCCGCCTGGGTTTTCAACGCGTCGGCCGCGGCGCTGCGGCCGGTGAGCGAGACGCACAGGTCGCCCGCCGCAAACGACGCCGCGCCGTCCGCGCCGAGCCCGGCGCTGTGGGCGCACAGCGCGAGCCATGCCGCCGCGCACAGGAAGCTCTCGCGGCAGTCCGTCTCGGTGAGTCCGGGGCGCAGACGGGCGCGCAGCCCGTCCGCGCTGGCCTGGCACAGCGTGCGCAGCGCCGTCTGCTCCGCATCGTCCGCCGGTGCGGCGAATACCGCCGCCATCGTGTAGATGTCGTCGAGCAGTGCCATCTCAGATTACCAGCACCTTGACCGCCTCGGCGCAGATCTTGCCGAAGCCGGCGATCGAGGTGATCGCGGCGCGCTCGAGCTGGCGGTCGATCAGCTTGTCGTATTCGACGCTCACGTCGCCCGCCCGCACCAGCTCGAGGGCATAGCGCCGGTCGAGGCCGATGATCCGGCCCGCGGGCGCGCAGTCGGTGTGGACGAGCTCCGCGCCGAGCGGCGTGCCGATCGCGCCGGAGCCCTGGAAGTTCAGCCCGGCGGCCGGATTCTGCAGCTCGTCAAGCTGCAGCATGGAGACGATCACATCCGGGCAGACGAGCATGGTGTTCATCTCATACGGCGAAAAGCGCGCCCACAGCTCGACGAGCTGGGCGTAGCCCAGCGTGCCGGCGGTGCCGGTCATCGGGCTGGTACCGATCTTGAGCGTCTCGGCGGCGTTGTTGTTGCCGTCGCCGTCCACGAGCACCTCGACGGCGTCGCGCAGGTGCATCGTCTGGATGTACGAGCCGATCTGGCGCAGCGTGACCGAAAACAGGTCGAGCTTCTGGAACCGGATCGCCTCGTACGATGCGAGCAGCATCCGGCCGCGCTTGTGGAGCGAGACGAGATTGGACTTCGAGCGGATCTCGGTGACGGGGATCTGCGCGCCCTCGGCCACGCGGGCGAGCTCCTTGTCGTCGTCCGCGGTCGCGGCGTAGATGCTGCGGTAGTCCATCGCGTCGATCGTGGTCGTTGTCGCGGTGATCTTGGGCAGGATGCTGCCGGATTTCATGCCGGTGCGGACCGTGCGCGCGATGAACTCCGGGAAGAGCACGGCCGCATCCGACGTGCGGAAGAATTTTTCGACCGGGTCGGAGTAGGCACCCTTGACGCGGATGTCAAAGCGTTTGAGCTGGCGCTGGAACGCATCCGTGCCCTCGAGCGCGGTGCCGCGGTAGTTCTCGCTCGGGTCGAGCGATTCGAGTACCTGTGCAAAGGGCCTGCCCTCGCGGTACATGCCCTTTTCAAGCTTCAGCGATTCATAAGACATTGCATACCCTCCTTGTTGTTACAGCCACATGCCGAGCGTGCCGGCGGTCGTATCGACGGAGACGACCAGAAACTCATGGCCGTCCGCGTCTGCTTTGACGCCGCCGCTGCCGTCGGCGGCAAGCGCGCACCAGCCGGTCGCCGGGGCGGTCTGGCCGGTGTAGGGGAGCTCGATATAGCCCTTGGTCTGGACGCTGGCCGCCCCGCCGCGCACCGCGCGGATGACGCCGAAGAAGCCGTCGCCGGCGCTGCACACGGCGGCCTTGCCGCCGTCGGATTTGCAGACCTTGCCGATGTCGTCGGCCGTCGCCGCCGTTTCGAATGTGACGGTCTCCGCGCCGATGCCCTGGAATGAGAATTTCATGCTGTTTCCTCCTTAGATTGCTGGATTGAATAAAAACCCGCGGGCGCTGATTCCATCTTCAAACG
>CAZGBU010000089.1:0-8416 GCA_964523945.1 uncultured Oscillospiraceae bacterium
AGCGCCACCTTGCCAAGGTGGAGGTAGCGAGTTCGAGCCTCGTCACCCGCTCCAAAAAGGAAGACATGACCAACCGGTCATGTCTTCTTTTTTTCATTCAGGGACTACAATATAGCTTAAGAAAACTTTAAAGAATTACCCCATTTATTTTTAATCCGGCTCTGCGCTACCATAAGAGCCGGAAGGAGGAACTTGGTATGTATCACATTTTAATCTGCGACGATGAACCGGATATTGTTTCAGCGCTGAAAATCTATCTGTCTGATCCGAACTACCGGCTGTTCGAAGCGTCCACCGGTCAGCAGGCACTTTCCGTGATCGAACACAATGAGATCCATCTTGTCCTGATGGACATTATGATGCCGGAGCTCGACGGTATTTCAGCGATGGTCAAAATTCGGGAAAAAAGCAACGTCCCGATCATCCTGCTCACCGCCAAAAGTGAGGATGCGGATAAAATCCTCGGCCTGAATGTCGGCGCAGACGACTATATTACCAAGCCGTTTCACCCGATGGAGGTGACGGCTCGCGTCCGTTCGCAGCTACGGCGATACCTGCAGCTCGGCGGCGCGCAGAGAGCGCCGCAGACGCTGACCGTCGGCGCGATCGAGCTGGACGACCGCGAGAAATCGGTCCGGCTTGACGGCGAGGTGGTCTCGCTGACGCCGAAGGAATATGAAATTCTGAAGCTGCTGATGACGAATCCCAATCAGGTGTTCTCACCCAAAGAGATCTACCAGCGCATCTGGAAAGAGGAGGCCTATGGCAGCGAGAACACGGTGGCAGTGCACATCCGCCACCTGCGCGAGAAATTGGAGTATGACCCTGCCGAACCGCGCTATCTCAAGGTCGTATGGGGTCAGGGCTATAAAATTGAAAAGGGGAAACGGTCATGAAAACCCGTGCTTTTTTGTCCAGAGTTCCGGTCAAAGTCGGTGCATTTGTGCTCTGTCTGCTGTTTGCGGCGCTGACGGCGCTCAGCATCCTCGGCGCAGCTGTCCTGTTTGACTCCGGCGCTTATACCCAGAGCCGGTCGCAGTACCGCACACAGGCGCTTGAAAGCATGGTTCGTCAGGACGGCTGGCAGATTGCTGTCCGTGTGGCGGATTATGGTTATCCGGATTTGCGGAATGACTATGCTGCGGGCAATCTGCGCTTTGCACTTTATGATAAGAGCGGTGAACTGCTCGAGACCAACTCAGATGCGCCGGAGGAAACACAGTGGCAGTACGTTATGGAGTTTGACGTTGCCATCAATCCTGCGACCGAGCGCTTTGAAGCGGCGCATGAGACATTTCGATTCTGTGCATCTCTGCTCGATGGCCTGCCCAGGACGGACCTGTATTCCGTGGCGGCATGGTGGCTGGATGCCGGTTATTCGCTTCGTTACGGCATTTTCGGCATCGGGCTGGCCACCGCTGCATTGACGGTCGTCTGTTTCATTGCACTGATGTGCGGCGCCGGCCACCGCATCGGAAGCGATACAGTGTGCGCCGGCCCACTGACGCGGATCCCGTTTGACCTGTTCACCACTGCTGCTACGCTGCTGATCGTCCTGCTGATCTTTGTCTGCGTCGATGTCGCGATTTACAGCTCCATTGTGCTGGAGGTGGTGCTCCTGTCCGGCTGCTGCATTCTGGGAGCGGCAGTGTTCCTGGGCTGGTGCGTGAGCGCGAGCGTGCGCGTCAAACTGGGGGAGTGGTGGAGAAACACGGTGATCTGGCGGCTGCTTCGTCTGCTTATGCGGGGGCTGAAAGCGCTTGGGGGCGGGTGCCGTGCGGTTCTGCGCGGATTCCCACTGATCTGGAAAGTAGCGCTCGCATTTGGCGTGCTGTGCGGCTTGGAGCTGCTCGGCATCGCAGTGACTTATTGGGCCACGGAAGTGCTGATCCTGCTCTGGGTGCTGGAAAAGCTGATTCTTTTGCCGGCGGTGCTCTATCTGGCGCTGGTACTGCGGAAGCTGCAGAAGGGTGGACGGGCGCTTGCCCAGGGCGATCTTACCTATCAGGTGGATACGTCGAGAATGATCTGGGATCTGAAGGAGCACGGTGAAAACCTCAACTCCATTGCGGACGGCATGAGCCGTGCTGTCGAGGACCGGATGAAAAGCGAGCGGATGAAGACCGAGCTGATCACCAACGTTTCACACGACATCAAAACGCCATTGACATCCATCGTCAATTACTCCGACCTGATCGCCCGCGAGCCGACCGACAACCCGAAAATCACAGAATACTGCACCGTGTTGCAGCGCCAGTCCGACCGGCTGAAAAAGCTCATTGAGGATCTGGTGGAGGCATCCAAGGCGTCTTCCGGCAGTATGGAGGTACACCTGGCGCCGTGCGAGGCAGGCGTGATGCTGACGCAGGCAGCCGGGGAGTATGAAAAACGTCTGGCGGCAAGCGGACTGACGCTTGTGGCACAGCAGCCGGATGAAGCAGTGCGGATCATGGCGGACGGGCGGCTGCTCTGGCGCGTGTTCGACAATCTGATGAGCAATGTCTGCAAATACGCGCAGCCGGGCACGCGCGTGTATCTGACGCTCGAGCGGACGGGCAGCGAGGCAGTGATTACATTCCGGAATACCTCCAAGGACGCACTGAACATTTCCAGCGATGAGTTGCTCGAGCGCTTTGTGCGCGGCGACAGCGCGCGCAGCACGGAGGGCAGCGGCCTGGGGTTGTCCATTGCACAGAGTCTGACGACACTGCAGGGCGGTACGCTCGCGCTGAGCATCGACGGAGACCTGTTCAAGGTTGTGCTCAAATTCCCGACTGTCTGAACATCCAATATTGGCAAAATTCACAATTTGCATGCAAACGGCGTGCCGCGGGAAAAATACTGCGGCGCGCCGTTTGACTGTTTTATATCAATCTTGTGCATGAAGCGTGGACAATACATTCAAATTGACCTTGGGAACATGACAAAACAGTTTTTTTTCGTTTTACAGGCAAGATTTCAAGGAAAGACTTGCAAATTTCACAGATCGGCAATATAATGAACACAGTTGCGGTATAAAGACAATTGTCCGTACAGGCGCAACAAAACCCACCGCGAAATCGTCCCGGAGAGGACAGAGGGAGGAAATTACATGAAAAAGATCCTAGCACTGACGCTTGCTGTCTGCCTGGTGCTCGCCCTGGCGGCCGGCTGTTCAAGCAGCGGCGGCGACGACAACACCGTCTACATTGGCGTGTACGAGCCGCAGTCCGGAGCCAACGGCGCCGGCGGCAAGCAGGAAATTCTCGGCATCCAGTATGCCAACGAGGAGACGCCGACGGTTGAGATCAACGGCACGACTTATAATGTCGAGTTGGTCTACGCCGACAATGAGTCATCCACTGACAAGGCGGTCTCGGCCGCGACCGAGCTGGTTTCGCAGAACTGCTCGATCGTCCTGGGGTCATATGGCTCGTCTGTTGCAATTGCCGGCTCGGATACGTTCGGAGACGCCGGCATCCCGGTGATCGGCATCTCCTGCACCAACCCGCAGGTCACCGAGGGCAACGAGCACTATTTCCGCATCTGCTTCCTGGATCCGTTCCAGGGGACGGTTCTGGCGAACTTTGCCTATGAGCAGCTCGGCGCGACCACAGTTTATTGCCTGGGTGAGCTGGGCAATGACTACGACCAGGGCCTGATCAACTACTTCAAAGAGGCGGCAGAGGGGCTTGGCATGACGGTTGAAACAGCAGAGTTCCCCAAAGACAATGCTGACTTCACCTCTTATCTGACCAATGCGACCAATGCGGGCGCTGACGTCATTTTTGCACCGTGCTCGACCAGCTATGCACAGCTGATCGTGGAGCAGGCTGCTGCACAGGGGATCACCGTGCCGCTGCTGGCGGGCGATACCTGGGATTCCAACGTGATTCTCTCTGCGGCCGAGGGCCGGGACGTCACCGTCTATGTCTCGACATTCTATGCCGAGGGCGGCGACGCCGAATTTGAAGAGGGCTTCCGGGAGTGGCTCAACAGCAACTCTGAGGCGCTTAACAACAATGGCGGCGATGATACCATCGCGGCGGTTTCGGTCATGGGCTACGATGCATACTACACCGCGCTCGAGGCGCTCAAGGCCGCGGATTCGCCGGATTCTGAGGATGTCCTGGCCGTGCTGCCGGATGTTACATACAGCGGCGTGACCGGCGAGATTGTGTTCGATGAGATCGGCGATGCGATGCGCGACGCGGCGTTTATCAAAGTGGCCAACACGGAGACGGCTGCCTGGGATTACGTCACGGTTCAGCACATCGCCGAGTAAAGCGGCGGATTCCATGGCGGGAGCACACGGTGCTCCCGCCATGACATCATCGCACCCGCGCGCCGGCTGCTGCGGCGGCCGGCGGCGCATCCATGCGCGTCCTTGTGCGCGCTGCCGCTATGGGAGGCGGATGGATGCGCGTGTGAAAAGAAGGGGAGATGGAAACCAATGTTAGATTTTATCCAGGCCAATCTGCAGCATGTGATCACCGGCATCTCTGTCGGCGGCCAGTATGCGCTCATTGCAATTGGATACACGCTGGTCTACGGCATCCTGCGGCTGATCAACTTTGCGCACGGCGACGTGTTCATGGTGGCCGGCCTCGTCATGGTCTACGCTTCGGCGTCGCTTCCGCTGTATGTGGCGATTCCGCTGGTGATTGTGGCAACTGTGATACTCGGCTTCCTGATTGAGCGTGTTGCCTATAAGCCGCTGCGCTCGTCGCCGCGTATGTCGGTCATGATCTCGGCCATTGGCGTGTCGTATCTGCTGCAGAACTGCGCGCTGTATTTTACCGGCGGCCTGCCGAAGATTTATCCGACCATCCCGCTGCTCTCCGAGTCGATCAACGTCTTCGGTGCGACGACCAAAGCCGTCACCGTTGTGACGCCGATCCTGACCATCGCGCTCGTCATCGTGCTTGTGCTGCTCATCAAGCACACCAAGATCGGCATGGCGATGCGTGCGGTGTCAAAAGATTTTGAGACCAGCCAGCTGATGGGTATCAAAATCAATTCCGTAATCAGTATGACCTTTGTCATCGGCAGCTTCCTTGCGGCGATTGGGTCGCTGCTGTATTTTACCAACTATACGTCGGTGTCGCCGTTGTCCGGTTCGCTGCCGGGCCTGCGCGCATTTGTCGCGGCTGTGTTTGGCGGCATCGGTTCGATCCCGGGCGCAGTGATCGGCGCGTTCATCATCGGCATCTGCGAGAACCTCATCAAAGGCGCTGGTTGGACGACATTTTCCGATGCGTTTACGTTCGCACTTCTGATCGTCATTCTCATGGTCAAACCCACAGGCATCTTCGGGGAAAAGACCACGGATAAGGTTTGAGGTGAGCGACATGGGAAAGAAAATCAACGAGGTGCTGCAGCCCTCTCTCCGTCATCCGGAGGCCGGCGGGAAGAAGATCGACCGACTTGCGCTCATCATCGGCCTTGCTGTGCTTTATATTTTCCTGTTCCTGCTGGACAATTTCATGCCCTCCAATTCCATCACTCTGATGCTGATCCCGGTGCTGAAAAAGGGCGTGATCTATTCGCTCGTGTGTGTGTCGATGAACCTGCTCAATGGCTTCACCGGCCTGTTCAGCCTCGGTCAGGCAGGGTTTATGCTGATCGGTGCGTATGTTTATGCGATCTTCAGCATCCCGGCCGATCAGCACGCCTCGGTCTATCAGTATTTTGACGGCGGCGCGATTCAGTTTTCGATCCCGGAGCTTCTCTCCGGTGTCCTCGGTGATGCAGCCGGCAGTTTCCTCGGCGCGATCATCTGCATTCTCATTGCCGGTGTCGTCGTCGCGGCGTTCGGCGCACTGATCGGCATCCCGGTGCTGCGGCTCAAAAGCGACTATCTCGCCATCGCCACGCTCGGCTTTGCCGAGATCATCCGCGCGATCTTCCAGTGGAACGGCCTGGGCCGGATCACCAACGGCTCGAACCTGCTGCGCAAATACACGTCGTTTTCCGACATGCGGGTCGACGTGGGGTCGATGACATTACGGTTTGACACCATTTTTCCGTTCCTGATTGCGACATTGTCGATCACAGTGATTGTTCTGCTGATCAATTCGTCGTATGGCCGTGCGCTCAAGGCAGTGCGCGACGACGAGGTTGCCGCCGAGGCGATGGGCAT
Organism: uncultured Oscillospiraceae bacterium; assembly: GCA_964523945.1. Taxonomy (GTDB): domain Bacteria; phylum Bacillota; class Clostridia; order Oscillospirales; family Oscillospiraceae; genus CAKTOF01. Next base: position 6,122 of record CAZGBU010000089.1, read on the forward strand.
CAATCTGTTCAAGCACAAAATGATCTCATTTGTCTTCTCGAGCTTTTTCGCCGGTGTCGGCGGTGCGCTGCTGGCCATGTACCAGACGACGGTGCAGGCAAGCACATTCACTACCACGATGACCTATGAGATTCTGCTGATTGTTGTCATCGGCGGCATTGGTTCGATCTCGGGCAGCTGTATCGGTGCGTTTTTGTATATTGCATGCTCCGAGTGGTGGCTGCGCTTCCTCGACAGCGGATCGTTCCTTGGCATCGAGGTGCCGTTCTTCCGCGACGGCTTCCGTAAGGTTGTCTTCTCGGTCATCATCATGATTATCGTCCTGTTCTTCTCAAAGGGCATCATGGGCGACAAGGAGCTGTCGCTCTCGCGTGTGATCCAGCGGTTTCGCAGCAGAAAACAGAAGAAAGCGGCCGGCGGGGAGGTGACGGACCATGAGTGAAAAGATTGCGCTGCATGTGGAGAATATCACGATGCAGTTCGGCGGCGTCGTGGCCGTCAACAACCTGTCGCTTGACGTGCCGGAGCACCATATCGTCGCGCTGATCGGCCCGAACGGCGCCGGTAAGACAACGGCGTTTAACTGCATCACCGGCGTGTACGAGCCGACGAATGGCATGGTCGAGTTCATGGGTGAGCCGATTGTCCGCAACCATCCGACCGGCAAGGTTAAAAAGATCTACCGCGGGGAAAACAGCGGCCGGTATGTCGGCAAAAAAGTGCTGGCGCCGACGCCGGATAAGATTACGCAGCTCGGCATTGCGCGCACGTTCCAAAACATCCGGCTGTGGAAGAGCATGACGGTATTTGACAACGTTCTCACGGCAAAACACCTGCGCGCAAAACAGAATGTCTTTTCCGCCATCTTCCGCGTCAACGCGAAAGAAGAGCGACGCATGCGCGATGAGACGATGACTCTGCTTGTGGAACAGGGGCTGGAAAAGTATAAAGATGAGATTGCCACCAGCCTGCCCTATGGTCTGCAGCGCCGGCTGGAGATCGCCCGCGCGCTGGCGACGGATCCAAAGCTGCTGCTGCTCGATGAGCCGGCCGCCGGTATGAATCCACAGGAAACGCAGGAATTGGCAGATTTTATCTGTGAGACGCGGGAAAAATACGGCCTGACGGTTTTCCTGATCGAGCACCACATGGATCTGGTCATGAAGATCTCGGACTACATCTACGTCATTGATTTTGGCAGTGAGATCGCGCAGGGCGTGCCGGCAGAGATCCAAGACAATCAGCGCGTCATCGACGCGTACCTGGGGGCGAGCGACGATGAGTAATATTCTCGAAATCAGAGACCTGAAAGTCAGCTATGGCGGTATCGAGGCTGTCAAGGGCATTTCGCTCGATGTGCCGGAGGGGGAGATTGTGACCCTGATCGGCTCAAATGGTGCCGGCAAGACGACAACGCTCAAGGCGATTGCCGGTGTGGTGCGTCCGCAGTCGGCTTCGATCCTGTTTCAGGGGGAAGAGATCAGCGGAAAAACGCCGGACGCCATCGTCAGCCGCGGTGTTACGCTTGTCCCGGAGGGGCGCAAGGTGTTTGCCAACCTGACTGTGATGGAGAACCTCCGGATCGGCGCATATCTGCGCAAGGATCGGATCGATGATGATCTGGAATATGTGTTCAGCCTGTTCCCGCGGCTGAAAGAGCGTGAATGGCAGCTGTCCGGCACACTTTCCGGCGGCGAGCAGCAGATGCTGGCCGTTGGCCGCGCGCTGATGAGCCGCCCAAAGCTGATTATGATGGATGAGCCGTCGCTCGGCCTGGCGCCGCTGATCGTGCGCAGCATTTTCGATATCATCCGCGAGATCAATGCCGGCGGCATCACGGTTTTGCTGATTGAGCAGAACGCGAATATGGCCCTTAAAACCGCAGATCGCGCTTATGTCATGGAAACCGGGCGTATTACAATGGAGGGCAAGGGACTCGAGCTGCTGGAAAACGAGCAGATCAAAGAAGCATATCTAGGAAAGAGCCATTCTTAACCGAACCACAGGGAGAGGGAAATGGAGAAAAAGCATTTTGGCATCATGTTATTTCTGTTGGGCAGTATCGGTTACTTCATTCTCAGTCTGTACCTATCTATGCACCGCTTTGATTACAATGGGATGACAGGAACTTATGCTGCACTGCTCGGCAATGAACTGCTGATTCCGTACATTGTTTTTTGCGCCATGGGAATCATTGGTCTCGTCATTTGTGTGTACGAAACTTACTTTCGCAGGAAAAAGTAAAGGTTCTGCGGCAAATATCCATGATGGCTTCTGCACGATTTCCCCATCTAA
>CAZGBU010000090.1:0-8412 GCA_964523945.1 uncultured Oscillospiraceae bacterium
TAGAATATGGGGCGCACCGGCATTTTGCCGATGCGCCCAAAGGGATTATAGAATGATACAAATCAGTCCGCCGGAACCCTCGTTGATAATCCGGGTCAGTGCATCCTTGAATTTGCAGCGCGACTCCGCCGGAATCCGTGTCAGCTTGGTCGTCAGGCCATTGCTCACCAGATCATAGACCGATTTTCCGAAGATATTGCTCTCCCACAGTTTCTGACTGTCGTCCTGGCACTCGCCAAGCAGAAAATTAACCAGCTCCTGTGACTGTTTTTCATCGCCCACCATTGGGCTGATTTCCGTCTGGATATCGGCACGCATCATGTGGATCGACGGTGCGCTGGCGCGCAGCTTCACACCGTAGCTCGAACCGCGGCGCACAATCTCTGGCGTCTCCAGCTTCATCTCATCCTGTCGGGGCATGACGATGCCATATCCCGTGGCGCGCACCTCGTCAAGCGCATCGGCAATTTTGTCATAGTCGCGCTTGACTGCAGAGAGCTGTGTGAGAAGTTCGAGCAATTCGCCGTCCGAGGTGATGGAAAAGCCGGACAGCTCGCCGAGAACGCTATAAAACAGTTCGTCCGGAAAGCTGAGCGTCGCGGACACAGTCCCGGTGCCAAGGTCGATGGAAAATGCCGTGCAGGCGCTCACGCAGTCAAGTTCGGTCAGTCCGCGCACGGCCGGTTCTGCATCTGCGACGCGGGTAACGGCCTGCGCGCCGGCCAGCATCGCGGCATATAGCTCCTGCTTCAGGCTGTGTTCGGGCGGCAGTGCGTCGAACCAGCCGGGCAGATAAAACTGCATCTCACGCATCGGGAAACCGCCAAGGATTTCCTTCAGGATCGCGCAGATCTCCGCTTCGCCCAGCGTCAGGCAATTGACAACCGTCGGGTGAATGCCATAGCTCTCGCTCAGCTGCTTTTGCAGCGTGCGTGCAGCTTCTCCTTCCGGCTCAGACGAGTTGATCAGCACGGCGAACGGCTTGCCGGTTGAGATCATGTCCCGGATGGAACGCGCCTCCGCCTCCTCGTAGTCTGCACGCGGAATATCCGTGATTGTGCCGTCCGTCGTGATCACAAGCCCCAGCGTTGCATGATCTTCCATCACCTTTTTGGTGCCCAGCTCTGCCGCCTCAGTCATAGGCAGCTCATGGTCAAACCAGGGCGTTGTCACCATGCGGGGCGCGCCGTCCTCCGTCGCACCGATCGCGCCATCGACCATATAGCCGACTGTGTCGACCAGACGCACCGACAGCTTTGTCACGCCGTCCGGGCTGATCTCAACAGCTTCCTCCGGAATAAACTTCGGTTCAGCTGTCATGATTGTCTTACCCGCGCCGCTCTGGGGCAGCTCGTCGCGCGCACGCTCACGGCGATAGACGTTATCGATGTTTGGGATGACCAGCTCCTCCATGAATCGTTTGATGAACGTGGATTTGCCCGTCCGCACCGGGCCCACCACGCTTAAGTAGATGCTGCCGTCGGTCCGCTGCGCGATCTGTTCGTAAATGGTGCGCTCGGCCATACAGATTCCTCCTTGCATTGGCTTGATCTCTGTCCTATACCTATGTAGCCAAGCTCTGGCATATGCAAGGATTTTGCAGCATGGCAAGATGGTTGCATTTCGGCGCGATCGGTGCTACTCTGAATGCAGGAAATCCGGATGGGAGGCGGTCGGATGAAGCAGATTCGATTTGCGGCTGCGGCGCTCGTACTGCTGCTTGTTTTTACCTGCGCTGCCTGTGCAGCAGCACCGCTTAAATCATCACCCATGCTGCCGGGCAACGGACAAATCGGAACATTGACACTGCCGCAGCCGGCCACAAATCCATTTGGGACAGGCAGCCTTTCGCGGCCAGTCGAACCCGCTGCGCCGGCACTCAGCGACGCAGCGCAGGCGGCATACTGCCAGCTTGTCGACGCGGCGGAGGCGCGCTCAGAAACCGTGCAGCTCACCGCCACCAAACTCGAGGTCATGCAGGCCATTCGCCGATTCGAATATGAGCCGGCGCATCTGTATCTGGATGCTTGGCCTGTCGTAACGGCGCGTGCGGACGGGACCTCTACTGTAACGCTGAGCTATCGCTTTGGGCCGGACGAGTCAGCCAAGCGGCTCGCGCGCTGTGCGGCTGCGGCCGACCAGCTGCTGGCCGGCCTGCCGGCGGAGGCAGATGATTGGGAGGCAGCGCTCTGGGTGCACGACGCACTCTGCCGCCGGGTACGCTTCCCGTCGGAGGCAGAGTCAGACGGCATCGACGAGACAGGCGAACTGACCTACAGCGACGTCTACCGCCGGCTCGACACGGTGCTGCTTCGCGGCGTAGCCGTCTGCCAGGGGTATGCTGTGGCCTATGAGTATCTGCTCGACCGGATCGGCATTGACTGTGACGTCGTTGTCAGTGCGTCACACGCCTGGAATGTCGTCGTCATCGACGGAGAGCTGTACCATGTTGATGTGCAGACCGACGACATTGGCGAGCGCGATACGGCAGGGCAGCCATATATTACACATCTGTTTTTCATGGTGACCGAGCACGCGCTGAACGGTTCCGATTTGTACATTTCCCGCAGCGAGACTCCCTGCGGCACAGCTGACAGCGAGGACGCAAATTATTACGTCCGGATGGGCTGGTATCTGGATGAATTTGACCCGGAAGCCATTGCAGAAATTTTCCGAGCACAAAAGGCTGCCGACTGCAATCTGCTCACGGTCCGCTTTGCCGATTCGCTGGCCTACAGTCGGCTGCTGCGCGGCTGGCAAGCCGACTCAGACGAATACCTGGAGATACTCGCTCTGGCCGGGCTGGACACGGCAGATTATGGCGCAGTGCTCTATGACGACGGCCTGCAGGCACTGTGCCTGTGCGCAGACTGAAATGGAGAAGCCGCCGGCGCGATGACAGCGCCGGCGGCTTGTATTTTGCACTTATGTGCGCGGGATCAGCAGAAGCGTCCCGGCGGCCGGCTCGTCGTCAAGCCCGTTGGCCGCGCAGACCGCAGCAACTCTACTGCGGCATGCCTTGGCAATCGACCAGAGCGTCTGTCCGTCTTCCACCGCGCGAATGACAACAGAAGGGCGCCGCGTGTCCTCCTGCTCATTGATTTCGCCGCCGGTCACCATCTCGCACCGCTGCTGCGCCGCACTCTCGACCGCAACATCGACAGTGAAACGCGCCTCTGCGCCGGTGCCGGACGGCGACGAAAACACGTCTCCGGACAGCTGCGCCTGCGCGCGGGCAGTGCAGCCGTCCGCCAGTACGGTGCCGCACTCCGCCTCGATCCGCGCAGTTTTCGTCTGCAGGCGGCGCTCCGGATCGCGATACAGCACTGTGACCTGCGCCGGGATGCGAACGGTGACATTCTCGCCGTCGCGCTGTGTCTCCGGCCAGCCCAGCAGGGCTGCAGTATCGATCACCTCGCTGCACTCGCATTCCACCATGCCGTGTGCCGTCTGCCGCATATGCTGCAGGTCCAGTACACCGGTTCCGGCAAACGGCTCTGTGCGCGCAGACGCGGCGCCGTGCGTGGCGTACAGGTCGTCGATCAGTTCCAGCTCTCTTCGGGGCTGCGTGATACACTGCGCCAGGAGATTCAGTTCCAGCAGAAAGCGGCGGGCCGGCTCCTGGCCGTCCGGCTCCAACTGCGCGCCTGTGCACAGGAGCACCACGCGCAGATCATCCTCGCCGCTCTCCCGATCCAGCTCGAGAAACTGAGAAAACGGAACCGCAAATTCATACCGGCAAACGCTCTCGTCCTCCGCACGGTATAGCATACGCACCGCAACGCTGCCTTTAAACACCGCCCGCGTGCCGATCATCTTCTGTTCGGTCAGCGTGGTCGCGGCATCCCATTTGAGCACTGAAGCCGCTGCCGGCTGCCCTGCCGGCAGTTCGAGCTCTTCACCAACAACAAACGGCTTCTCCCCTGTCTGCTCCGGTACGGTGATCGGGAGCGTCACCCGGTGCACCTCCAGCTCCGGCGGGCAGTCTGTCAGTGCCCATGTTGTCAATTCCTGCGCTGCAAACACCTCAACATGCGATGATATCTCGGCGCGCACGAGCACCTTGCTTGAATTGAACAGCCGCGCGTCGAGCGAGCGCAGCCGCAGCTCGCACAACACGCGGCTGTCCGCTGTCAATTCCGGCATCTCGATGCGCTGTGTGAAGGGCAGATAAACCTCCAGCGCGCGCGGATATGACTCGTCTTCCGGCTCGATCAACGCATGCGCGCGGACGCTGCCGGAGAGGATCACCGCACCGTCGCGGCATTCCTTGCTGCGCAGCATCGGCATGCCATAGCAGCCGACCGTGCGCACAATATCCGGACAACTGTCCGGTACGATGGCCTCCGCCGTCTCCTCCTGGCTGACAACCCGGTCCAGAATCAGGCGCAGGCACTCTTGCTCTCTGGGCTCAAAGGCTAGCTCCATGGTCCTCACTCCTTGTAAGTTCTATGCTATGCTTACGCGGAGCGGGACAAGAATATGCCTATCCTCTTCGACCAACGACACAGCCGATGACAATCAGCGCCGCGCCCAGCAGCACTGCCAGGACGCTCGAGGCGATGATCGCCGATACCAAAAAGCCCGCGCCGGCCGCGGCCAGCGCAAGGCCGAGCGCTTGTTTTCTGCAAAGCAAAACGACCGCCTCCCGATATATCATACGCGGAAAGCGGCCATTTGGTGCCGATAGTTCCTATTTCTCCAGCTCCCAGAGCCGGATGTCTTTCAATTTTTCATAGAGCCGCAGATAGCTTTCGTACCGGGTCGGCTCGATATCGCCGCGCTCGACTGCCTCACGAACGCTGCAGCCCGGCTCCGCCACATGCGCGCAGTCCGGATAACGGCAGCGTCCCAGATATGGCGCAAAATCTGAAAACGCATACTGCAGGTTTTCCTTGATCACCAGCTCCATCCGATCGGTGTCGAACGAAGAAAAGCCCGGCGTGTCGGCAATGAGCGTACCGTCGTCCAGCGGATATAGCTCCACATGGCGCGTGGTATGGCGGCCGCGGCCCAACCGGTCGGAAACCTCGCCCGTCCGGATGGAGAGCGCCGGGTTCAGGCAGTTGAGCACACTGCTCTTACCGACGCCGGAATTCCCGGTGAACGCGCACAGTTTCCCAGCCACAGCGCGGCGCAGTTCGTCGATCCCCGCGCCGGACGCCGCACTGGTGCGGATCACATGGAAGCCGGCGTGCGTATAGATCCGGAACAGCCGATCAGCCGGATCGAGATCGCACTTGTTCAGGCACAGCAGCACCGGCACCTCCTGATCGCCTGCAATCGCAGCGACACGGTCAATCAAAAATGGGTCGGTCACCGGGTTGACATTCGCCGCGAGCATCACAAGCAGCTCCACATTGCTCACCGCTGGACGCACAAAGCTGTTTTTCCGCGGCTGAATCTCGCAGACTGTACCGCTGCCGCTTGCGTCCCGCTCGATCCGAACCAGGTCGCCGACAAGCGGTTTCTGACCATCCAGCCGGAACTTTCCGCGTGCACGGCATTCAACCAGGCCGTCATCTGTCATCACATAATAGAAGCCGCTCAGGGCCTTGATAATTCTTCCTTCCATACCGCCTCTACGAAAATGTTACATCGCGCGTTTCCGTCAGCACGCCGTTGATATACACATCCAGCCGCTGCGTGCCGGAGCCCTCGATCAGGAACTGCCGCGCCGTCTGCTCCGCCGACAGCTCAACCGAATATTCATAGCTTGTCGTATCGTCCAGACGCAGGGTCACGGTCACCGTTCCCTCGCCGGCCGGAAGCGTGACGCTGACCGTGCGCGTGGAAAGCGTCGGCTCAATCGGCCCCTCCATCCCGCCGGTGTCCCCGTCGCCATCTGTCTCTGGCAGCTCGGACGGATCCTGCTCTTCTGGCTCCTCCGGCTGTTCGGTTTCCTCGTCCGGCTCCGGCTCGACAGCCGGCGGTTCCTCCTCGTCGGTGGGTTCTTCCTCATCCGGCGATGCCGGCTCGTCCGGCTGCTCGGTATCCTCTTCTGTTGTACCAGAGTCAAGTGACGCAACCCCGATCCACAAGGAGACAGAGTCACCGTCATAGAGCAGCTCGCCTTCTGCCGGCTCGCTGCGCAGCACGCGGCCAACCAGCGCTGCGTCCGACGTATTCTCTTCATAGATCGTAATCTCAGACAATCGGATGCCAAGCGAATTCAGCGCCGCGACAGCCTCGCTCTGCGTCGAACGGTACAGATCCGGCATCTCATCGGTCATCGCACCGCTTGAGACGGTCACTGTGATCTCGGTACCGGGTTTGACGCTGCGGTTTGCATTCGGCGTCTGGTCAATGATATAGCCCGCTTCATATTCATCACTCGTCTGCGTACCGCCCTGAACGATGGTGAAGTCGGGATAGTCCGCCGGGTCGATCTCATCATAGACCAAACCGATCAGGCTGGGGACTGTTACGTCCTCCTCCCGTGTGAGCAGGTCGCGCAGATAGTATGCATACAGAAAATACAGAATGCCGACGACAGCCAGCGCAATACAAACCACCGCAGCGATGACCGATCCGGAGCGTCGCTTGCGCGGCTCGGGCGATTCGATCTGGCGCGTCTGCTGCAACGGCTGCTGGGGCTGCGGATGCCTGGTACGCTCTCTCCGCGGCGCCGGCGGCACCTCAACCCGAGAACTCGCCCCGTCAAACGTAAAGGTAATCTGCGGATTTTTCCGAAACTCTTCCATATCGCGGATCATTTCGGTCGCAGAGGCATAGCGGTGATCAAGATTGGACGCCATTGCATGCAGCACGATCTGCTCAAAGCCGGGCGGCACCTCGGAATTGAGCAGCGACGGCGGGACCGGTGCAGAATTGATGTGCTGAATGGCCACAGAGACAGGCGTTTCCCCGTCATATGGCGGACGGCCCGTGAGCATCTCGTACATCACGACGCCGAGCGAATACAGATCGGTCCGGTTGTCCACCTTTCCGCCCTTGGCCTGCTCCGGCGAGATGTAGTGCACCGAGCCGAGCGCCTCGCGCGTGAGCGTATTCTGTGACGAGCTGACACGCGCAATGCCGAAATCGGCGACCTTGACGCTGCCATCTTTGAGCACCATGATGTTATGCGGCTTGATGTCGCGGTGAACAATGCCGCGGCCATGTGCATGCTCAAGCGCCTTGGCAATCTGCTGCGCAAAATGCAGCGTCTCGCGCCAGCTGAGCTGTCCTTTCTGCTCCATATACTGCTTGAGCGTCAGACCGTCGATCAGCTCCATGACAATGTAATCCAGATCATCCGATTTGGACACGTCGTATACGCTGACAATATTCGGATGCGAGAGCATGGCAACCGCCTGGGATTCCGCCTGAAAGCGGCGACGGAACTCATCGTCGCGCAGATACTCGTCTTTCAGGATTTTGATTGCGACGAGCCGGTTGAGCCGGTGGCAGCGCGCGCGATAGACAACGGCCATACCGCCGCTGCCGATCTCGTCGAGAATCTCATATCGGTTGTCAAGCAGACGTCCTATGTATTTGTCCATACCTGCACCGTAACCTTCCGATCGGCGCACGGCCTGCTGGCCATGCGCCGGTGTATTTTTCTTCGTCCGCAGCCGTTCCCATGCCGCCTCAGGCTTCTACCAGAACCATTGTCACATTGTCCGGCGCACCGGCGCTGTTGGCAAGCGCCAGCAGCCGGCGGCAGCAGTTGGCGCGATTGACGCCGTGGACAACCTCAAACAGGATTTCCTGGTCCGAGACGACATTGGTCAGCCCATCTGTACACAGCAGCAGAAAATCGCCCGGCGAGAGCGCCTGGGTAAACAGGTCGCACTGGGTTCCCGGCTCTGTGCCGACCGCGCGCGTGATGAGATTCTTATGCGGGTGACGGCGCGCCTGGTCCGGCGTCAATTCGCCGCGGCGGACCATATCTTCGACAACAGAGTGGTCGACTGTGATGCGCGTAATCCCGTTCCGGTTCATGTAGTATGCCCGGCTGTCGCCGATATTAGCAACCGTTGCCTCGCCCGGACGCACAAAGGCGGCCACAAGCGTGGTGCCCATGCCCTCGAACTCACGCCCGAGACGCGACTGCTCATAGACCGTCGCATTGGCCAGCAAGCTCGCGGCACGCATCATTTCACCGATCTCATCGCGCGTCATGCCGGGATGTACCGTCCGCCGCACCTCGCCGGTGAACACCTCGCAGGCCAGGCGGCTGGCTACATTTCCGCTGCGTGCGCCGCCCATTCCGTCGCAAACGATGACGAGCATCTGCTCACCGGAGAAGCGGTCGATGCCAAAGAAATCCTCATTCTGTTCCCGGACCAGGCCGGTGTCGGTCAATGACCAGGTCTGCATGGGCCACTCCTCCTTTCAGGGAATTACTGCTACATCTGCCTGCGGCGTAGCTGGCCGCAGGATGCATCGATATCGCCGCCGAGACTG
>CAZGBU010000091.1:0-8405 GCA_964523945.1 uncultured Oscillospiraceae bacterium
CAAAAGGGTTACATTATGTAATATATTTCTGCTGTCATATAAGTATAACTATTTTTCGAAAAAAGTCAAGATTTTTTACGAAACGACAGAAAACATCAAACTTTTTTGACGATTATACCGGCGGCTTTCATGCTACATTTAGCGAATATGCATTACAATATTCACAAGATATTGCATAAAGGGTAACAAAACGGTTAACATAAAAGAAAATTGGCCAATTCAGTTTGACACGGGCCATATTTCGTGCTATATTGCACACATACAGTGCAAATCCGGCGATGAAGAAGAGCTGACCTGCGCATCGCGGCTCAGAGAGGGGCTGCCGCTGGCTGAAAGCGGCCCTGCAGATGCGGCGCGGAGAGGACCGCTTCCGAGCTGCCCGGGAAACCGGGACGGGTTCCGCCCGTTAGCGCGGACAATGAGCGACGGCTGCGGCCGTAAGCAGGGTGGAACCGTGAGATATAATGTGTGTTATGTCCCACCCCTGATTATCACATCAGGGGTGGGATTTTTTGCCGCCCCGAAGAAATGGAGGAGGACGACCCATGTCCGAAGAAAACCTGTATACCTTTGAAAATGAAACCTACCGCAAGACCTATTGGCACACTTGCTCGCATGTGCTCGCACAGGCGGTCAAGCGCCTGTTCCCGGAGACAAAGCTTGCCATCGGCCCGGCGATCGACAACGGATTCTACTATGACTTCGATTCCGAAACCATCTTCACACCCGAGGTGCTCGAGCAAATTGAGGCCGAGATGCGCAAGATTTGCAAGGAGAAGCTGAAGCTCGAGCGCTTTGAGCTGCCGCGTGCGCAGGCCCTTGAGCAGGAGAAAGACGAGCCATATAAGACTGAGCTGTTCAACGACCTGCCGGAGGACGCTGTGATCAGCTTCTACCGCCAGGGCGAGTTTACAGACCTGTGTGCAGGCCCGCATCTGGACTCCACCGGGCGGATCAAGGGCAACGCGATCAAGCTGACAAGCTGCACCGGCGCATACTGGCGCGGCGATGCGAGCCGCAAGATGCTCCAGCGCATCTATGGCATCGCCTTCCCGAAGAAAGAGCAGCTCGACGAGTATCTCCAGTTGCTTGAAGAAGCCAAAAAACGAGACCACCGCAAGCTGGGCAAGGAGCTGGGCCTGTTTATGATGGCCGAGGAGGGACCCGGATTCCCGTTTTTCCTGCCGAAAGGTATGGTGCTGAAGAACACGCTGCTGGATTACTGGCGGGAGTGCCATAAGCGCTATGGCTATGTGGAAATCTCCACGCCAATCATCCTCAACCAGGAGCTGTGGCACCGCTCCGGCCACTGGGATCATTACAAGGACAATATGTACACCACCGTCATTGACGGGGAGGACTATGCAGTCAAACCCATGAACTGTCCCGGCGGCATGCTGGTGTACAAAAATGAGCCGCATTCCTACCGCGACCTGCCCCTGCGCATGGCGGAGCTGGGCATCGTGCACCGGCACGAGCTGTCCGGCGCCCTCCACGGCCTGTTCCGGGTGCGCTGCTTCACGCAGGATGACGCCCACATCTTTATGACGCCGGAGCAGATGAAAGGCGAGATTCAGAATGTGGTTCGGCTGTTTGATGAAATCTACTCTACGTTTGGCCTGACCTACCAGATCGAACTGTCCACCATGCCCGAAGATCATATGGGAGATGAAGCGGTCTGGCACTTCGCGGAAGAGACGCTCCAGGCGGCCATCACGGAGATGGGCAAGGACTTTGTCATCAATGCCGGCGACGGCGCATTCTATGGCCCGAAGCTGGATTTCCATCTGGCCGACTCGCTTGGCCGGACCTGGCAGTGCGGCACCATCCAGCTGGACTTCCAGATGCCTGAGCGCTTCGAACTGGAGTATACGGGCGAGGATGGCCTGAAGCACCGGCCCGTCATGATCCATCGAGCGCTGCTGGGCTCGATCGAGCGCTTCATCGGCGTTATCACCGAGCATTATGCCGGCGCGTTCCCGACGTGGCTTGCCCCGGTGCAGGTGACGGTCCTGCCGATCACCGACCGCGCCAACGATTATGCCCGGCAGGTTGCGCAGCAGCTGGAAGCCGCCGGTGTGCGTGTGGAGACGGATCTGCGCAATGAAAAGATCGGCAAGAAGATCCGCGAGGCGCAGATGCAGAAGATCCCGTATATGCTGGTCGTCGGTGACAAAGAGGCCGAGGCCGGTACGGTGTCGGTGCGGACCCGCGCCGGCGGCGATGAGGGGGCCATGCCGGTCAGCGCGTTCTGTGAGCGTGTGCTCGGCGAGATCAAATCGCGCAGCTGAGCGGAGAAACGGCGATGGATTGGAATAAGCTGTGGATTGAAAAGCTGCTTTATCCGGCGATGGAATGGAAAAATGGGAACCGGATCCGTGCGTATACCCGTGAACTGATCGCCTCGGAACAGGCAGGGCGGGAACAGCTCTTTGCGCGCCAGCGTGAAAAGTTGCGTGCATTCCTGCGGAATTGTGTCGAGAATGTCCCCGCCTATGCAACAATCTCGGGGGGGTACTGCAGGAAGAAATAGAAATTGATCCCTATATGGCGCTGCGTCGATTCCCATGTACGACGAAACAGGATCTGCGGGAAAATGGAGAGCAGTACATCTCGCGCGCCGTCGACCGCCGCGTGCTGATTCCCAATCTGACCGGCGGATCAACCGGCGAACCGCTTCGGTTTTACATGGACCGCAAAACGGTGGAGTATTACGAGGCCGCGCGCTGGCGCGGGCTGAGCTGGTATGGCGTTACACCGGGGAGCCGCAGCCTGATGATCTGGGGCAACCCGATTGAGCTGGACGCGCAGGCGCAGCGACGAGCGGCCCGCTGCGAGCAGATCCTGAAGAACCGCCGCGTGCTGTCGGCCTATACGCTCTCGCCGGAGCGGGTGGACGAGTATCTGGCGCTGCTCAGGCGCTACCGGCCGGAATATCTGTATGGCTACGCCAGCGCGCTGTACACGTTTGCAAAGATCTTCCTGGATGCCGGCAAAAAGCCCGATGTGAAGCTGAAAGTCGTCGCCTCGACGTCGGAGAGCCTGTTTGATTTTCAGCGCGAAGCGATTGCCGCGGCATTCTCCTGTCCGGTGGCCAACGAGTATGGCGCGCGGGACGCGGGCATTCTCGCGTATGAATGTCCGGCTGGCGGACTGCATATCTCGTCGGAAAACTGTGTGATTGAGTTGCTTGATCCGGTTTCCCTGGAGCCGATCGAGCAGCCGGAGCGCGAGGGTGTGATTGCGGTGACGGATCTGAACAACTTTGCGCAGCCCCGTGCGCGCTATCTGCTTGGTGATCTGGCGGCTTGGCCGGAGGCGGATGTATGCGCCTGCGGCCGGCCGATGCCGCGCCTTTCCCGTATTGCAGGGCGGGAGGATGCAATGCTCGTCCGGCCGGACGGCGTGCTGGTACATGGCAACTTTATCAATCAGCTTGCGCGCAGCCACGCGTCAATCCGCCAGATTCAGATTGTGCAGCATACGCCGGATCGCGCAACCATCCGCATTGCTACGCTGGATCCGACGGCGGATTTTTCCGGGTTTGTGCGCCAGGTGGAGGAATCGCTGCCCGGTGTGACGCTCAGTCTGGATGTGACAGACCAGATCGCGCCGACACAGTCGGGAAAATATCGCTATTCGATTCGGGAGTTCCCGCTGCCTGCGGCCAGCGCGGCCCCGGTGTGACAGAGCAGCACAGGTTTGGTTCCTGTTTCCAAACCGCATAGAGGGGATGAGAGGACTGCTATGGCAAGTCGAGGGGGTTGGATGCGGCTGTTGGGCGGAGCAGCGGTTTGTGCGGCGTATGCCGGGCTGTATTTTGCGGGCGCGGCGATCGTGCGGCGCGCACCGGCGCATGACAATCTGTTCGGCTGGCTGACGCATCCGGGGCGCTGGCTCTGGTGGGGCGCGATGGTGGTCTCCGCCCTGCCCGCACTCGGCGGGTGGTGTCGCTGCGCCGGAATTATGACGGCCGGTTTTGCGGTTTCGGTGCTCTTTGTGTCCGCGCTGGTTGGCGCGGAGACTGCGTGGGCGGTCTGGGCGGCGCTGTTTCTGGCGTCGGCGCTTGCCGGGATCGTCGCGCAGTGCAAACACGGCGACGTTTCCGACGAGCAGCTTGTGCGCGCAGCGGCCATCGCAACGGTGATTGCATTGGCAGCGGCTGTCGCGGCGGCATACCTTGCGTTCTTCTTGCTCGTTTTCGTCGTCTTGCTCTGGGCTTTCGTGATCGCGCGGGCGAGAAGGAAAATCTGACCATGAAAAAGCGGACGGCTCACGTGAGCCGCCCGCTTTGCGCGCGTTTCGATAGAAAACAGAGAATTAGAGAATTACAGTATGTGCCGCCGGGCATATTGTGCGCCCTGTCCTCAGAACGGACAAGGCCGCTGGCTTGGCCGGTGTGCCGCTATGCGGATTTTGTGCACGCTATGCGATTTGTGCAGCGCGGAGTGATTGCTCCGTGCTGCTTTTTCTGCGTTAGCGCCCAAATCCACGCTGTACAGGGGAAAGAGCGGCATCCATTGTGTATTGGCGCGTGCGACGGGGCGCTTGACAGGGTTCTTTGCAGTCGATACAATAAGAATTGTCATTGACCAAACTGTCTGGGAGGGATTATCTTGGAACCTTGGATTCAATCTGTGGATCAGCTCGGCTTTGTTGTCCGCGATCTGGACGCGTGCGTCAGGCTGATGGCGGATCAGTATGGTGTCGGCCCGTGGATGATGTTTGAGTTCGGCGAGCCGGGCAGGCCCAACACGATCTCGATCGAGAACACCGTGCTGAACGGAAAACCGATCGGCAGCTATTCCATCCGCTGTGCGGTGTGCGACATGCCGTCGAACGGCGTGCAGCTCGAGTTCATTGAGCCGCTCGACGACAAGAGCATCTTCGCGCAGTATCTGGCCGAGCACGGCCCAGGTCTGCAGCATATCTCGGTGGTAATCAACGGCGAATTCGAGTCGGTGATGGAGCACCTGCGTGCGGCCGGCTGCCTGGAACACAGCCAGATCGCCACTGTCGGCGGCAACGAAACCTGCGTATTTGCCGACTTCCGCAAGCAGCTCGGCGCGCATATCGAGCTGCACAAGCGGCCGGAGAATTTCACGATTCCGGATGTGACGCCGGTGTTTTACCCGGCCTCCGGCCAGATGCCGGAGGGTGTGCAGCCGCTGTTTACCGAGGTTGAGCAGATCGGCACCGTGGTGCATGATATGCGCGGGGCGGTCCGCTCGCTGAACGATGAGCATGGTCTCGGCCCGTGGATCCTGCTTGATTTTGGCGACTGTGAGAACGGCAGCACCAATTTTGTCAAGGTGGAAAACGCAGTCAACAATGGAACATTCATCGGCTCGTTCGGCCTGCATGTGGGCATCTGCGAGGCGCTGAACATTCA
Source organism: uncultured Oscillospiraceae bacterium (assembly GCA_964523945.1). GTDB lineage: Bacteria > Bacillota > Clostridia > Oscillospirales > Oscillospiraceae > CAKTOF01. Next base: position 5,393 of record CAZGBU010000091.1, read on the forward strand.
GCTTGAACTGATGGAGCCGGTGCAGCCGACCAGCTCGCATGCCGAGCATCTGGCCAAGCACGGCGACGATGTACACCACCTGTCGCTTGTCCATGGTCCGGTCGAGGCGGCGATGGAGCGCATCCGCGCGGCTGGCTTTACCGGCGGGCAGACCAGCACGATCGACACGACCGAGACATGCATTTATGCTGACCATACCGAGCTGCTTGGCGTTTTCCTGGAGCTGCACAAGCGGCCTGAGAATTTCATCCCGCCGCAGGTCGAGCTGGAGAGCTATCCGCCGGATCTGGATCTGCACTTCGGAGAATAAACGAAAGCGCCGCGCCGGGTCCGGTGCGGCGCTGAATCGGAAGGATGGTGCGCGGTGCGCAGCATTGAAACCAATCTTGCGCAGGGGAATGTTGTCCGGCAACTGATTCGGTTCAGCATTCCGTTTGTGCTCTCAAGCATAGTTCAGAATTTGTACGGCCTGGTGGATATGATTGTGGTCGGACAGTTTGCCGGCACGGCGAGTCTGTCCGGCGTCAACACCAGTTCGTCTTACATTTCGGCGATTACCAATGTTGCCATTGGCTTCTGCAACGGCGGAACGGTTGTCATCGGCCAGTACCTCGGTATGGGCGACCGCGACAAGCTCCGCCGCGTCATCGGAACGCTGTGCACCTTTATCATGCTGCTGGCCGTTGTGCTGATGGGCGTGTCGCTGGCGCTGACCGGCGGCATTCTGCGCCTGCTCCAGACGCCGGATGCGGCGCTCAGCGAGGCACGCGCCTATCTGATTGTCAGCGTGATCGGCTTTGTGTTCATTTTCGACTACAATATGCTCAGCGCCATACTGCGCGGTGTGGGCGACAGCCGCCGTCCGTTCTATTTTATCTGCATCGCGTGCGTGATCAACATCGTGCTTGATATTGTGCTCGTCGGCCCGTTGGGCATGGGCGCATTCGGCGCGGCGCTTGCAACGGTGATTGCGCAGGGCGTGAGCATGATCCTGTGTATATTCTATCTGCGCCGGAATGATTTTGTGTTTGATTTCGGGCTGCGTTCGCTGCGCATCGACCGCGAAAGCCTCCGACTGCTGCTGCGCGTCGGTGTCCCGACGACAATTCAGAGCTCGGTCAATGTCTTTGCGTTCACTGTCCTGACGGCCATTACAAACACGCTCGGCGTCACGGCCGGCGCTGCGCTGGCCGGTGCGCAGAAGGTCACGCTGTTTGCGATCCTGCCGAGTGTTGGATTGGGCAGCGCGATCTCTGCGATGTGTGCGCAGAATTTCGGCGCCGACGAGCGGGACCGCGCGCTCGGCACAATGAAGGCAGGCTTTGTGCTGACGATTGCGGTCAATCTGGTGCTGTTTGCAGTGATCGAACTGTTTCCGGAGCCGCTGATGCGGATGTTCGGCAGCGATGCTGAGATGCTGGCCATGGGTGTCGTCTACCTGCGCATTTGCAGCCTGGACTATCTGTTTGTTCCGTTTCACGGTTCGCTGACCGGCTATCTGATTGGTTCCGGCCATACAACGCTGCCGGCGGGCATCAGCCTGTGCAGCTCGTTTGTGTTCCGGCTGCCGGCGGCCTATCTGCTTGGCGTGACGTTTTCACTCGGCATTGCCGGTGTCGCGTGGGCGACGCCGATCGCGTCGTTCGCCGTCGGACTGTTCAGCCTGCTGTATTACCTGTCCGGCCGCTGCAATAAAGTGACGCGGATCATCAAAGACTGAAACAGAAAGGACGCGGCGCAGCCGCGTCCTTTTTTGCGATCAGACGTTGAACAGGAAATTCACGATGTCGCCGTCCGCCATGATATAGTCCTTGCCCTCAGAGCGGACCAGACCTTTTGCCTTTGCAGCGGAAAGCGATCCGCAGGCTTTCATATCGTCAAACGAGATCACCTCGGCACGGATGAAGCCGCGCTCAATGTCCGAATGGATTTTACCGGCAGCCTGCGGCGCCTTGGTCCCTTTTTGGATGGTCCATGCGCGGCACTCGTCGGTTCCGGCAGTCAGGAATGAGATCAGCCCCAACAGTGCGTAGGAGCAGCGGATCAGCCGGTCCAGACCGGATTCGGCGATGCCGAGTTCGGACAGGAACATCGCTTTTTCCTCCGGATCGTCCAGCTCGGCGATGTCTGCCTCGAGCTTTGCGCAGATCGGCAGGACCTGGCTCCCCTCGGCCGCGGCCAGCTCTGCCACCTGCTGATAGTAGCGGCAGCCCTCCGGCGAGCCGGCGTCGTCCTCGCTGAGATTGGCGGCGTAGATCGTCTGCTTGAGCGTGAGCAGATCGCTTGCTGCAATCAGCTGTGCATCATCTCCGTCGCACGCAAATGTACGCGCGAGCTTCCCGTTGTTCAGATGCTCCATCAGCGCGGTGAGCACATCGATCTCATGGGCGACCTTTTTGTCGCCGCCTTTGGCCGCCTTCTGTGCCTTTTCAAGCCGGCGGGAAACCATCTCAATGTCGGCCATAATCAATTCATAGTTGATCGTCTCGATGTCGCGCAGCGGATCGGTCGTGCCCTCGACATGTGTGACGTTCGCGTCGTCAAAGCAGCGCACGACATGGACGATGGCATCTGTCCCGCGGATGTTCGACAGAAATTGGTTCCCCAGTCCTTCACCGTGGCTGGCACCCTTGACCAGACCAGCGATGTCGACAAATTCTATGACGGCGAATGTCGTCTTTTTTGGCTGGTAGAGGTCAGACAGCCAGTTCAGCCGTTCATCGGGCACTGTGACCATACCGATGTTCGGCTCAATGGTGCAGAACGGGTAGTTCGCTGCCTCGGCACCGGCGTTCGTGATCGCGTTGAACAGCGTTGATTTGCCGACATTGGGCAGCCCCACGATACCTAATTTCATATATCTCTATATCTCCTTAAAAAATGCTGTATTTACAAGGTTTTTCGTACTTTGGCGTTTTGGCTACTACGCCATTTTTACGCCATTTACGCATTGGCTTGTATTAAGGCAACACCGTACAATTACCCAAGAATCGTTGAGGGATTCCTCATTGGA
>CAZGBU010000092.1:0-8395 GCA_964523945.1 uncultured Oscillospiraceae bacterium
CTTGATCCACACCTTGCCGCCGCGCTTGGTGTAGCGGGTCATGGCAACACGGGCGGCCTCGATCTGGTTGCTGGTGATCCAGCCCGGCTCGAGCGCCTGGAGGCCATACTTACCGTACGCCACTTTATTCCCGCGCGAGCAGGTGCCGGTCATGCGGCCGCGCTGCACTTTGCGGAATTTGGTTCTCTTGGGCATCAACATCAGCGGTTGCCTCCTTCTCTGTTGGTGTTGCCGCCGGAATAGCCGCGATCGCTGCTGTAGCTGCGGCGCTCACCACCACCCGAACGATTGCCGCCATTGTAGCCGCCGTTTCTCGGGCCGCGATTGTCGCGGCGGCCGCCGCGGCGGTCATTGCGGTCACGGCGCTGCTTCGGTGCGGCCGGCTCCGGGTTGGAAGCACGCAGCGTGGTGTTCAGCACCTCGCCCTTGTAGATCCAGACCTTGACGCCAATGCGGCCGTAGGTCGTAGCAGCCTCAGCGAAGCCATAGTCGATATCGGCACGAAGCGTCTGCAGCGGGATGGTGCCCTCGTGATAGGTCTCCTTGCGGGCAATCTCAGCGCCGCCGAGACGGCCGGCGCAGCAGACCTTGATGCCCTTGGCGCCCAGGCGGGTCGCCTGCTGCATTGCTTTCTTCATCGCACGGCGGAAGCCGATACGCTTCTCAAGCTGCTGGGCGATATTTTCGGCGACAAGCTGCGCATTCATGTCAGGGCTGCGGATCTCAACGATGTTGAGCGCGACCGGCTGGCCGATCATCTTCTCAAGCCGAACACGGAGCTTCTCGATCTCTGCGCCGCCCTTGCCGATGACGACACCCGGGCGGGAGCAGTGGATATTGATGCGGACTTTTGCGTTGGTCCGCTCGATTTCGATTTTGGCGATGCCGGCGGAGTAGAGGGTGCTCTTGAGATACTTACGGAGGTTGTAGTCCTCGACGATCAGGTCACCGACTTTATCGCTCCTGGCATACCAGCGGGAGTCCCAGTCTTTGATAACGCCCACGCGCAAACCGTGGGGATTCACTTTCTGTCCCATGTGCTGCCTCCTTACGCTTTCTCGCTCACGGCGATGGTGATGTGAGTCGTTCTCTTGTTGATCCGATAGGCGCGGCCATGTGCCCGCGGCATATAGCGCTTGAGGATCGGGCCGGGGTTGGCAAAGGCGCCGGAGACATAGAGCGAATCGGTGTTCATCGCATGATTGTTCTCCGCGTTGGCGATCGCGCTGCGCAGCAGCTTGAGCACCGGCTCAGAGGCGGCCTTCGGCGTCTGCATCAGGATCGCAGCAGCGGTATTGACGTCCTTGCCGCGGATCAGATCGAGCACGACCTGCACCTTGCGCGGCGAAATGCGGACATAGTTCACATGTGCTTTGGCTTCCATTTCCGCTCCTCCTTACTTCGTGTTGGAGGTCTTGCTGCCGGAGTGACCTCTGAACGTTCTGGTCGGGGCGAACTCGCCCAGCTTATGGCCGACCATATCCTCGGTGATGTAGACCGGGACATGCTTCCGGCCGTCGTGCACCGCGATTGTGTGGCCGACAAAGGAGGGGAAAATCGTCGAAGCGCGCGACCAGGTCTTGAGAACTTTCTTCTCGTTGGCAGCGTTCAGCTCGTCGACTCTCTTGAGGAGCTCCGGCGCAGCGAACGGGCCTTTTTTGATGCTTCTGCTCATTTCATTTCCTCCTTACTTGCTGTTTCTGTGCTTGACAATGAACTTTTCGGTGCGGTTCTTTGTCTTGCGGGTCTTCAGGCCCATCGCCGGCTTGCCCCACGGCGTAACCGGGCCGGGACGGCCGACCGGGCTCTTGCCCTCGCCGCCGCCGTGCGGATGGTCATTCGGGTTCATGACAGAGCCGCGGACCGTCGGGCGGATACCCATGTGGCGCTTACGGCCGGCCTTACCGATGTGGATGTTCTCATGATCGATGTTGCCGACCTGTCCGATGCAGGCGCGGCAGCCCATGCGGACGTAGCGGACTTCGCCGGAGGGCAGGCGGACCTGCGCCATCTCGCCGTCCTTGGCCATGAGCTGCGCAGCGGTGCCGGCTGCGCGGACGAGCTGCGCGCCGCGGCCCGGGTTGAGCTCAATGTTGTGGATGACTGTACCGGTCGGAATGTTCGCAATCGGCAGGCAGTTACCCGGCTTGATATCGGCAGCCGCGGAGGAAATCACCGTGTCGCCCGCCTTCAGGCCAACCGGCGCGAGAATATAGCTCAGCGTGCCGTCCTCGTAACGGATGAGCGCGATGAATGCGCTGCGGTTCGGGTCGTACTCCAGGCGCTGCACAATGGCGGGCATGTCCATCTTATCGCGTTTGAAGTCGATCACGCGGTATTTGCGCTTGTTGCCGCCGCCGCGATGGCGGACGGTGATGTGGCCGTAGTTGTTGCGGCCGGAGTGCTTCTTGAGCGGCTCGAGCAGGCTGCGCTCGGGCTTGGCCTTTTTATCCACGCCGTCGAAGCCGGAAACGGTCATGTTTCTGCGGGACGGCGTATAAGGTCTGAATGTTTTAATCGCCATTTTGCGTTACTCCTTCTCTTCTATGCTCAGACCATGCCTTCAAAGAATTCAATGGTCTTGGAGTCGGCCGTCAGCTTGACCATGGCCTTCTTCCAGTTGGCGCGGCGGCCTTCGGGGTAACGGCCGGTACGCTTCTTCTTGCCCTGCATGCGGAGGGTGTTGACCTTTTCCACCTTCACGCCGAAGATCTCCTCGATCGCTTTTTTGATCTCAGTCTTATTGGCACTGACGGCGACTTCAAAGACATACTTTTTGTCGTCGGTGGCCTCCATCGACTGTTCGGTGATGATCGGCTTGCGGATGATGTCGTAAGCGGTAGTCATTATGCGAACACCTCCTCAATCGTGGCGAGCGCGGCCTGATCGACAACGAGCTTCTTGCAGTTGAGAATGTCGTAGACATTGATCAGATTCGCAAATGTGACGTTGACGCCCGGAACGTTGCGGGCGGATTTGTAGACGGTCTCGTCGGGCTGCGCCGTGACGACCATGGTCTTGCCCTCGCAGCCGATGGCGCTCAGGAAGCCCACAAACGTCTTGGTCTTGATTGCATCCATCTTGATCGCGTCGACGACAACGATCTCGTCGCTGGCAGCCTTGGCGCTGAGCGCGCTCTTGAGCGCGAGGCGGCGGACTTTCTTGTTGAGCGTGTAGCTGTAGTCGCGCGGCTTCGGCGCAAACACGACGCCGCCGTGCGTCCACTGCGGAGCGCGGGTGCTGCCCTGGCGGGCGCGGCCGGTGCCTTTCTGGCGATACGGCTTGATGCCGCCGCCGGAAACCTCGGCACGGGTCAGTGCGCTCTGCGTGCCCTGACGGCAATTGGCCAGATGATTCTTGACCACGTCGTGAACAACGGATACATTCGGCTCGATGCCGAAAATGGCCTCGGAAAGCTCGACCTCGCCGACCTGCTTTCCTGCCATATCCAGTACAGTAGCTTTAGGCATGATTCAAACTCTCCTTTCCTTAGCGGTTGCGGCCGGAAGCCTTCTGCGGGTTGGTGCGCGCGGAAGCCTTCTGCGGGTTGGTGCTGGTGCCGGCCTCGCCCTTCTTCTCAATCAGGGTCTTGACCGTGCTCTTGACGTAGACAATACCGCCCTTGGGGCCGGGGATGGCGCCGCGGACAACGATCATGTTCAGCTCCGCGTCGACTTTGACGACATCGAGATTCTGCACCGTGACCTGGTCGACGCCCATATGACCGGCGCCGATATGGCCCTTGAAGATACGGCTCGGTGTGGAGCTCGAGCCCATGGAACCAGCATGGCGATGGACCGGGCCGCCGCCGTGGCTGGTCGGGGTACGCTGCGCATGGAAACGCTTGATGGCACCCTGATAGCCGTGGCCCTTCGAAGTGCCGGTGACATCGACTTTATCGCCGACCGAGAAGACGTCTGCCTTGATCTCGTCGCCGACGTTCATTTCGGCAGCCTGATCCAGACGGAACTCTTTCAGATACTTCTTGAACGCCACATTTGCCTTTTTCAGGTGGCCGGCCTCCGGCTTGGTGAGCTTGGACTCCTTGACGTCTCCGTAGCCGAGCTGGACGGAGCTGTAGCCCTCTTTTTCCACAGTCTTCTTCTGCGTGACGACGCAGGGGCCGGCTTCGATTACCGTGACCGGAATGATCTTGCCGCTCTCATCGAAGATCTGGGTCATGCCCACTTTTTTGCCGATGATTGCTTTCTGCATGATAGTGTATTTCCTCCTTGAAGGTTATTGGTCGGAAAACTTGCCGTGTTGGGTTCGGTATTGGTTTGCCGACTTGACCCGCCTGCCCCGCAAGACGGCAGGCACAGGGTGTTGACTTGTTACAGCTTGATTTCGATCTCGACGCCCGCCGGCAGATCCAGGCTCATCAGCGCCTCGACGACCTTCTGATTCGGGTTGAGAATATCGATCAGGCGCTTATGCGTCCGGCGCTCGAACTGCTCGCGGCTGTCCTTATATTTATGGACGGCGCGCAGAATCGTCACGACCTCTTTCTTGGTCGGCAGCGGGATGGGGCCGGAGACGGACGCGCCGTTGCGCTTGGCGGTCTCGACGATCTTCTCGGCAGCCGCATCGATCAGCTGATGATCGTAGGCTTTCAGCCGGATCCGGATCATTTCTTTCTGTGCCATGTGGTTGTTTCCTCCTTGAAAACGTACTCAGTCTGATTGGGATCTGGGTACGGTGAGAATTCTTATACGCTTTGCCGTGCGTATCATTCTGAGAGAATGGAAAACGGCCGACAGGTCATGCCGGCCGACCCCCTCCGCAGCGATATACGCTGGCGCAAAGAGTTCTCAGCCGCCCGATCAACGGACATACTCCCCGAAAGTTACCGGCTTCGCCGCAATCTCCCGGTTCATCGCATACTGCGCGCACCGCTCTCGACACGCGCCTAATTACTATACAATAAGAACCCCCTTGCTGTCAAGGGGGTTCTTGCTTTTTTTCATAAAATTTTGCTTTGATTTTCGGCATTCCGGAGAATTTTTATCCGACTGCCCATCCGGTGTCTCGGCTCAGTATGCGACACCCCAGTAGATCATCTGATGGGCGGGCTTGCCGCAGATCGGGCAGGTATCGCCGAGGTGCTCCTGCGCAAACGGGATGCAGCGCGAAGTCATGCCGGCCTCTTCCTTCATCCGCATCTCGCACGCGAGATCGCCGCACCACATCGTCTTGATAAATCCGCCCTTTTCCTCCTGGATCCGCTTGGCCTCCTCAAGCGAATACGCAGCAAAAATATGCTCATCGAGATTCTGCTTTGCCTTGTCATAGAGCGCGGTCTGCACCGTCTCAAGCAGCTCGGCCGCCGCGGACTCAAGCGAGTCGATCTGGACAAATGATTTTTCGCGGTTGTCGCGGCGTACAAGCACGCACTGGCCGTTTTCAATGTCTTTCGGGCCAAGCTCCAGCCGCAGCGGGACGCCTTTCATCTCATACTCTGCAAACTTCCAGCCAGGCGACTGCTCAGACTCGTCGATCTTCACACGCAGGCCGGCCTGCTTCAGCCGTTCGGCCACCGCCCTGGCCTGTTCCAGCACACCCTCTTTGTGCATCGCGACCGGAATCACAACCACCTGGATCGGCGCGATGTGCGGCGGCAGGACCAGGCCATTGTTGTCGCCGTGCGTCATAATCAGGCCGCCGATGATACGGGTGGACATGCCCCAGGACGTCTGATGGGGATAGACGCGCCGGTTCTCCTGATCCGAGAATGTAATGTCGAATGCACGGGCAAATCCATCACCGAAGTAGTGACTGGTCCCGGACTGGAGCGCCTTGTGGTCATGCATCATACACTCGACCGTATACGTACGCTCGGCGCCGGCGAACTTCTCTTTGTCTGTCTTGCAGCCGCGCACAACAGGCATCGCCAGAAGCTGCTCGCAGCAGTCAGCGTACACCTCGAGCATCTGCTCGGTCTCTTCGACCGCTTCCTCCGCGGTGGCGTGCAGCGTATGCCCCTCCTGCCAGAGGAATTCGCGGCCGCGCAGGAACGGGCGCGTCGTTTTTTCCCAGCGCAGCACAGAGCACCACTGGTTGTACTTCATCGGCAAATCGCGCCAGGAATGGAGGACATGGCTCCAGTGGTCGCAGAACAGCGTCTCCGACGTCGGCCGAATGCACAGGCGCTCGTCGAGCTCCTCACTGCCGCCCACAGTGACCCAGGCGCACTCCGGCGCAAATCCCTCCACGTGATCTTTCTCGCGCTGGAGCAGGCTCTCCGGGATCAGCATCGGCATGGAGACGTTTTCATGCCCAAGCTCTTTAAACCGCCGATCCAGATAGTTCTGGATTCCCTCCCAGAGCGCATAGCCATACGGGCGCAGGATAAACAGCCCCTTAATGCCGGAATAGTCTACCAGCTCCGCCTTGATGCACACATCGGTGAACCACTGCGCAAAATCGACCTCTATATCGGTGATCTGTTCCACTTTCTTCTCTTTTGCCATTGTGCAGCTCCCTCTCGGCCGGGCGCGCCGGCCGCTGTCATCGTAATTTCTATTCTAGCACACCTGTCAAGGCCCCGCATAGGATGAACTGCATGAGAAAGGAGCGATTGCACATGAGCAGCCTCAAATTTTACGTCAAGCCAGGGCCAGGCGAACGGGTCGAAACCGATCTGACGCTTCCGCCGCCGCTCGAATCGAGCATTTGGGGAACCGTCCGCGCCGCCGATGGTGCGCCCGTCGCGTCGTGTATGGTTCTTTTGTACGCCGATGGGGAGGCGCTGCCGCTCCACCAGGCCGTCACGGATGCAGAGGGCCGGTTTTGTTTCGGTCCGCTGCCCGGCGGTCAGCTCTACATTATAAATATATACCGGGATGACGTGCAGATCCGCACACTTGAAATCGGTGTTTAGGCAGGAGGGCTGGAGCATGACGGAATTCCGCATTGCGCTTGACCCAACCGTCAGCGCATTCTATGAGCGGATCGCTGTGCAGGCAGGGCTGCCGCCGGAGCGTCTGCTGGCCGACGCACTGTTCCGGATGGCCGGCGAGCTCTCGCGCGAAGCACTGCGCCGCAGCGGCAACAAAACACGCGAGCAGGTTTAACTGTTTTTTTACACAACAGCGGTGGTTTTATAGTACCAAACGCGGTATGGTAGACATGGGAGCGTTCTCTCCCCGCAAGGAGCGGTCTGCATGGCCAAGTGCTGCCCTGCCAGGGGTTTTCATTTCCTCTCTTTTCTTTTTCTTTCCGCATCAGAGCCGGTCTGCGCCGATGAAGGCGTCAGGCACGGCTCTGATGCGTTTTTTCACCCCGGCAGGGCAGCCATGCACCGTGCAGATCACAACGGAAAGAAAGGCGGAATCAACCATGCAGAAAACTTATGTGCTCGACACCAACGTGCTCATTCAGGCGCCCTACGCGCTTGAATCCTTTGAGGACAACCACATTGTTCTGCCACTGGCCGCCCTGGAAGAGCTCGACGGCCTGAAGCGGGCAGACGGCGAACGGGGCGGAAATGCCCGGCAGGTAATCCGCTTTCTGGAGCGGCTGCGCCTGACCGGAAACCTGGTGGAGGGGGTTGCCCTGTTCGGCGGCGGCACGCTGCGGCTGGAGGTCAACCATGTCAACGTGACCCTGCCCCACGGGATGGACCCGAACAGCCCTAGCAGCCGCATTCTGAAGGTGTGCAAAGGCCTGATTGACGACGGTATCCCCGCCATCCTGGTCACCCAGGACATTGTGAAGCGCATCCAGGCCCAGATGATGGGGGTACCGGAAGAGGACTTCACCACCGACCAGGTCCCCGGCGGCACGGGGCTCTATACCGGACGGTTGGAGGCATATGTGCCGGATGAGCTGCTTGCCGCATTCAAGAAAAGAGGTGTCCCGCCGAAAGCCTGTACACAGTGGACCGGGAGGGACAGCAGCATCCCGCCGTGCTGACGGAAAACCAGTTCGTCCTGCTGCGCTCCGACACAGAGGAGAAGAAGACCATGCTGGGCCGATTTCGCGGCGGGATGGTCACGCCCCTTCGCTACCACAGCCGGAAACCCTTCGGCGTCAAGCCCCGCAGCGTGGGGCAGCAATTCATGCAGGAGGCGCTTATGCGCAGTGCGGACGACGCCCCCCTGGCCATCATCATGGGACCGGCGGGAACGGCCAAAACCTTCTACTCCCTGGCCGCCGGATTGGAGCAGGTGATGGAGCCGGAGTCCCGGGCCTACCGCAAGATTCTGGTCTGCCGCCCCAACGCCCAGTTCGACCAGGACATCGGCTTCCTGCCGGGCAGCGAGCAGGAGAAGATCTCTCCCCTCATGCGGCCTATCGTGGACAATCTGGAGATCCTCCTGGATCTGGAGCAGAAGAAGGAAAAAAGCGGGGAGGAGGAACTGCGAAGCCGGATCAACTACCTCTTTGATACCGG
>CAZGBU010000093.1:0-8266 GCA_964523945.1 uncultured Oscillospiraceae bacterium
GTTATTTCTACCACCACCATCCTTTTGGGGGTTGACACTTAATAGTTAATCTTTTCCCGTTTGAGCACCAGGTTCAGCAGAGCGTTGATCAGCATGATGAACAGGAACAGAACCAGACCAATCGAATAGAGCGCATTGCGCTGCAGACTGCCGGGGCTGGCGTAGTTCATCTCAATTGCAATGCCGGTGGTCAGGAAGCGGACGCTGGAAAACAGCGACGGCATGTTTGCCACGTTGCCGGCAACCATGATGATGGCCATCGCTTCGCCGATGGCGCGGCCGATACCCAGCACGACCGCCGTTGCGATGCCGCTCTTTGCAGCCGGCACGCTGACACGAAAGTATGTCTCAAGCGGTGTGGCGCCCAGCGCAAGGCTGGCCTCCTCATACTCTTTCGGCACTGCCTGCAGGGCTGTCTCTGATACGGAGATGATTGACGGCAGGATCATGACAGCCAGCACGATGATCGCGGCAAACAGGCTGTCACCGGCTGCCAGATGAAATGTGCGCTGGATCCATGGCACCAGTACGATCATACCGACCAGACCATAGACGACCGAGGGAATACCGGCAAGCAGATTGACCGCTGCACGGATCACACTGGCCACGCGCGGCGGCGCGACCTTGGCCAGAAATACCGCTGTAAAAAAGCCGATTGGAACACCGATGACAATCGCCCCGGCTGTACCGTAGACAGAGGTGAGAATCAGCGCCAGGATACCGTACTGATCTTCGCTGGCTTTCCACGTCGTGCCGAACAGGAAGTTAAAAAGCCCTACTTCACGAATGGCCGGGATGCCGGAAATAATCAGGTAGATGGAGATTAACAGCACGAAAGCCACTGCGATCAGGCCACAGATAACGAACACGACTGTCATAATATGTTCCGCTGGATGGCTCCGCTTTTCGGCGGTTTCCACAGTTGGAACCCGCACTTTTTGTGTATCTTTCATAGACATTTCGCCTTTCTCTTCACACTCGCAATCGCAGCAGTACGACACGGCCGGGTAAGGACGTGTCGTACTGCGCGATTTCAGGTTGGAATCAGGTGCTGTTACGGAGCCACCGCGCCGGCGATGGCGATATACTCGGCGACTTCATCGCTCATGGCGTAGTCCAGGAAGGCCTGCGCCTGTGCGGAGAGCTCGGTGCCCTCGACCGTGACCATCACAAACGGACGCTGGATTTCATAGCTGCCATCTTTGACGGTTTCCTCGCTCGGTGCAACGCCGTTGACCATCACAGCCTTGACCGTGTCGTCGACTGCGGACAGGGAAGCATAGCCGATCGCGTTGGCGTTGCCGGCCACACCGCCGATGACGTCGCCAGTGGAGGAGTACTCGTTGGTGTAAGCGCACTCGCCCTCGACACCGACAATCTCTTCAAACGCGCTCCGGGTGCCGGAGCCATCCTCACGGCCGTAGACTGCAATCTCCAGGTCCTCGCCGCCCAGCTCGCTCCAGTTGGTGATTTCGCCCCGGAAGATCTGCGCGATCTCCTCAACGGTCAGGTCCTCGACGCCGTTGGCCGGGTTGACGACAACGGCAACACCGTCGAGCGCAACAATGTTCTCCACAGCGCCCTGGGCTTTCTCCTCATCGGTCAGCGCACGGCTTGACAAGCCAATGTCGACAGTACCGGCCAGAACAGCCTCAATGCCTGCGCCCGAGCCGGTGCCCGAGTAGTTGACGGTCACGTCCGGATGGAGCTCTGCGAATGTCTCCTGCAGGACGGCCATCACGTCGGCCATCGAAGTGGAGCCGTCGGTGTTGACAACGCCGCTGATCTCTTCCGTGGCGGTCTCGCCGCTCTCTTCGCCTTCGGCAGGCTGCTCAGCGTCCTGCTCGGGCGTAGTGGCCTCTTCCTCGCCGGTGACCGTTTCTTCTTCCGTGCTCACGTTTGTGTCGTCCGTGGTGTTGGAAACATTCGTGTCGTCATCCGTGGTTGTGTCCTCGGCCTCGTCCGAGCTGCAGCCGGTCAGAGCCGCCAGGACCAGCACGGCAGCCAGGCTGGCTGCCAGCATCTTTTTCCAGTGTTTCATGATGTAATTTCTCCTTTTATGTTTCAGACTTTTGGATTGCAGCGTCAGTATATCGGCCCAGTGTAAAGTCCCAAACCCCGATTGTGTAAAAAAAGCGTTAAATCGCACAAAGAATTCGTCTGTCATGTAAAATCTGCATCCAGCCGCCGTTTTATGCGGGCCGGACGGCTTTCAATTGAAAACTGCGATTCCGCGATTCCAACGGATCGGGCAGGCAAAAGCCCGGCGCAGCATGTGCTGCGCCGGGCCGAGAGACATTCAGTTGTGTTCCGCCTGGGCGGGGAGTGGGAAATAGATGGTAATGGTGGTGCCGCGGCCGACCTCGCTTGTCAGTTCGATCTGTGCGCCGAGATGCTGCGCGCCGTGCTTGACGATCGAGAGCCCGAGGCCCGTGCCGCCGATCTGCTTGGAGTGGCTTTTGTCAACGCGATAGAACCGCTCAAAGACCCGCGACTGGTCGGCGGCCGGAATGCCGATGCCGGTATCAGCAACAGACAGGCGGACGGCATCGTCCTCCCGCGTGACGCTGACGGTAACCGAGCCGCCCTCTTTGTTGTATTTGATGGCGTTGTCGAGCAGGTTGCAGACCATTTCGTCGACGATCGGCGGCGGGCCGGAGACGACGGCGTGTTCGCCGGTCAGTGTGACGCTGACATGCTGCCGGTCCGCGGCAGCGGAAAGCCGGCTGACGGCATCGGCTGCAAGGTCATACAGATCGATGTCCTCACGCTCGGGCAAAAACCGCTCTTCATCGAGCCGGGACAGTCGGATAATGTCCTCGACAAGCGCAATGAGCCGGCGTGACTCCTGATAGATATCGCCGGCAAATTCGCGGCACTGTGCCTCGCTGACCAGACCGTCTTTCATCAGCTCGGCGAAGCCGGAGATCGAGGTCAGCGGCGTTTTCAGCTCATGCGATACATTGGCGGTGAATTCACGCCGCAGTTCCTCGCGCTGTTCGCGTTCTGTCACGTCGAGGATCAGCAGCACCGCGCCGGTCACCTGCCCGTTGGCTGTGACGGGGTTGCCGATGAGCTGGTAGTTGCGCTCGGCAAGATTCAGCATCGTCTCGGTGTGCTCGCCGGCGAGTGCGGCGTCGACCGCCTCGCGGAATTCACGGCTGCGATTGAATTGCAGTACACTGCCGCCCGCTGCGCTGGGTACGGCGTTGAGGATGCGCAGCGCGCTGGTGTTGTACGAGAGGATACACGCGCGATTGTCAATCAGCAGAAAGCCCTCGCTCATGTTCTCCGTGATGGCGGTGAATTCCTGCTGCCGGCTGCTCAGCTCGGCCATCTGCTGGTGAATGGTTTGATTCTGCTGGCGAATCCGCCGCAGCAGCGGTGCCAGTTCCTTGTACAGCGGGCTGAGCATCGGCCGGTCAAGGTCGATGTCGTTGATCGGCTGCGTGATTCGATGGGCCAGACGCGAGGCGAGCAGCGCCGAGAGTGCCAGTGCCGCGGCCAGCACGCCGGCGAGCGGCGCGGCCGTGCTCAACAGCAGGCCGGCGACGGTATCCTGCTCGCATGAAATGCGAATGACGCGCCCGTCGGAAAGACGCAGCGCGTAGTAGAGTGTTTTTTCGGAAAAGACCTGTGACTGATGCGCCGATTGGCCGATACCGGTCTGCATCGCTTCGCGGATTTCTTCGCGGTCTGCATGGTTTTCCAGCGCTGCAGCGTCGGCCGCGCTGTCGTACAGGACGGTGCCATCCGTATCCACAAGCGTCAGCCGGTTCTCCAACGCCTGGTCCAGATGGTCCAGATAGTCGGTGCCGCCGAGCTCCACACCCTGTGCCGCAAGCGCCGCTTCGCTGGCCAGCTCGTCGTAGACCTGATCCTCAAAGCGCGAGTAGAGCACACCGAGCAGCATCGCTGTACACAGGGCGATACAGAACAGGAGCACCGCGACGGTGCTCCGAAATATTCGAAGAGTCATGTGCCGGCTCCAATCTTATACCCTATGCCGCGGACGGTCTCAATACAGTTGCCGGCTGCGCCGAGTTTCTGGCGCAGTGTGCGCACGTGCACATCCACGGTTCGGCTCTCCCCGTTGAACTCATAGCCCCAGACGCGGTTGAGCAGTGTGTCGCGTGTGAGAACGATATCCTCGTTCTCGAGCAAAATGCACAGCAGCTCAAACTCCTTGAGCGTCAGTGTGACATCCCGGCCGTCCACCCGCACCAGGTGCCGTGACGGGCTGACATACAGCGGACCGACACGGTATTCCGTCTCATGCGGTGTCGTATCAACCCGGCGCAGCACAGCGCGGACGCGCGCTACAAGCTCCATCATACCGAACGGCTTAGAGATATAATCATCGGCGCCGTCGTCGAGTCCGACGACCCGATCGTACTCGGTGTCTTTCGCCGTCAGCATAATGACCGGGACTTTTTTGGTTGCGGGCGCAGCCCGCAGCCTGCGGAGTACGGAAAGTCCGTCTTCCTCCGGGAGCATGATGTCCAGCAGGATCAGCTCCGGTGTCGCGTGTTCCATTGCGGCCCAGAAGTCTGATGGGGTCGCGAAGCCCTCGGCTTCAAACCCCTGGCTGTTGAGCGTATAGACGACCAGTTTCCGGATGCTGTCGTCATCTTCCAGCAGATAAATCATGTCAGGTCGCCTCCTTTGCTCTGCTCCAGTATACAGCCGGGTTGTAAAAAAGGAAATGGATGAAATATAAAATCTGTGTAAAATTCAGACGGAGCCGCAGCGCTCCTGCGCGCGCAGGCGGCGGCGGATGCGGTTGAGATGGCGTTCAAAGTGACCGCCGTTGATAAACTCCGCGAGAACGTATTGCTCAAAAACCGGAACGGGACACGAACAGAAGCCGAGCGCCGCCTCGTATCGGGGCAGCAGCCGCTCCGGCAGGATCATATACCCGACGCGAAGCGCCGGCGAAAGGCTCTTGGAGAATGTGTTGAGATAGATGACCGCACCGGCAGCGTCCATGGCATAGAGCGTCTCGAGCGGTCTGCGGCCGAGTGAGAATTCCGAATCAAAGTCGTCCTCCACGAGCCAGGCGCCGCGCGCATGCGCCCAGGAGAGATAGGCATAACGCCGCGCAGCCGGTGCGCTCGCGCCGGTCGGATAACTGTGAAACGGCGTGACGTGCAGCACCTGCGCATGCGAGCGCGCGAGCGCCTCGTCCCCAATCCCGTCTGTACCGAGCGGCAGAAACTCACAGCGCGCCCCATGCGCGCAGTAGACCGCACGGATCTTCTCATAAGACGGCTCCTCGAGCCCATAGACCACGTCCCGGCCGAAGAGCTGGACGATCAGCCCATAGAGATATTCCGCGCCCGCACCGATGACAATCTGTTCCGGCCGCACGGTCATGCCGCGATAGCGGGACAGGTAGCCTGCGATGGCGTTGCGCAGCACACTGCAGCCCATGCGATCGGGCCGCTGTTCGAGTACGCCGGGATGAGCCGAGAGCACTTCGCGCATGATCCGTGCCATCGCAGAGTAAGGGAAATATCCAGTTGGCGCCGCGACAGCCGGCTCCGGCAGCGGCGTGGCCGGAGCGGCCGCCGGGACAGCGCGGCCCGGCAGTTCGAGCTGTGCGACGAAAAAACCGCTTCGTTCACGCGAATACAGATAGCCCTCATCCGCAAGGCGCTCATACGCGCCCTCAACCGTGACAATGCTGACGCCCAGATGCTCTGCCAGCGAGCGCTTTGATGGCAGCCGCTGCCCCGGCGCGAGCCGCCCGGCGAGGATATCGGCACGGATCTGCTGATAGAGATAGTCATACTTCGGCGCGCTGCCCCGAAGCTCCATATTATAGGTAAGCATAATCTGACCTGATAAAAAAGTTTTGCTCTGGTAATTCCAAACGGTCCAATATACTGTATCATAACGCTATCTTCAGAAAAAGGCAAGAGGGGATTCCATGAGAGACTCAAATACCATGATGGTGAAAAAATGCACCGTGACGGCGATGCTGCTGGCGATGAACGTCGCGCTCAGCTCGTTCGGCGTACCTGTGCCAGGCGGTCATCTGTATCTGAACGACGTCGTAATCTGCACGGCGTCCATTCTGCTCGGTCCGATCCATGTGTTTGTGGTGGGCGGTATCGGCGCGTTCATCGGCGACGCGCTGTTTTATCCGGCGCCAATGTTTGTCTCACTTGTCACGCACGGTCTGCAGGCAGTGGTCATTTCGCTGTGCGCGCACCGCCTGTTCGGGCAGAGAAAGCAGCTGGCCGCCGTAGTCGGGGTCACGCTCGGTGCGATTGTCATGGTCGTTGGCTATACGCTTGACCGTGCGTTTGTCTATGGCACGCCGGAATATGCAATTGTCAAGCTGCCGTTCCAGATCCTGCAGGCGGCCGTCGGAGCTGTGCTGGGCGTGGTGCTCTGTTTCCCGTGCCGCATTGGCCGGCTCTATGAAAAACGAATGGTGTGATCGGCCGACAGACGAAAGCGCCGCCGCGATGTCTTCCGCGGCGGCGCTTTATTCTGCCGCTACCAGGCCGTATTTGATTTTGATGCGGTCGAGCTTCTCGAGCATGGGCAGCGCGAGAAACCACAGGAACAACGCTGTCGATGCAGCCTGGATCAAATCCATCGGCAGGCCGGACAGATAGTATGTCAACACGACCGGCCAGGAGAGGACGGGCTGCGCTATGATGGCGGCGGCCGGGTTCATGATCCCGCCATAGATCACGAGCGTGCTGAGCGCGCCGAAAACGCTCAGCGACAGCCGGCTCCGGCGCAGCAGGCCTTTGCGGTAGAGTACGCCGGCCAGAAAGCCGATCAGACCCATTGCGGCCATCTGCCATGGTGTCCACGGCCCCTGTCCGAACAGGACGTTTGAGGTCAGCATGGTCACTGCTCCGACGAGAAAGCCCGCCTCACCGCCAAACGCAACGCCGGAGAGAATGACGAGCGCGATGACCGGTTTACACTGCGGCAGCATTGCCAGTACTGCGCGTCCGGCCACACCGAGCGCGCACAGCACCGCGAGAATGACCAGCTCACGCGCGCGCGGCTTTCGCCCCTCAAAGACGAGAAAAAACGGAACCATGCACTCGAGCAACACAAGCAGCGAGATCAGGTAGTAGTTCCGGCCGCCGAACCAGTGCACACCTGCGAAGATGGTCAGCGGGATCAGCAGCACAATGGCGGCGGCCGCGGCAACGGTGCGCCGCGACAGACGGCCCCGCGCAGTCGTGCGCGCGGCCTTTGCGTCCGGTTCGCGGCGGCTGACCGCAGCAGCCAGCAGGATCAGCGCACCGAGCAGAACGCCATAGAGCACCGCCTCGGAACGGAACAGCCGTTCGAGCGGGAGCAGGCCGGTTGCGTGGGCAAAGGCGATCAGCGCAACCATGCCGGACAGCCCTGCGAGCGCGCGCCGCCACAGCGGCAGCCTTTCACGCGACGGCGGCGTGGGCGGCGGTGGGAGCGGTTCGCCTTCGTCCGGCAGCTCAGGCGGCTCTGGCGCCGCGCCGCCGCAGGCGAGGATCAAATCGTCCGCTGTGACGGCTTCGGGCAGAAGCTGCCGCGCCATGCGGCTTGCGGCGGTGGTGTAGAAGCAGTTCCCGGAGAAAAACGCGCGCGGCGGCGCGCTGGAGACGATGCCGCCGTCAAAAAACAGCGCGCAGCGGTGCGCATGTGCGGCGCAGAATTCCACGTCGTGGCTGACCATGACGATTGTGACGCCGCGCGCGGCCAGTGCGCGCAGCATCCCGGCGAATTCCAGCTTGAACGATGCGTCGAGTCCTTTGGTCGGCTCATCGAGCAGCAGGATATCCGGATTCTGCAGCAGCACCTTGGCCAGCGCAGCGCGCTGCTGCTCTCCGCCGGACAAATCATACGGATGCCGGGCCAGCAGCGCTGAGAGCCGGCACAGCCGCACCACATCTGCCAGCCGCTGCGCACGATCCGGCTCCCCCGGGGCGATGGCCTCTTCCAGATCCTCGCGCACCGTCTTTTTGACGAACAGCGCCTGCGGATTCTGCGGCAGGGCGCAGACGGTCCCATCCATATGAATGCTGCCGCGATATGGCCGGTTCTGCCCCGTCAGCAGCGAGAGTGTCGTGCTCTTTCCGGCGCCGTTGCCGCCCAGAATGGCGAGAAATTCGCCTCGTCCGACGGTCAGGTCCAGCCCGCGCAGCACGTCAGGGGCGTCTTTTTCATAGCGAAACCAGACCTCGTGTACTTCGATCACCAGAGAACCGCACGGGTGCGTTGGTGCGGGCGGGAGCGGCCGGAGCGGATGCGC
>CAZGBU010000094.1:0-8264 GCA_964523945.1 uncultured Oscillospiraceae bacterium
GTTATTTCTACCACCACCATCCTTTTGGGGGTTGACACTTAATAGTTAATCTTTCGATTGTTTGATTTCCGGAATGATATCCTCCCGCAGTGCCGGCGGTTCCGGCTGCGCAGATGGTTTGAACCAGCGGAGCCGCAGCGCGTTGCTCACAACGCACACAGAACTGCAGCTCATGGCCAGCGCGCCGATCATGGGGTTGAGTTTTAAATGGATCAGCGGATACAAAACGCCGGCAGCAATCGGAATGCCAAGCATATTGTAGAAAAATGCCCAGAACAGATTCATTTTGATGTTGCGGATTACCGCGTGCGAAAGCTCACAGGCATGCACAGCATCGAGCAGGTCCGAACGCATCAGCACCACATCGGCCGATTCAACTGCAACATCTGTCCCGGCACCGATCGCCATACCAATATCCGCCTGGGTAAGCGCCGGCGCGTCATTGATGCCGTCGCCGACCATCAGCACATGCTTGCCCTGTGCCTGCAGCGACTGGATGTGTGAGAGCTTATCACCTGGCAATACCTCCGGCACAACGTGACGGATGCCCAGCTCGCGTGCAATGGCCTGTGCAGTAACCGCGTGGTCTCCGGTCAGCATCCACACTTCTGCACCCATTTTTTCAAAGGCCGCAACCGCAGCACGCGAAGTCGGCTTCGGCACATCCTGCACGGCCAGCACGCCGAGAAATGCATCCTGTGTTGCAAACAGCAGCGCCGTCTTCCCCTGCCTGGCATACTGTTCGGAAATACCGGCCGGGAAACGGATCCCGGACTCGCGCAGATACGTTTCGTTGCCGGCATAGCAGCGCACACCGTCGACCACGCCGGTGACGCCGCGGCCGGAGACCGCAGAAAAATCCTCCGCTGCCTGCGGCTGTACGCCGCGTTCTTCTGCGAGTTTCATCACCGCATCCGCCAGCGGATGCTCCGACGGCCGTTCCAGCGCAGCGGCAACCGTCAGCAATGCTTCCTCTGAGCAGCCGCTTGGCGCCAGATCTGTCACAACGGGCCGGCCTTCGGTCAGCGTCCCAGTCTTGTCGAGCACAACCGCATTGATGCTGTGGAGCGATTCGAGCGACTCGGCGGATTTGAACAAGATCCCCATCTCTGCGGCCCGGCCGGTTCCGACCATGATCGCAACCGGTGTCGCAAGGCCAAGCGCGCAGGGACAGGAGATGACCAGCACCGCAATGCCGATCGTCAGCGCAAATTCAAACGTCTGCCCGGCGATCAGCCAGGCAATACAGGCAACCAGCGCGATTCCCATGACAATTGGGACGAAAACACCGGCAATCTTGTCGGCCAGGCGGGAAATTGGAGCCTTGGATGCCCCGGCCTCCTCCACCAGGCGAATAATCTGCGCGAGCGTCGTATCCTCGCCGACCTTATCAGCCTGGAAGACAAAACGTCCCGTCTTGTTGATGGTCGCAGCGGCAACACGGTCGCCAGGCTGCTTGGGCACCGGTATGCTCTCTCCAGTTAATGCACTCTCGTCCACAGAGGAAGCGCCCTCCGTCACAATGCCATCGACCGGGATAGCAGCGCCGGGCTTCACCATAACCAGGTTCCCTTTGATAACCTGCTGTGCGGGGACGGTGATCTCCTCTCCCCCACGCAGCACAATCGCTGTCTGGGGCGCAAGTTCCAGCAGCCGCGCAATTGCCTGCCCGGTGCGGCTCTTCGCTCTGGTCTCAAAGTACTTGCCAAGTGTGACCAGCGTCAGGATCATCGCGGCAGATTCAAAATACAAATCATTTGCATAACGTGCGGCGAGCGCCAAATCGTCGACGCCAAGTCCGTAACCGATGGCATAGATGGCGGCGACGCCGTATACGAGCGCCGCGCCCGAACCAACGGCAATCAGACTGTCCATATTTGGCGCGCGGTGCCAGAGTGACCGAAAGCCGCGCTGAAAGTAGCTCCGGTTAACCAGTACAATCGGCAGCGTCAGGAGAAACTGTGTAAATGCGTTGACAAGCGCGTGCTCTGTGCCATGAAAAATCGCCGGAACCGGCAGATGCAGCATATGCCCCATTGTCAGATACAACAGCGGGACCAAAAAGCAGACCGAAATGAGTATGCGGTGCCGCATCGAGATAAGCGCCTCGGCGTTAGGGTCTGCTGTCTGCGTCTGTTTTACTGCGGCCGTCTCCGCATCCGGCAGCTGTGCGCCATATCCCGCATCGGTAACTGCGCGGATGATTTCATCTGTCGAACAGGCTGCTTCGTCATAGTCTGCGACCATACTGCCGGCCAGCAAATTCACCTGTGCGGACCGCACGCCCGGCAGCGCATTGGTCACTTTCTCCACCCGTGCGCTGCATGCGGCACAGGTCATGCCGGTAATTTGGAACTTTTGTTTCATGCGCTCACCTCTTTTAATACCCCTCCCCGGGTGTGGTAACTGTATTATAGCAGGCCGGTTTCGATTTGTCCAGAGGAAAAAAACGGCAGGCCGACATCGGCCTGCCGGGAGATTATTTTGTGCGGCGCAGCCGCATTGTACGCATTGCATTCAGAATTGCCAGTACCGCAACTCCGACATCGGCAAACACCGCCATCCACATATTGGCCTTTCCGACTGCCCCAAGCACCATAATGGCAGCCTTAACCACCAGCGCAAAGATAATATTCTGCCGGGAGATCGACATCGTTTTGCGTCCGATGTCAATGGAGACAGCAATTTTTTCCGGATTGTCGGTCAGGACAACAACATCTGCCGCCTCGATGGCTGCCTCAGATCCCACGCCGCCCATCGCGATGCCGACATCCGCGCGCATCAGCACCGGCGCATCATTGACGCCGTCGCCGACATAGACAATGCTGCCCGTATGCGGCGCGTCCAAGATCTCCTCCAAGCATTTCATCTTGTCCTGCGGCAGCAGGCCCGCGCGGTACTGATCCAGCCCGATTTCAGATGCAACAGCCTCCGCAGCAGCGGGCCGATCACCTGTCAGCATGATGGCTTTTCGAATGCCGCGCGCGCGCAGATCGCGCACTGCACGCTGCGCCTCCGGCTTCACGGTGTCGCAGACGAGCACGGACCCACAGAACGTGCCGTCGCGCGCGACGTATATTACGGTACCGGTGCCCTCATGTGCTTGGTATCTGACATGCTCGCGTTCCATCAGGTGCGCGTTTCCGGCAAGAATATGGCTGCCATCAACAACAGCGCTGATGCCGCACCCCGGGATCTCATTGGTATCTGTTGCAGTGCCCTCCACCGTACCGGCAGCTGCTACAACCGCCTGCGCAACCGGGTGCGCCGAATAAGTCTCTGCAAGCGCGCACAGCCGCAGAAGCTCTTGCTCTGCCATGCCAGCTGCCGGACGGATCGATTCCACATGGAACTGCCCCGTGGTCAAGGTTCCGGTCTTGTCAAAGACAACGGTCTGCGCATCGGCCAGCAGCTCGAGCGCTACGCTGCCTTTCACAATGACGCCGGCTTTGGACGCCGCGCCCATGCCGCCAAAAAAGCTCAGCGGCACAGAGATCACCAGCGCACACGGGCAGGAGATTACCAGAAACAGCAGCGCACGCTCAATCCAGATTGAAAAAGCCTGTTGAAGTACCAGCGGCGGAATCACTGCAAGCAGCACCGCGGCAGCCACCACAGCCGGTGTGTATACACGGGCAAAGCGCGTAATAAACCGTTCGGTCTTCGCCTTTTTCATCTGCGCCTGCTCAGTCAGGTCCAGAATGCGGGCCACGGTCGAATGCGCATAGGCGCTCTCTGCGCGGATCTTCAGCACGCCGTTCAGATTGACGCAGCCGGAGAGCACTTGCTCGCCGGTCATCGCTTCGGCCGGCATGGATTCCCCTGTGATTTTGGAGGTATCGAGCGTCGCAGCGCCTTCCACAATCGTACCGTCGACCGGGATACGCTCGCCAGGCTTGACACGCAGAATGTCGCCGACAGCGACCTCGTCCGGATCTTTCCGAACCTCCTGCCCGTTCTCCAGCACAACCGCATAGTCCGGCCGCAGGTTCATCAGCGAAGAGATACTGCGGCGTGAGCGTTCAACGGCGCAGCTCTGAAACAGTTCGCCCACCTGATAAAACAGCATAACGGCTGCGCCCTCGCTCCAATCCTGCAGAATAAACGCACCGATCGTTGCAATGGACATCAAAAAATTCTCATCAAAAATCTGGCCGGACCCGATATTGCGCACCGCGGCGAACAGCACGTCATAGCCGACCAGCAGATAAGCTGCCAATAAAAACGGGATCGGCAGCCAGGCGGATTCCACTGTGTGGGAAAGGATCAGCCCGATCAGGAACAGACCGAACGCAATCAGAATCCGCACAAGATCACGCCGCTGACGGCGTGTCACAGCGGGACCACCTCGCAGTCATGCTCCACTTTCCTTACAATTTTTTTAACCTTATCAAAGATTTCATCATAGCGTGCGTCATCGGCGTCCAGGATCAGCTTCTGTGCAAAAAAGTTGACGCTCACTGCGTTGACGCCGTCGAGCTTGCTGATATTGGTTTCAATCCTGGCCGCGCAGTTGGCGCAGTCAATGTCGGTCAGCCGATAGGTCTTCTTCATGTTTCTTCCTCCAAATGTTCTTTCGCCATGCCGATGATGGTCTGTACATGGTCGTCGGCCAGTGAATAATAGACGGTTTTTCCGTCGCGCCGGTTTTTGACCAGCTTAGCCTGCTTGAGCGTGCGGAGCTGATGGGAAATGGCCGACTGGCTCATGGAAAGCACTTCCGCAATATCGCATACACACAACTCGGTACAGGCAAGCGCGCAGAGAATCCGGATCCGTGTGGAATCACCAAAAATCTTGAACAGCTCCGCCATGTCAAACAGTTCGTCCTCGTCGGGCAGTGCGGCGCGTGCACGCGAAACAGCCGGATCATGTACCTGCATCACTTCGCAGCACTCTTCCTGCTCGTAGTCGGTCATTCTGAATCACCTCAACATATGTTCAATTGCTCATATGTTCATGATACACATTTCTTCTGATTTGTCAAGGGTCTTTACAACATTTATTTTTGACAGTAGAATAGGCGCAAAGAAAGGCGGAATGCAGCATGATTTTATCCGGACGGGAAATCCAGCGCCGGCTGGGCAAGGAAATTATTATTGAGCCGTTTGATCCGGCGCACCTCAATCCCAACAGCTACAATTTGACGCTCCACGACAAATTGCTTGCCTACGATCATGATATACTGGATATGAAAACGCCAAACCCGGCGCATGAGATTACGATTCCACCCGAGGGGCTTTTGCTGCAGCCGAACCGGCTCTATCTCGGACGTACGCGCGAATACACGCGGACAGACGGCTTTGTACCGATGCTCGAGGGGCGTTCCTCCACTGGTCGTCTCGGCCTGTTTATCCATGTAACCGCCGGCTTCGGCGACGTCGGCTTCGCCGGCTATTGGACGCTGGAAATTTTCTGCATTCAGCCGATCCGCGTGTATGCCGGTACACAGGTCTGTCAAATCTATTACCACAGTATTCTTGGCGATTACGATCGCTACAAAAGCGAGAAATACCAGAATAACACTGATATCCAGCCGAGCATGCTCTATCTGGACTTTCAGAAGACCAATTCCGATCAGTAACTCTTTGTAACGCATTTGTTCCCCTCTCTTTGTTGTTTTTTCACAGAATACATGCTATAATCCTGTAGAAAAATGCAAATTTAAGCGAGAGGATTTGATCCGGATGAGTCGGCGCAGTGCCTGCCTCCTGGCCTGCATCCTGGTGTTGTCAGCCATTGTGCTGGCCGGATGCGGCGACGGGACGGTCATCAGCGAGTCGAGTGCGGGCCAATCGTTCTTCCTGTCTTGTGAGCGTCTGTCCTCGTCACGGGATATCGCCATCCCGGTCGGAGACAGCGCCGCTATGACGCTCAACGCGTCGGTTGCGCGCTCGCGCGGTTCGCTCTCAGTTCTGATTTCCGACGGGGATGGCGAGGTGGTCTACTCCGGCAGCGACATCGCCTCCGCCACCAGTTTTACCCTGATGCTCGAGGGCCCGGCGGAATACAGCGTTCATATAGAAACAGATGGTTTTACGGGCAGCGTGGAGCTGACGTGGGAGATTGTCGGCGCAAGCGCGGCTGAGCCGCCGGCCAACACGGACACGCCGGTCATTCAGCAGCCCGAGGGCGAGGCCGTTCCCAACGCATCTGAACCCGCTGTTTCCGACGATGTGGTCATCACCAACACACTTGAGCCAGAGCAGACGCCGTCTGATGCGCAGCCGGGAGAAGATGAAATTGAGATTCCCGAATGGAACGGCCAGTTTGAAAATGCCGATGCCGGCGTTATGATCGAACTGTTCTGGGCAGACAACAACACGGTCGAATTTCAGGTCAGCGGCATCGGCTCGATCGTTACCGCGACCGCGCGGATTGACGGCGCGTCGCCCGACACGGCAGATTATTCCTACGGCGATGAAATGGCGCTGAGCTTTACCTTGACCGGTCAGTCACTGATTGTTACGCAGACCGGTACATGCAGCCTGATCCCACTGTCAATCGCCGGCGAATATCAGCTGGTCGAATCATAAATCATAATATTTTGAAAAGAAGAAGGTGATCGGATGCGGCACTGGGTTGCGCAGTTCCGGTATGACGATGATCCAAACGAAGATCTGATCCGGGTCGGCTATGAAGGTACCGAAGCCGGTTTTGCCGTTTTGTGCGACGACGGCACAGATGATGATCTCGGCGTCTACATGACGGTGGAAGAGGTGCTTGACCGCATCGAAATGCTGTTCTCTGGCTTCCGGACCTTCCAGTGGCTGAAGCGTCCGTGAGGAGGCAGCTGATGGCGCAGGACAGCATCAAAGTCGCTGCGAAAAATCGCAGTGCATATCACAACTATGAGGTTCTCGAGACGTTCGAGGCCGGCATCAAGTTGTTCGGGACGGAGGTCAAATCCATCCGGCTTGGGACACTGAATTTAAAAGACGCTTGGTGCGGCGTGAAAGACGGCGAGTTGTTTGTGCGCCAGATGCACATCAGCCCGTACGAAAAAGGGAATATCTTCAACAAGGACCCGATGCGCCCGCGCAAGCTGCTAATGCACCGCAAGCAGATCAATTATCTCAACGCAAAGGTCCGGGACGGCTTTTCCATTATTCCGCTGTCGGTCTATTTTCGCGGACCGAGGGTCAAGCTGGAGCTTGGCCTGTGTCGCGGCAAAAAGCTCTATGACAAGCGCGAAAGCGCAGCAAAAAAAGACGCGCAGCGGCAGATGGACCGCGCGATGAAAGAAAGGAACGGTTGACATGGAATCGAATCCGAAGAACCCAATTGCAACCATTGAGATGGAGAATGGCGGTATCATCCAGTGTGAACTCTATCCGGACAAGGCGCCGGAATCGGTGCGCAATTTTATCGCGCTGGCCAACGCCGGCTTTTATAACGGTAAAATTTTCCATCGGGTCATTTCCGGCTTTATGATCCAGGGCGGCTGCCCGTTTGGCAATGGGATGGGCGGCCCTGGCTACTGCATTAAGGGCGAATTCAAACTCAACGGCGTCAACAACATCATCTCGCACAAGCGCGGCGTGCTCTCGATGGCGCGCTCGCAGGCGGCCAACTCCGCCGGAAGTCAGTTCTTTATCATGCACGCCGACGGCGAATTCCTTGACGGGCAGTATGCGGCGTTCGGCCGTGTCATCTCCGACATGGAGGTCGTCGATGCGATCGCTGACGTCGAGACAGATCGTGCGGATAAGCCGATCGAGGAGCAGAAAATGAAGTCCGTTACGGTTGACACACACGGTGTCGATTACCCTGCTCCGAACAAGCTGCCGGATCCATACGGCCGCACCTGAGCGTTTTGCTTGACAACGGCAGATTTCCTGCTATAATAATGCCCCGCCGCAATTGCGGCGGCCTCACGGGGGCGTACCGGTTTCGACGGGGGCAGTGAGGCAAGAGCAGCGGGCAGAGGCGCCTGGCCTCTATAAAACGGGCAACTTTCAAATTAACTGACAACGATAATCTCGTTCTGGCTGCTGCTTAATTAGCGGCCCATCCTCCCCGGAAGGACCACGAGCCGGGCTAGGGTGTGATTTCAGTGGTGACCGTGCGCACGTTAAGCTTTGCGCGTGCCATGCATCATGAAGCTACCAAATCGCTCAGAATGACGGCTTTCGGTGTGATGAGGGAATGTAAATAACCGTCTGCGCCCGGAGATACTGTTGTCAAATTGTTTTCGGACGGGGGTTCGACTCCCCCCGCCTCCACCAATTCGATCGCTGGTCGAACCCGTGCAATGGCGCTTG
>CAZGBU010000095.1:0-8207 GCA_964523945.1 uncultured Oscillospiraceae bacterium
TTATATCACTTTCGGCTGTGTTACGCTTGACTTTTTTGTGCGGTATTGCCCTAAATTCCTCGTTTTTTTCCGGAAAAGGATTGGATAAGGCCGGATGGTATGTTATAATGTCTGTAAATGTCTGACCCAGTAAGGAATACTTGGTTTGTTCCAGTCGTCCAGAGTAGCTGTTCCTCCTCTGCCGGCGGCGTGCAGTGCTCAGGAGGTGCCATGCTGTTGCTTTCGTCAGAAGCGTCATTATCTGCAGATGAGAGATTGGATCGCGTGCCCGCGCAGGAAAAAGCGGTCGGCTTGAGTGCAAACTGGCTGAAAATCATCGCAATCATCTCCATGACGATCGACCACTATGCCAGTGGTTTTCTGCCGGAGGGCTTCACAGCTTGGATTGTACTGCGCACACTGGGGCGGCTGTCGATGCCGATCATGTGCTTTTTCATTGCCGAGGGCTACCGGCACACATCCAATCTGCGCCGGTATGCGCTGCGGCTGCTGCTGTTTGCGCTGCTGTCGCACCTGCCGTTTACTTTCTATTTCGGGCTGAGCCCGCTGCGGGATACCGGGGCGGTTTGGGGGCTCCTGATGGGTTTGCTTGCGCTGGCTGTCTGGAAGCACCGTGGAATGCCGCTCGTAGCGCGCATGGTATTGATCGCCGTGCTAGCGCTTGCAGCCATGCCGGCGGATTGGGGCTATGTGTCCGTATTCTGGGTGCTTTGTTTTGGCGCGCCGGCAACCAAACGGATGGCGACACAGGTTTTCTGCTTTGTACTGGTTGGCATTGTGTTCTATCTGCTTCCTGTTGCCGGAGAAGTGATGCGAGAACCGGATGCCTTCTCTCGATATTGCTACCGGCTTGGCTTTGTTCTGCCGCTCCCGCTGCTGGCTGCTTACCGCGGTGTGCGCGGGCGGCGCAGCGCCCTGCTCAAGTGGGGATTTTACGCATATTATCCGGTTCATCTGGTTGTACTGGCGCTGCTGCGCGGCGCCTGAAAGGAGTTTTGCATGAAAAATCGTCTGCTCAGGATGACCGCGCTGATACTGCTGCTTTGTATGCTGCTGAGCGCTGTTGCCGGTGCCGATCCGCAGCAGCTGCTCTCGCTTCTTGCGCAGGTGCAGACGGAGCCATTGTTTGCCGGAGAGACAGATGCGCTGGTCGTAAACGATACGGCGTTCTATACCATTGAAATACCGGACCTGCTGCTGGCGCAATACCCTGGTACCGACGGGACGCTGCCCGGTGAACGGTCGGATACAGTCGAGTCGGTCAAGGAGATACTCGCCGAGATTGATACATATCAGTTTGTTTCACACACACAGTTGCGCCCGGAGGTCATCGACCTGTTCGACAGCCATCTCGAGATCCTGGTGCAGACGCTCTACGACTTCTGCGCCTTGGAGCGGACGCCGTGCCTGGACGAGCTGACGGTCTGGCTGCTTGGACAGCTGATGCTGCTGCCGGAGGATATGCAGGCCGATGTGTACCACGTCTACCAGTACCGACGGATTGAAGCGGGGGTGGATGGATCGCTGCTGCGCAGCGGCGAAAGCCTGCCATTCTACTATTTTGCGCAGACGGATCCGGACTGGGCGTCGTATCCGTTCCCAAACGAGGGCAGCGACACAGAGTGGGATGATACGATGCAGGATCGTTCCTGCGGCATCATGTCGGTTTCTATGGTGATTTCACAGTATCTGCACGAGGAGATTGATCCAACCTGGCTGGCCGACTACGCGGTGGATAACGGATACCGTGTTACCGCGCACGGCGTGATGGATGAGTTTATGATTGTGGCTGCAGAACTCTATGGCCTGCCTGCGCCGGAGATTTATTATCAGGATCCGGATGCGGGAGAAGAGGCGATTGATTGGGATTATATCATCTCCATGATCACCGATCAGAATGCGATGGCGATTGTCCATGAGTCCCGCGGTAATTTCACCAGCGCGCAGCACTATATGACGCTGCAGGGGTATGTAGAGCAAAACGGCGTGGGATACTTTCTTGTGGCCGATCCATATCAGCTCCGCAGCCGCTATTCCCAGTGGAACACAGCTGCAATGGCCGACGCAGGGCTGGGAGACGACGGGCTGATCCTTGCAACGCCGGAGCTGATCGCTGAAACCTGTTCGGCTGTTATCCTGTTCCCGCAGGATAAGACGGAATTTGTGCTTGCACGGCAGTCCGATGCGGCGGTGCAGCTCCCGCTTGGAGGTGACACCAATGCATAAGCGTTCCATTGCCTGGATCCTGGTGGTTGTGTTGCTGGCAGCGGCGGTGATCGCGGCGGCGGTGCTGTTATGGGACCGCGGCAATCCGGACGACGGGACACTTCAGCCGTCCGGACAAGAGCAGGCGCAGCAGTCAGAGCAGCAGAAGAAAGAGGATCCAGCGCCCACGCCGTCACAGGATACGGCAGGGGAAACAGCGGCCTGGGTCAGCGCTGCGGTTTCGTTTTCCTATCCAACCAGCCTTTGCAGCGTGGCGCTGCTTGACGGCAGCGCTGCCTCGTTCCGCTTGGCAGTTACGCCAGTATCCGGCGGCACGCTGCCGCGCATTGATGTGCAGAGCCTGACGTCGGACGAAGTGCTTTCAACGCCTTCGGAAACGGAGTTTGTCCAGTTTGCGCAGGCCGTACTGGAGCGGTATTTCACCGGTGGGCTGCGGAGCGACGCCTTTGCTGCTGAAACACCGGCGCTTGATGGGGATCGCTGGTCGGTTGCTGTCCGCATCACGACGCCAGATGCTGGAGATCTGACTGCGCAGGTCATGCTGCTGCCCGGTGAGACAGGCGCGCTGCTGGCTGTCTGCCTGATGGATGAGGCGGAGGCGCAGGCAATGGAGTGGCTGGCTGTTTATCAATCCATCGCAGTTGCTGAATGAGCGCTGTGGAAAGGAGCCATACCAATGAAAGAATTGACCTATTTTTATCTGGAAGGGTGCCCCTACTGTCGCAAGGCCGATGAGATGATCGCATGCATCACGCAGGATGATCCGCGACTGGCCGCTGTGCCGATCCGCCGCATCGAAGAGCGTGAGCAGGCGGCGCTGGCTGATCAGTATGACTATTACTATGTGCCGTGCCTGTATCTCGATGGGGAGAAGCTGCTCGAAGGCGACCCGACCGAGGCAGAGATCCGTGCTGCCCTGGAAGCAGCTGCCGGGGCATAGGGGAGAAGCAGGGATTTCCCGATTTGGCTGCTGCCGCATCTTGACAAACGAGATTTCACACGATATAATCTACCAATAATATTAAAAGGCAATGATGGAGAGCGGTCTGGACTACCCGTCAGAGATTCGGCGTCACCGGCTGTAAGCGCCGATCGGTTTCAGCCAGAGTCCCGTAACACTCCGGAGCCGTCCGGTTGAAACGAGCTTTTTCGGTAAGCCGGGCCGTCATGCGCACGTTACGCGCCAAGAGAGGCGGCAGAAGCCGCAACTCGGGTGGTACCGCGGGTTTTTGCCCGTCCCGAAGATTGATTCGGGACGGGCTTTTTCCGTCCCGTAAAGGAGAAACAGCAATGGAATTTGTCAACGGGAGCATTCAGACCGAACGCATTGAGGCCGGCGATCTGGCCCAGCATGTCAGGCAGACGGTCAGCCTGCACGGTGCAGTACACGCGCTGCGCCCGATGGGTGCCATCACGTTTCTGACCCTGCGCAAGCGCGACGCCGTTGTGCAGTGTGTGCTCGGCGAGGCGGTGCCGCGCGTCGGACTGACTGAGGAGTCGGCCGTCATTGTAACCGGCACTGTACGCGAAGAACCGCGCGCGCCTGGCGGTTATGAGGTTGCGGTCAACGCAGTGCAGATCCTCTCGCAGCCGAAAGAACCGATGCCGGTGCCGGTCAGCAAGTGGAAAATGAAGCTCAATCTCGACACGCATATGAATCTGCGCCCGATCACGCTGCGCAACCTGCGTGAGCGGAGCATTTTCCGCGTGCAGGAGGGGCTGTGCCGCGGCTTCCGCGCATTTCTGCACAGCCAGGGCTTCACTGAAGTGCATACGCCGAAGATCCAGAACAAGGGCGCCGAAGGCGGCTCCAATATCTTCCGTTTGGAATATTTTCAGAAGCGCGCCTATCTCGCACAGAGCCCGCAGTTCTATAAGCAGACGATGGTCGGTGTGTACGAGCGCGTATTTGAGGTTGGGCCGGTGTTCCGAGCAGAAAAGCATTCGACTGCGCGTCACCTCAACGAATACACCAGCCTGGATTTTGAGATGGGTTATATTGACTCGTTTGCAGATGTGATGCAGATGGAGACGGCGATGCTGCGCCATACCTTTGCATTGCTGCGCAGCGAATACGCCGCCGACCTTGCGCGGCTCGGTGCAAGCGCACCGGATTTCGAATCGATCCCGCAGGTTCGCTTCGATGAGGCGAAGCGGCTTGCATCGGAAAAATACGGCCGCCCGATCCGCAATCCCTACGACCTTGAGCCGGAGGAAGAAATCAATATCGGCCGGTATTTTAAAGAGGAATACGGATCGGATTTTGTATTTGTCACGCACTACCCGTCAAAAAAGCGGCCGTTTTATGCGATGGACGATCCGGACGACCCACACTTCACGCTCTCGTTCGATCTGCTCTACAAGGGTATGGAGATCACGACAGGTGGACAGCGTATCCACAACTACGATGAATTGGTCGCCAAGATGGAGCGCCTCGGCATGGATCCGAATGACATCCGCTCGTATCTGATGGTGTTCCGCTATGGCATGCCGCCGCATGGCGGGCTTGGCATTGGACTTGAGCGGTTGACGATGCGCCTGCTCGATCTGGACAATGTCCGCTACAGCACGCTGTTCCCGCGCGATATGAACCGGCTTGAGCCGTAAAGGAGGCAGTCAAGTGCAGATCACAACACAAATGGTCGACTATGTGGCGGAGCTGTCCCGCCTGGCGATTTCTCCAGAGGAAAAAGAGAGCTTGTGCCGTGAGCTGGCAGCAATCGTCGACTATGTGGATATGCTTGCCGCCGTAGATACCGAGGGCGTTGAAGCGATGAGCCATGTGTTTCCGCTCCGAAACGTTTTCCGGGAAGATGTGGTGCAGCCGTCGCAGGATCGTGCCGAGCTGCTGCGCAACGCGCCGAAGACAGATGGCGAGGGCTTCCTCGTCCCGAAGACGGTTGAGTGAGGGGGGCGCGCGATGGAATGGATGAATCTGACTGCGCTGGAGCTTGGCGCGGCGATCCGCCGCGGTGAGGTCAGCGCAGTACAGGCTGCAGAAGCGCTGTTTGACGCGGTCAACGCACATGACGGCGTGGTGCACGCATATGTCACAACGACAAAGGAATCGGCGCTCGAGGATGCGGCGCGTGTGGACGCGGCGATTCGCAGCGGTGCGCTGACCGGTCCGCTGGCTGGCGTCCCGGTTGCAATCAAAGATTGCATCTGCGAAAAGGGTAAGCTGACAACCTGCGCTTCAAAGATCCTGACGGGCTTCCGCCCGCCGTATTCGGCGACGGTGATTGACCGCCTGGCCGCTGCCGGTGCCGTCTTTGCCGGCAAAGTCAACATGGATGAATTCGCAATGGGTTCGACGACAGAGACGTCGTATTATGGACCGACGGCGAATCCCTGGGACGCTGCACATGTGCCAGGCGGTTCCTCCGGCGGTGCGGCTGCCGCTGTCGCAGCCAGAATCGCGCCATATGCCATCGGTTCGGACACCGGCGGTTCGATCCGCCAGCCGGCTGCGTACTGCGGCGTCACCGGCCTGAAGCCAACATACGGCGCGGTTTCGCGTTATGGCCTGATCGCCTACGCGTCTTCACTCGATCAGATGGGGCCGATTGCCCGTGATGCAGCAGACTGTGCCGCTGTGCTCGACATCATCTGTGGACCCGATGCCCGTGACGGCACCAGCCTGAATCATGCGCATCCATCCTATCTGGAGAGCCTGAGCGCCGATTTGCGCGGCAAGCGTATCGGCGTGCCGGACGAGTGCTTCGGTGATGGGCTTGACCCGCAGGTTGCGGCAGCGGTACGCGGCTTTGCCGAGACACTCCGCAGCTGCGGCGCGGAAATTGAGCCGTTTTCATTTCCAATGTTCCGCTATGCCGTACCGGCGTATTATCTGATCGCCTGTGCAGAGGCCAGCTCGAATCTGTCCCGCTTTGACGGTGTGAAATACGGATATCGCGCGGACGGATGTGAAGACATTGTCTCGCTGCACAAAAAAACGCGCAGCGAGGGGTTCGGCAGCGAGGTCAAGCGGCGGATTCTGCTCGGCACTTTTGCGCTTTCGACCGGCTACTATGACGCCTATTATAAAAAGGCGCTCCAGGTGAAATCGCTGATCAAGCGTTCGTTTGACGAGGCATTTGCACGCTATGATATGATCCTGACACCGGTTGCGCCAACGACGGCGCCGCTGCTGGACCAGAGTCTGTCCGAGCCGTTGAAGATGTACCTGTCGGACATCTATACGGTCAGCGTCAATCTTGCCGGCCTGCCCGGTATATCGGTGCCGTGCGGCTTTGATCGCGCAGGGCTGCCAATCGGCGGCCAGCTCATCGGCCGGCCGCTCGGCGAACAGGAAATACTGAACGCTGCGCATGCATTTCAGCAGGTGACGGATTTCCACCGCCGCGCGCCGAAAGGAGGTGCGTCCTGATGGCATGGGAAACGGTAATCGGCCTGGAGACCCATGTGGAGCTCTCCACCAAAACCAAGATCTTCTGCTCGTGCGCCACGGAATTCGGCGGTGCACCGAATACGCACTGCTGCCCGGTCTGCACCGGCGTGCCCGGCTCGCTTCCGGTGCTCAACGGCAAAGTCGTAGAGTATGCTGTCCGCGCTGGGCTGGCGCTCGGCTGTGAGATCACACGCCATGCGCGTTTTGACCGCAAGAACTATTTCTACCCGGATTTGCCCAAGGCATATCAGATTTCGCAGCTCTATGAGCCGATCTGCCGAAACGGCTTGGTGGATATCGAGGTCGGCGGCAAACACAGACAGATCCGTATCCATGAGATCCACATGGAGGAGGACGCGGGCAAGCTGGTGCATGACGAATGGACGGAACAGACGCAGTGCGACTACAATCGCTGCGGCGTCCCGCTGATCGAGATTGTGACGGAGCCGGATTTCCGCTCGGGCGAAGAGGTCGTAGCTTATCTGGAAGCGCTGAAGTCCAAGCTGGAATATCTCGGCGTGTCGGACTGCAAAATGCAGGAGGGCTCGCTGCGCTGCGATGTCAATCTGTCGGTTCGCCCGATGGGCAGCGATCAGCTCGGCACGCGCACGGAAATGAAAAATCTGAACTCGTTTAAGTCTATCCAGCGCGCGATCGCCTATGAGGCCGACCGACAGATTGAGCTGCTCGAAGAGGGCGGCTGTGTTGTACAGGAAACACGCCGGTGGGACGATAACAAGGATCGCACTGCTGCAATGCGCTCGAAAGAAAACGCACAGGACTATCGTTACTTCCCGGAGCCGGATCTGCCGCCGATTGAGATTTCGGAAGAATGGCTGGAAGAGGTTCGGGCCTCGCTCCCGGAGATGGCGCGGGAAAAGCAGGCGCGCTATGAGCGGGAATTCGATCTGCCGGCCTACGATGCCGGCATCATCACCGGCACGAAAGCGTTGGCGGATCTGTTTGAGCAGACCACGGCGCTGTGCGGCAGACCGAAAGAGGTTTCAAACTGGATTATGGGCGATGTGCTCAAAGCGCTCAAGGACGAGGGGATCGAGGCCAAACAGATGGCACTGACGCCGGAGAACCTTGCCGCGATCATCGAGCGGGTGGAATCCGGCGCGATTAACCGCAAGGCCGGGCGCGAGATTTTTGCCGCGGCGTTTCATGCGCAGGTCGATGTGGACGCATATATTCGCGAACACGGGCTGGAACAGGTGAGCGACACGGGGCTGGTCGAACAGGTGGTGGCCGAAGTTTTCGCGGCGAATCCGCAGAGCATCGCGGACTATCAGGCTGGTAAGACAAAGGCAGTCGGCTATCTGGTTGGGCAGACGATGAAGCAGCTGCGCGGCAAGGCAGACCCCAAAGTGGTCAACGAGGTTATCGCGCGCCGTCTGGCGGCGCTTCCGGACAGCAACGAATGAAATTTGAAAAACCGCTTGCAAAATAAGCGGCAGTATGCTATCATAATCGGGCTAATGAGAGTTAGCCCGTATCCGGGTGTGGCGCAGTTGGTAGCGCGCTTGACTGGGGGTCAAGAGGCCGCAAGTTCAAGTCTTGTCACTCG
>CAZGBU010000096.1:0-8125 GCA_964523945.1 uncultured Oscillospiraceae bacterium
CTATATCCCCGAGGCCGCCTGTGCGTACCTGTCCGGCAAGGTGATTGCGACGACCGATCTGGGAACGCACACGCTGTTCCTGGCCGATGTGACAGATGCGGCCGTGCTCACGGACGCGGAGCCCGCGACCTACGCCTATTATCACGCCAACGTCAAGCCCGCCCCGCAGGCCACACAGAAAAAAGGCTGGCGCTGCAAGATCTGCGGCTATGTCTACGAGGGAGAAACGCTTCCGCCCGACTTTGTCTGTCCGCTGTGCAAACACGGTGCAGGGGATTTTGAACGCATCGACTGAGATAGGACCGGAAAAGCGCCTGCCGCAGCAGGCGCTTTTCCGGTTTGGATCGATCAGATCGGTTTTTCGTGCAGATACAGGATGCCCAGCGTACTCGGCCCGCAGTGGCAGGAAATGGTGCAGCCGGCAGTTGTCTCGTCGATCTCTTCAAAATGGCCGTAGCGCTCCACCGCACTGCGGGCTGCCTGGATGGTCTCATCCGAGCAGGTGGTGTGCGTGATGAAAATGCGCTCCGGGATGATATCATCCGCGCGCTGCAGCCGCTCTTTTGCATATTCTCCAATGCAGCGGGCGTAGGCGCCGCGGTATTTTTTGGCGACAACCATCTTACCGTCGCGTACCTCGATGCACGGTTTCAGATGCAGCAGATTGGCGCCGAGCGCCGCGACAGCAGAGCACCGGCCGCCCTTGTGCAGATAATCGAGCCGGTCAAGCAGGAAGCTCGCATCCACGCGCGGCGCGAGATCATTCATCGCTGTGAGAATTTCCGGCGCAGCCGTGCCACTCTGCGCCAGCTTGGCAGCCTCGATGACGATATGCCCCTGCCCGGTGGACAGATTGCGCGAATCGACCACATAGACGTTGTCAAACGACTCCGCCGCAACACAGGCGTTCTGATAGCTCGAGGAGAACTCCGCACTGATGGTGACGTGCACCACCGCGTCGTATTCGCCGGCAAACCGGTCAAAAAACGCGGTGAAGTCCTCGATGTTCGGTGCGGCCGTCTTACACAGCGCGCCGCCGGCCGCAACATGCGCAAAAATATCCGCCGGCGTAATATCCACGCCGTCGCGATAGGTCTTGTCGTCTTTCAGGACGTACAGCGGCATCAGGTCGATCTGGTAGCGCGAGAGCAGCGCGGCGGACAGGTCGCATGTGCTGTCCGCTGTGATTTTAATTGCCATAGAACGCATCTTCCTTTCATGGTCTGGCGCCTGCCGCCGCCGCGGCAGTGTGTTTCAATTATATTTCTATTATATCAACTGCTGCTGTGCTTGGCAAGTTTGCGTCGGTTCTTGACAGCGCCATTTTTAACAAGTACTATTAGCTTGTTTGAAACCTGGACAGGAGGGAAAAACCAATGGGGATTTCCGCAGCCGCACCCTGGCTGAAATACTACGGCAGTACGCCTGCCACAATCGACTATCCGCGTGTGACGATGTGTCAGCTGGTACAGTCTGCCGCCCGCCAGCATGCATCACTGATCGCCTATGAGTTCATGGGCAAACAGACAACCTACGAGCAGTTCTCTCACCGGATTGATCTGACGGCACGCGCGTTCACCGCACTCGGTATCGGCCGGGGCGACCGCGTGACCATCTGCATGCCGAATGCGCCGCAGGCCATCGACGCGTTCTACGCGCTCAACCGCATCGGCGCGGTGCCAACGATGATCCATCCGCTCTCTGCTGCCGGCGAGATTGCGTTCTATCTGAACGCCAGCCACAGCCGCGCAATCCTGACACTCGACCAGTTCTACGACAAGGTGGCCAGTGTGCTGCCGCAGGTGGAACAGCCGGTAACCGTGCTGCTCGCCCGCGTGCGCGACGAGCTGCCGCAGCCGCTCAAAACCGGCTATATCCTGACACAGGGCCGCAAAATCCCAAAACTGCCCCGCGGCGGAGCCTATATCATGTGGAACGACTTCCTAGCGGCCGGCCGCCGGCGCCGCGAGCCGCTCCCGCCCGACGAAGGCAAATGGGACGACGGCGCCGTTATCCTCTTCTCCGGCGGCACCACCGGCACAACCAAGGGCATTCTGCTGTCAAACTACAACTTCAATGCGCTTGCACTGCAGACCGCAGCGGCCAGCGGCTTTGCGCCGATCGCGGGTCTGAAGATGCTCTCGGTTATGCCGCTGTTCCATGGCTTTGGGCTTGGCATTGGCATCCACACGATGCTCGCCGGCGGTGCAACATGCATTCTGGTGCCGCAGTTCACGGTGCAGAGCTATGCAGACCTGCTGCGCAAGAAAAAGCCGAACGTCATTGCCGGCGTACCGACGCTGTTCGAGGCGCTGCTGCGCGCCGATCACCTCGACGGCGTGGATCTTTCGTTCCTGATGGGTATGTTCTCCGGCGGCGACTCGCTGTCGGTCGAGCTCAAGCGCAAGGTCGACGCATTCCTGCGCAGCCATGGCGCTGCCATCCAGGTGCGCGAGGGTTACGGCACCACAGAGTGTGTCACCGCCTCGTGCTTGACGCCGGTCGACTATGACCGTGCGGGGTCCATTGGCATCCCGTTTCCGGACACTTATTATAAGATTGTCCGCACCGGCACAACCGAAGAGGTCGAGCCGCGCGTCGAGGGTGAGATCTGCGTCTCCGGACCAACCGTCATGCTCGGCTATATCGACAATGAAAAAGAGACGGCCGACACGCTCCGCCGCCATGAGGACAACCGCATCTGGCTGCACACCGGCGATCTGGGCTACATGGATGAGGACGGCTTTGTCTACTTCCGCCAGCGCATCAAGCGCATGATCATCTCGTCGGGCTACAATGTCTACCCCGGCCAGCTCGAGAACATCATCGAAGGGCACGAGAAAGTGCAGCTCAGCTGTGTCGTCGGCGTCAAGGACGACTACAAGATGCAGAAGGTCAAGGCATACGTCGTGCTGCGTCCGGGTGTCGAGCCGTCGGACGAGGTGCGCGAGGAGCTGATGGCCTACTGCCGCGAGCGCATCGCCAAATACGCGATGCCCTATGAGATCGAGTTCCGGTCGGAGCTGCCCAAAACGCTGGTCGGCAAGGTCGCCTATCGCGTGCTCGAGGAGGAAGCAAATGCCGGCCTGTGAGGATGCGCCGCGCCGCGAGCGGATCTGGGAGCTGGACTTCCTGCGCGGCTTCTGCATCCTGTGCGTAGTCATTGTCCACTTTATCTTTGACATTGGCTACTTTGGCGGGCAATCGCTGGAGCTGCCGGCGCTGTATACATTTATCCAGGAAAACGGCGGCGTGATCTTTATTGTGCTCTCGGGCATCTGCGTCACGCTCGGCTCAAAAAGCGCGCGGCGCGGCCTGATCGTCTTTGCCTGCGGCATGCTGATCACCGCGGTGACGGTCGGAATGTGGCGGCTCGGCATGGCTGGCCGGTCCATTCTGATCCAGTTCGGCATCCTGCACTTGCTTGGCATATCGATGCTGGCCTATCCGCTCTACCGGCGGCTGCCGCTGGCTGTGACGGCAGTGCTCGGCGCGGCGATCGTCGTGTGCGGATACTGGATGCTCACCCTGCAGGTGGACAGCCCATGGCTGTTTCCGTTCGGGCTGAAAGCGGCCGGGTTTTCCTCGAGCGACTATTTCCCGCTGCTGCCGCATATGGGCTGGTTCATGCTCGGCACTGTGCTCGGCCGCACGGTCTACCGCAGAAAGCAGACGCTGCTGCCGCGCGTCCGGAGCCATGCTGCGCCGATCCGCTTTTTCTGCTTCTGCGGCCGGCAGTCGCTGTGGATCTATCTGCTACACCAGCCGGTGTGCTATGGAATCGTCTCGCTGCTTTTTTAAAAACCACGCCGCCGGGTGATCCCGGCGGCGTTTCTATGCTCGCCGCATTCCTGCGCGCTGTGCGCGGCGCAGGCCGGGCCTTTTCGGCGGGGTATAGGCGGAGGCAA
The DNA here is from genome assembly GCA_964523945.1 of uncultured Oscillospiraceae bacterium. Taxonomy (GTDB): domain Bacteria; phylum Bacillota; class Clostridia; order Oscillospirales; family Oscillospiraceae; genus CAKTOF01. Next base: position 3,909 of record CAZGBU010000096.1, read on the forward strand.
TCGCCCGTATAGCCGATTCATATTGTACTTTCCCTGCGGTGGCTGGTATCATGGGAGCATACAAAGCAACGGAAAGGAGCCGATGTCCCATGCCTCCGGTGATCGACCGAGCCAAATGTGTGCGCTGCACACTGTGCGCACAGATCTGCCCGCTCGACGTCATCCATGCGCGCGGCGGCGAAATCGTCGTCGCCTATCCGGACGAATGCTGGCACTGCATGGCCTGCGCGCTCGACTGCCCGCAGAAAGCCATCACCATCCGCTATCCCCTCTCGCACATGATGTTCCGCTATCCCGCGCCCGGAAAGGAGGCTGACCCGGCATGAAGCTCAAGATCCGTCCCGAGCCGGTTCGCTGTGACATGCTGATCATCGGCGGCGGCGTCGGCGGCATGCAGGCTGCCATCGCGGCAGCTGAGAGCGGCGCGCATGTCGTCGTCGCCGAAAAAGCCGACACGCGCCATTCCGGCGGCGGTGCAAACGGCAACGACCACTTCTTCTGCTACATCCCCAGCTATCACGGCGATGACTTCGACGTAATTCTGCAGGAATGCGCCGAGACCATGCTCGGCCCATTCAAGGACGTGGACGTGTTTTCGGCCATTCTGCGCCGGTCGTTTGAAGTCGTGCAGCGCTGGCAGTCGTATGGCATCAACATGAAACCGAAAGGCGGCTGGAACTTTGAGGGACATGCGATGCCAAACCGCCGCCGCTACCACCTCAAATACGACGGCCGCAATCAAAAGCCCGCGCTGACCGCCAAGGCCAGGAGCCTCGGCGTGACGATCTGCAACAAGACCGCGATGAACGAGCTGATTACCGACGGTCCAGGCGGACGCGTACTCGGCGCCATCGGCATCGACATCTCCGACGAGACGCCGGAGCTGGTCGTCTTCCAGGCCAAGGCCGTTATCCTTGCCGCCGGTGCAGCGACACGTATGTATCCGCCGCACAATCCCGCGTATCTGTTCAATGTTGACGCGTGCCCGGCCAACGCCGGCGCAGGTGATGCGCTTTCGTTCCGTGCAGGCGCAAGGCTCGTCAACCTCGATCTGCCCTATGTCCACTCCGGCTTGAAGCACTTCTTGCGCTGCGGCAAAGCAACCTGGATCGGTGTGCTGACCGATATTCACGGCAAGCCGGTTGGCCCGTTTGTCACCAAGCCGACGCGCGAACTCGGCGACGTGACAGCTGACATCTGGCAGAGCGTGTTCACCGAAAAGATAGACAACGGCACCGGTCCTGTGTACATGAACTGCACCGAAACAAGAGACGAGGATCTTGCCTATATGCGCAACTGCCTCGTCTCTGAGGGCGACTCCTGCATCAACGACTACATCGATCAGTACGGCATCGACCTGAAAAAAGAGATGGTCGAATTCGGCACCTACACCCCGCATGTGCAGGGCATGGAGATTGATACGCAGGCGGCGACGAACATTCCGGGACTCTACGGCGTCGGCGATTGCACCGCCAACGTTGCCAACGGCATCCACTCCGCCGCCGTGCTCGGCCAGATCGCCGGTGAGGCTGCCGCGGCCTACAGTGCCGATCAGCCCGATGTGGATGTGACCGGCGCGCCGGTCATCGAAAAAAAGCGCGCGCTCTACGAGGCAATTCTTGGCCGCACAGTCGGCGCGCACTGGAAAGAGGCCAACACCACACTCGAGCAGATTATGGGGCAGTACTGCGGCACCAAAGTGCGCTCAGCATCGCTGCTTGAGGCCGGCTTCCAATACATTTCCGACCTGAAGCGCTACTGCTACGACCAGCTCAAAGCCGAAAACGCACATGAACTGATGCGCTGCCTCGAGGTGCTCGATATGCTCGATGTCGCGCAGGCAACCATCCTCGTCACAAACAACCGGAAAGAATCGCGCGGTCCGTTCCACCACCGCACCGACTACACGTTCACCAACCCGCTGCTGAACAACATGTTCCAGACCATCCGCAAGACAAAAGAGGGCATTGAGGACGCCGTCCCGATGCGTGACGGCGTGGTGCTGGAGTTCCGGCCGAAAGGCAGATGACAAACCGCGCCCCGGAGCAGGATTGGCTCCGGGGCGCGGCTTTTGACTGCCCGTTATTCCTGGTAGGCCTGACACTGGGCAAGCAGGGCGGTCAGGACGGCCTGTTCTTCCGCCGTTTCATCGCGTGCCGCGCGCACCGCAGCGACGCGCGTCGTCCACGTCAGCTCCGCCACCGGCAACACGATAAAATTACCGGCAAACGACGAATTTCCATACCACAGCGCGCGGCGCGGGATGACGGTGAACGAGTTTGTCCGGAAGATGTACCGGCGCAGCAGATCGATCTCCTCAAGCCGGGCGATGCGTTCCTCGCCCAAGCCGCGCCGGCGCATCAGCCGCACAACGAGGCCGCACAGTGCACGGCGATAGGTCGCATAGGGGTATTCCAGCAGCGCGTCGACCGTGACCGCTGCACAGCCGGCAAGCGGATGCCCCTCGCCGACGGCACAACACATCTCCTCGTCAAACAGCGCATCGCATCGCACTGTCCCGCGGGCATGTTCGTGCATCAGCGCGTCCTCGTCGAGATCACACAGCTGCACCAAACCGATCTGAAGCTGACCGGCGCGAACCATCTCGAGTGCGCTGACGCTGTCAGTCTCCGTGAGCACAAGCTGCAGCTGCGGATGCCGGGCCTTCAGATTCATCATGACATCGAGCATCAGAGAGTTGCAGAAATGCGGTGTGCCGCCGACTGCCACCGTACCGCACAGGCCGCCGGGCGCAATGCGCCGGATGCCGTCAAGCTCGCGCAGGATCTTCTGCGCGTGCGCAAGCACGCGCGCTCCCTCCGGCGTAAACGTGAGCTGTTTCCCGCCGCGCACAAGCAGCGGATAGCCCAGCTCCTCCTCCAGCTCGCGCACGCCGACGCTCAACGACGGCTGCGACAGATACAGCGCCTGCGCCGCTTTGGAAAACGTGCCGCAGCGTGCGATTGCATCGAGATACTCCAGCTGACTCAACCGCATCCGCTCACGCCTCCCCTCTCAGGATCTCGCGTTGGCGTTTCCTGGTCAGCTTGCCGAACACAAGCGCATAGGAGTGATCGCACAGGTCGCGCAGCACATCATCCGGCACTGCGCCGTCGAGGAACACCGAGTTCCAGCAGCGCTTGTCGGTATAAGAAGCTGTACCAATAGGCTAAAACCTTTTAAGTAATGCAAAGCACCGCTGCCAGAGGGAGCGCTGTACTGCCCGATGTGCGGGAAGAAACAGACACCGGAAAAGCGCAAGGCGTTAAAGCGGGCAAACGGCACAGGAACTGTTTACAAACTCCAAGGCCGCAGGAAACGCCCGTGGGTAGCCGCAAAAAACAGAGTAGTTATAGGATATTACGAGAAGAAAACGGAAGCTCTGGAAGCTTTGGAACGGCTCACAGGCCGTGACCTTACAGAACGGTACAACATGACCTTTGCGGAGGTATACGCGGAATGGAAGGAAGAACACTTCAAAGCCCTTTCCCGGTCTGGCCGGGAGGCATACGAAAGCAGCTACAAAGCATTCTCACCCCTGTTTAATAAAAAGTTCCGGGACTTGCGGACAGCGGACTTCCAGGCCGTTATCGATGCAAACGGGACAAAGACCGAGGCAATCAAAAAATACAAACAGCTAATTAGCCAAATGTCAAAATGGGCCATGCGGGAGGAAATCAGCACAACAAATTTCGCCCAGTTCGTCCAGCTAACTCCGGGGCGCAGGAAGGAAAAAGAAGTATTTTCCGACGAGGATGTTCAAAAGCTGGAGGCGGACGGGAGCGAGCCAGCGCGTATCGCCCTTATGCTGATTTACACGGGTATGCGGATCGGCGAGCTTTTCTCTCTTCCGCTGGAGGACTATCACGAAACATACGTGATCGGCGGCTCCAAGACCGAGGCCGGGAGAAACCGTGTTATCCCAATCAGGCCAGAGGGCAGGCGGCACTTTGAATACTTTGCCAATCATGCAAGTGGGGTTCTGCTCCTGTCGGGTTATATAGGGCAGAAGGTTCCGGCCAACTATCGGAAAAGAGATTTTTACCCCATGCTGGACAGGCTTGGTATAGAGCGAAAAACGCCACACGCCACAAGGCACACATTCACAAGCTGGGCTGTTAAGAATGGGATTTCACCGGAAGTCCTGCAAAAAATATTGGGACACGCCAATTACTCGACAACCGCAAATATCTATACGCACGTTGACATTAAAACTC
>CAZGBU010000097.1:0-2932 GCA_964523945.1 uncultured Oscillospiraceae bacterium
TAAACCGTGCGAGGGTTCAAATCCCTCCTTCTGCGCCAGCTCGTCGCAAGCGTCATATCGCTTGCGACGAGCTTTTTCATTTCATGACAAAGCGCATCGCGCGCTCATTCCGCCGCTGCTGCGCCGAAATCATCCCGGCAACCGTCCCGTCAGTTGATCAGAATCACCCCATTTTCTCTGGAGTTTGTATAGAAGTCTCCAGCCCAATTCTGGCATCTCCCCAGCAAAGCGGCCCTGAATCCTCTGCGGATTCAGGGCCGCTTTTGTGCCTGCGCACCTGTGTCGCTCGTCTGCGCTTACTGAAAAAGAGCCGCCGTTTCATCGAGGAACCGGTGCAGCACATGACTGGTTTCTCCGGCGTAATAGGCAAGTCCATAGGAGAGCGGCGTCGTACCTGCCAGTGGGATGGCGCGGATCCCCGGCAGCGGGACTTGCGGCAGATCTGCGATGATTGCATAGGCAGAGCCGGACGCAACTGTTGCATATACCGTTTCCAGTCCATCGCAAAAACAGAGCTGCTCTGAGCTGCAATCTGCAATAACCCGGCTCTGTACTCTCAAAACAGACTGCGGCGTACAATGAGGCGGGCAGACAGCAAGGCGCTCTCCTTCACACAGCTGCGGAATGGTCAGACTTTCACAGACTGCAAAGGGATGTTCCTCTCCACATATGCACACGATCGGACGCTGTGTCAATTCCCGGAATGTCGTTTGTTTCGGGGCGGACTCCTGATACAGAAGCATAACCTGAATATCCCCGTCTTTCAGCAGATTCTCCAACGACTCGGACGGGATCATGCGCAAAACCGGAAGAAACGTTGGAATTTCTTTGCGCAGTGTTTTCAGTACCGGAACAAGGAGAGAAAGCTCCGGCATGCTGTGACAGCCGATTCCGAACCGGGTAACCGATATCCGCTGTTTTTCTTTCAGCCGGTTCTTGGACGTCTGTGCCAAAGTCAGAATCGCCGTGGCATATTGCGTGAACAAGTATCCCTCCTGTGTTAATTGAACACGCTTTTGCGTACGATGAAACAGTTTGACGCCCAGTTCGTTTTCCAGCGTATTGATCTGGTGACTGATCGCCGGCTGCGTAATGCGGAGCTGTTCTGCCGCCCTGGTAAAGTTCAAATAGTTTGACACAGCCATAAAACATTCCAGTTGTGTTGTATTCAACTAAAATTCCCCCGCAAATCCTTCCGTTTTATGTAATAAGTATATTTGATAAAATTCCTTTATGAACTATACCATATTTTGATTTCACAAGCAAGGGAAATCGTGTTATAAAAGCATGTGTGCAAATGTTTTCGTGCAAACAGAGAATGAGGTGAACAAACTGTGGACGCGGACCGGAATACGATCACGCAGGAAAACCGACGGATTTGTATTCAGACTGAACAGGCCGCAAATCAAATCGTGGCACCATACGATCTGACTGGGGCACAAGCTCATATGCTTTTATATATTCTGGCACATACAGATGAAAGCGGCATCTCTCTGACCCAGATCTGTCAGCATCTTGGCTATGCCAAAGCATCGGGGCTTCACTGATCAAGCAGCTGCGTAGAAAAGGCTACATCCGCGTAGAGTTCTGCAAATCAGACGATCGGTGGAAACTGCTGTTTGCCACCGACAAGGGGACGCTGTTACGAGAACATTTGGAGCATGCCATTTGCAGCTTTCACGATCGGTTGTTCAAAGGCTTTTCGCCGGCTGAACTAGCCGAGTTGGATCGGCTGCAGATAAAGCTGCTGCAAAACCTGTCCGCAGCAGTTGTAAATAACAGCAAGGAGGTATTGAACACGTGAAACGAGTCCTGCAGCAGCTCGGAACCTATAAAAGAGATTCTATTCTGTGCATTTTCCTGACCGTACTGGAAGTCGTTCTGGAAATTCTGCTGCCGTTTATCACCGCAAAAATCATTGACCAGGGGCTGGAAGCCAGCAATCTGTCCGTGGTGTACCGATATGGTGCCATTATGGTCGTCATGGCCTTTCTCAGCCTGTTCTTCGGCGCGACTGCCGGAAAATTTGCAGCCAGTGCATCTACCGGTTTGGCGGCAAATCTGCGAGAGGCCATCTACAGCAATATCCAAACCTTTTCTTTCTCCAACATTGATAAGTTCAGTGTACCCGGACTAGTGACCCGCATGACAACCGACATCACCAATGTTCAGAACGCTTTTATGATGGTGATTCGGGTTGCGGTCCGCTCTCCGCTGACTTTCATTTTCAGCTTTGCCATGTGCCTGTATATCAGTCCACGGCTCAGCCTTATGTTTCTTTTTGGCGTTATTTTCTTGGTTGTGGTAATCGGGATCATTATGGTGGTCACCATTCGCATCTTCAATGTTGTCTTCCATAAATATGATGATCTGAACGCCAGTGTCCAGGAAAATGTAACCGCGATCCGGGTGGTAAAGTCCTTTGTCCGCGAGGACTATGAAACAAGCAAGTTTTCCAAAGCTTCCATGAACCTGTATAAGCTGTGCACCAAGGCGGAGGGACTGCTCGCGTTCAACAACCCTGCCATGATGATCACAGTCTACTTCTGCATCATCTCCGTGTCCTGGCTGGGCGCTCAGCTCATTGTGGGCGGGAGTCTGAGTACCGGCGATCTCACCAGCCTGTTCAGCTATATCATGTCTCTGCTGATGAGCCTGATGATGCTGTCCATGGTGGTCGTCATGATTACGATGTCCATGGCCAGTATCCGCAGAATCCGGGAGGTGCTCGACGAGGTTCCGGACCTTCATAATCCGGCACAGCCGGTGATGGAGGTTCCCGATGGCAGCATCGACTTCAACCATGTGAATTTTTCCTACAAACACGGCAGCGGTAAAAACGCCCTGTCCGATATTGATCTGCACATCAAATCCGGTGAAACCATCGGCGTCATCGGCGGCACCGGTTCGGGCAAAAGCAGCCTGGCGAATC
>CAZGBU010000097.1:2942-7755 GCA_964523945.1 uncultured Oscillospiraceae bacterium
GATCTGCCGGCTGTATGATGTGGATGACGGAAGCGTCTGTGTCGGCGGTCTGGATGTGCGGAAATATGATATAGAGGCCCTGCGCAACCAGGTATCCGTCGTACTTCAGAAGAACACACTGTTTTCCGGCACGATCCTGGATAACCTGCGCTGGGGCAATCCGAACGCCACGGAGGCCGAATGTGCTGAAGCCTGTGCGGCAGCCTGTGCGGATGAGTTTATCAATCGGATGCCCGATGGTTACCAGACCTGGATCGAACGCGGCGGCACCAATGTATCCGGCGGTCAAAAACAGCGTCTGTGTATCGCCCGCGCTCTTTTGAAGAAGCCCAAGGTCCTTATTCTGGACGATTCCACAAGCGCCGTCGATACTGCTACTGACGCCAAGATCCGAACGGCTTTTGCAGAGAAAATCCCGGGCACCACGAAGATCATCATTGCACAACGGGTTTCCAGTGTGGAAAACGCGGATCGGATCCTGGTGCTGGACGATGGTCGTATCAATGCATTTGATACCCATGAGAACCTTTTGAAGTCCAATGCCATTTATCAGGAGATCTACGAATCTCAGATCAAAGGCGGCGGCGACTTTGACCAGCCTGCATGAGAGGAGGACCGAAACCATGAGTTCCAAAAAAGCGCAACAGGGCGGGTTCACCGTACTCAAGCGGGTAATCCGCTACATGCTTTCCTATTATAAATTCCTGTTTGCTTTGGTTATTTTATGCATTGTGATTTCTGCTGTGGCCACTGTGGTGGGTGCCACCTTCCCCGAAACGCTGGTCGATGATTACATCACGCCCATGATTGCAACCGGTTCCCGGGATTTCAGCGGTCTGGCACAGGAGCTGATCCGCCTGGTCTGCATCATGGCGGTCGGCGTGATTGCCGCGTTTTCCTACAACCGCATTATGGTCAATGTCAGTCAGGGTACCATGCGCCATCTGAGGGATGATCTGTTTCATAAAATGGAGGATCTCCCCATCAAGTACTTTGATACGCACGCCCATGGCGACATTATGTCCGTCTATACAAACGATGTTGATACGCTGCGCCAGCTGCTCAGCCAGAGCATCCCACAGATTATCAACTCTGTCATCTCCATGGCCGCTACTTTGGTGACCATGCTCATTCTCAGTCCCGTATTGACGGTCATTTCCCTGCTCACTGCCGTCGCCATGCTGCTGGTGACCAAAAATTTCTCCAGACTGTCCGGACGATACTATGTGCGGCAGCAGCTGGATCTGGGCAATGTGGATGGCTTTATCGAGGAGATGCTTGACGGCCAAAAAGTCGTCAAAGTATTCTGTCACGAAGCGGAGGCCAAAGCCGACTTTCACAAGGTCAATGAGACCCTGCGTGAGAGCGCCAATATGGCAAACCGCTATGCAAACCTGCTCATGCCGATCAACGCCAACATCGGCTGGCTGAGCTACGCACTGGTGGCAATCGTAGGCGCGATCCTGGCAATCAACGGTATGGCCGGCGTCACGCTGGGCACAGTCATTACTTTTGTTGGACTGAACAAAAGCTTCACCAACCCAATTACACAGGTCAGCCAGCAAATTAATTTTGTGGTCACTGCAGCCGCCGGTGCGCAGCGTGTGTTCAACCTGATGGACCAGACTCCGGAAACAGATGACGGCTATGTCGAACTGGTCGACGCTGTGGAAGGAGCCGACGGTACGCTGCAGGAGAGTCGGGAGCGCACCAACATTTAGGCCTGGAAACACCCCCACAAGGCCGACGGCTCAGTTACCTATACAATACTGGAGGGCAGCGTCGTCTTTGATCATGTGGATTTCGGCTATGATGAAAACAAGCTGGTGCTGCATGACATCAGTCTGTGGGCCAAGCCGGGGCAGAAAATTGCGTTCGTGGGCGCAACCGGTGCAGGCAAAACAACGATTACCAACCTGATCAATCGGTTTTATGACATCGCTGACGGCAAGATCCGTTATGACGGCATCAATATCAACAAGATCAAAAAGCCCGACCTGCGGCGGAGCCTGGGCATCGTTCTGCAGGACACTCATCTGTTCACCGGCACGGTGATGGAGAATATCCGTTACGGCAAGCTGAACGCCACCGATGCAGAGTGTATCTCTGCGGCCCAGCTGGCCAACGCAGACGGCTTTATCCGGCGTCTGCCAGACGGCTATAACACCATGCTCACCGGCGACGGGGCAAACCTCTCCCAGGGACAGCGGCAGCTGCTTGCCATTGCCCGGGCCGCCGTGGCTGACCCGCCGGTACTGATCCTGGACGAGGCCACAAGCTCCATCGACACCCGCACCGAAAAGCTGGTTCAGGACGGCATGGACGCGTTGATGCGCGGGCGGACCACGTTTGTAATTGCGCACCGGCTCTCCACCGTGCGCAACGCCGACTGCATTATGGTCATGGAACAGGGACGTATCATCGAACGCGGCACGCACGATGAGCTGATCGAGAAAAAAGGAAAATACTATCAGCTCTATACCGGAAATTTTGCAGAGGAAAGTGCTTAAACGGTCGGCATCTTCTGTTCGCTTAATACTTGCTTTTTCGGTGAAATCTGCTATTCTTTACTGGGTTAAACGGCACGGGCCGCGCGCCGGAATCCATTCGGAAAAGAGGCAGACAATGGACGAGACGGAACTCCGGGCAATTCTGCACCGGTGCATCGACGAATACCACTGGATGTGGGGTGTTACACGCAAATTTATACGTGTCCGGACCGGCGTACTCTACGATATGGCAGAGCTCAAACGCGTTTACGCCGGGCAGCCGCGCGATACAGCCAGCGCTGCGGATTGACATTTTTCCCGCCGCCTGTTAAGATAGTCCATGCAAATCAGCGCCGCGCCCGCGGCGAAAGGAGAGCCGCCATGTCAGAAGCAACAGCCGTCCGCTGGGAGGACTATCTCATTACCGGCGCGCGCGCGCAGGAAGCCGCCGACTGTATGGAGGAATTTGCCGCATCGATTGTCATCGATCCCGAGGACCGGCTCTATCCCTCTGAGGATTACATCGGCAACATCGGCCAGAAGGTGCCGGAGCTGGAGGAACGCTTCGACGTCCGCTTCACAGTCGTATTTGGCGTATGAATTTTGCACGGACAGCCGCCGTGCGAAGGCAGGATGCGGGGCCACCGGCCGTGCATCCTGCTTTTCTGCGCGCGGCAGGAAGGAGAACAGCACCATGTACTATTTCAGCAGTCTCGACTCCCCGCTTGGAACAATCACATTGGCCAGCGACGGTACCGCGCTGACCGGCCTGTGGTTCGATGGGCAGAAATATGACCGCGCAGGGCTCTCCGCGCAGGCCGAGCAGGCAGACCTGCCCGTCTTTACGCAGGCGCGCCAATGGCTCACGCGCTATTTTCGCGCTGAACCGGCAGGCGAACTGCCGCCGCTCGCCCCGGCCGGCACGGTGTTTCAGCAGACCGTATGGACGATTCTCGGCGAGATCCCATACGGTCAGACCAGAACCTACGGTCAGATCGCCGTCGAAACAGCAGCGCGTCTGGGCCGGCCGCAGGCGGCGGCACGGGCCGTTGGCAGCGCGATTGGCCGCAACCCCATCTCCATTCTCATCCCCTGCCACCGCGTCATCGGCGCGGGCGGCAGCCTGACCGGCTATGCCGGCGGAATCGCGCGCAAGCGTGCGATGCTCGCGCTCGAGCAAACCGGCCGTTTGCCGGAGCGGGCGGAAAGCGAGGCGGCAATATGACATCGCAGGATTGGCAGAAGAAAAGCGAGCTGCGGATCTTCCTGTCATATTTTCGGCCGCACTGGAAGCTGTTCGTACTCGACCTGGTGTGCGCACTGGCGATTTCAGCCATCGACCTGGCATTCCCATTCGTGTCGCGATGGTGCATGTACACGCTCCTGCCGGAGCATGCATGGCAGACATTCTGGATCGTGATGGGCATCGTGCTCGGCGCGTATGTGCTGCGCTCGGTCTTTTCCTATATTATCTGGTTCTGGGGACATCGATTCGGTGTGCTGGTCGAGGCGGATATCCGCCGCGACCTGTTTCAGCATATCCAGTCGCTCAGCTACCGCTTTTTCGATCAGAACCGCATCGGTCAACTGATGAGCCGTCTGACTTCGGATCTGTTTGACATCTCGGAGCTGGCACACCATGGGCCGGAGGATCTGTTCGTCTCTGCTGTTACGATTGTCGGCGCTATTGTGATTATGTTTACCATCGAGTGGCGGCTGGCCCTTGTCATTGCGGTGATGGTACCAGTCTTTCTCGGCGTGGTCTGGCTTTGCCGGCGGTCGATGTGGATCACTTCGATCCAGGTCAAGCGGACTACCGGCGCAATCAGCGCGGATTTCGAGTCCGCTCTGTCCGGCATCAAGACGGCAAAAGCATTCGCCAATGAACAAGAGGAGCTGCGCAAGTTCTCCAAAGCAAACGAATCCTACAAATACGCCAAGGTGAGCTATCATCGGGCAATGGCCCGGTTCAACTCCACCATGGAGTTTTTTATGTGTATTCTCTCGGCTGTTGTGATTGCTGTCGGCGGCGCACTGATCATGGCGGACAAACTGACCGTGATTGATCTGATCACGGTCAGCCTCTATGTCACAACATTCATCAACCCGATCCGCCGGCTTGCCGTCACGTCAGAGCTTCTGGCCAATGGCACCGCCGGCCTGCACCGCTTCACCGAGCTGATGCGCACTGAGCCGACAATCACAGACGCGCCGGACGCAAAGACACTCCTGCGCGCCGACGGCGACATCACAGTCGACCATGTAAGCTTTTCCTACCGCGATGCGCTGGATGTTCTTCACGACGTCTCACTGCACATCCGTCC
>CAZGBU010000098.1:0-7679 GCA_964523945.1 uncultured Oscillospiraceae bacterium
TGGCGCTGATCCGGCGCAGCCGCGGCAGCATGCGCACCGGCGACCGGATTGAAGCCGGCGGCATTACACTCGACCAGAGCGCGCGGCACGTGTACGCCGGCCGGCGGGAGATCGCGCTGACGCCGAAAGAGTACGCGCTGCTGCGCTGCCTGATGCTGAATAAGAATATTGTGATGAGCCGTGAGCAGCTGCTGGTCAAATGCTGGGGCTACGACTACGACGGCGAAGCCCGGGCGGTGGACACCCACATCAAGCGCCTGCGCGAGAAACTGGGCGAGCATGCCGCCTGCATCCAGACGGTGATCAAGGCCGGCTACCGATTGGAGGGGTAACCATGAAAAAGATCACCAAGGGATACTGCGTTGTCTCAGCCCTGCTGGTCCTTTGGGCTATCGTCGACTTTTTCCACTATGCCCAGGTCGGGAAAGATCTGATAGCGCATTACCAGGGGGCCAGCGTCATACAGCGGCTGGTGCGAAACACGCTCTTTCACGGGATCGTCAAAATCCTGCTCTGCGTTCTTGTGATTTTGATTGGACTGTGGCGGTCAAACGCAAAATGCCGCATCCGTTCCATGACGGCCATTACACTCCGGCTTGGCGCCGCGCTGCTGGCGCTGTGGCTGGTCTGCATGGCTGCCTTCACTTATGGCACAGCGCAGTATGTGTTTGTGCAGCTGACCGGGCAGGGGTATGATCTGGCAGGCTATGCTGCGAGGATCGGCCAGTTCGATTCACTTTTTTCCGACGACGCATATTACGCTGCGCGGCGCGCCCGCCCCGGCGCGCTGGAATATGCAATGAACCAGACGATCGCGGGCACGGGTGCCAGCGTGTATTCACCCTCACTCGACGTCTGGCCGCAGAACATGGATACGCTGTCGGTCTACCGGGGGGACGTCGAGGGGGAGTGTGAAACCGCTGTTGCATTTTTCAATACGGACGGCGAAGTGCTGCGCACAAGCGGGGACTTCGTATATTTCTCCTACGTTACGGATGCCTGCTGGCGCGAGCACGCCGAATCTGCCGCCACCAGCGGCTACGGCTGGCTCAACCTGTCCGACCCGGACGATGAACGTTACCTGCTCTTCCGCTCCATCTACGCCGGCGTGCACAGCCTGTATGACATGCGCGCCATCCGCATGACCGGGTATTTTGACGGTTCACGCTTTGAGCCGTTGGCCATGGCATATATGACCGACGGCATGTACTACAGCGCGCTTGACGCGGCCGCGCCAGGCTGGGATACGCTCTCGGAATCAGCGGCAGAAGAAACAGAATCGGTCATCATTGACGGCAATACCGCCACAGTATCTGCCTCCGGCGGCTCCATAACGCCGCCCTACACCATGAGCGAGCTTGACGAGATGGGATTGATCGAATGGGAAGTCCGTTTTGACCACACGGCAGACGCCGGGCGCGAGCTGGTCACCATCTATGCCACAAATTCCTACATGACGCTCTATGAGCCGTCAGGATCGGTCCGCTATCAGGGTGTCGAGGTGCATGAAGATCTGCGCGCGCTGCTCGGCACGATGGGCTTTTACGCAACATCCGGGCAGAACACAGTCTACAGCGGCGCATCCCAGTTTGACCTGTGGGACCTGATCGTGTTTTCCTCTTATCTGGTCTATGACAGCACATCCGATGATGCAGAGCCGCTGTTTTCCATCCTCACCGCGTTGCGTGCGAGTCCGCTGCGCATTGCGATGCGCTTCCTCAAAACCGTCTACCTTGTGAGCTTTGCGCTGGCACTTGTGAGTTTCTGGCTGCTGCGGCGGAGTCTGAAAAAAAACCTGGTCGCGCCCATCCAGGCCATCAGCCAGGGCATCGCCAGCGGCTGGACGCATCTGTTTCCGCTGCGCGAAAAGCCGCCGCGCTGGGCCGAATCATACACACTGTACCAACAGTATGAAGAAACCCTCTCGCGCCTGCAACAGGACAAAGATGAGTTGAGCCGCCTGAACACCGCGCTTGCATACGCCAGAACCGCCGAGCAGAACCGGCGGCAGATGACCTCGCACATTGCGCACGAGCTGAAAACGCCGCTGGCCATTGTCCACAGTTACGCTGAGGGCCTGAAGGAGCACATTGCCGACGATAAGCGCGACCGCTACCTGGATGTCATTTTGACCGAGAGCGAACGGATGGACAAAATGGTGCTGGAAATGCTCGATCTGTCGCGCCTGGAAGCGGGCCGTGTCAAGCTCACACGCGACGTGTTCTCGCTCCGCGAGCTGACCCACGCAGTCTTCGACCGGCTCGAGCGCGCCGCCGCAGCCCGGCAGCTTACCATTGTGTTCGACTGCCCGGACGCATGCGTCGTCACCGCCGACGAAGCGCGCATCGGGCAGGTGGTCGAGAACTTTGCAACCAATGCCGTGAAATATACGCCCACCGGCGGGCATATCGCCGTCCATATCCGGCCGGAAGGCGATGGCGCAGTCTTTTCCATCGAAAACGACAGCGAGCCGCTCTCATCCGAAGCGATCAGCAAGGTCTGGGACAGCTTCTACCGCACTGACGAGGCGCGCACCGGCGGCGGTTCCGGGCTGGGACTTGCCATCGCCCGGCGCATCATCGACCTGCACGGCGGCACCTGTTCCGTCCGCAACACCGCCTCCGGCGTCGAGTTCAGCTTCCGCATCTGAAGCAAATGCAGCCCTGACCGATTGGGTCAGGGCTGCATTTTTATTCCGGTAAAACCGTCAAAATATACAGATCCGCATCACAGATATAATGCAGGCCGTTCGCCTCTGCAACGCCCGCATTCGCCTGCGCGTCACGCTGCACCTGCAACAGCCGTCCGCCGGTCAGCAGATCCTCCTGTGCGGCCAGAAACGCCGCCTCAGAGCCAAACATGACGGACACCGACCGCTGCCCTTCCTGCAGCTGGGCCGTGTAGAGCGCAGCATAGGCGCTGTAGTCATACTGCTCAAGCAGCATTCCCTCGACGCGGTAATAATTCCACTCAGTCTGGGTGCAGGCCGGGATCGACTGCTCTTCCGACATCGTGCGCGTGCGCAGAATCTGTTCGTCGGTCAGGCCCAGATAGGCGTAGCTGACACCGTAGTCTGCCGGCTCGCCGATGTACGACGGGTCGCCCCAGGTCGCGTCGACGTGATACCATTCGCCGCCGATCTGCACGGCATTCCAGGCATGGCTTCCGCGGTCTGTCTCTCCGCGGACATACAGGCATGCCACGTCCAGCTGCTGCAGCAGATACTGCACAGCCCGCGCATATGCGCCGCACACACCCGCGCCCTGCACCAGCGATGCAACGATATCCTGGTCGTCGATGTCGCCGGAATAATCGACATGCGCAATGACATATTCATAGACGCCCTTGACCTTCTCATAGTCTGACGCCTCGCCAAGCTCTTCGCGGATGGTTGTACAGACAGCGGCCAGCGCTGCATCGTATTCCGCGCACGCGGCGGCCGTATAGGCATAGTCCGGTGTAAACGTGACGTCCGTCACAACCTCGCCAAGCGTTGACGTGGTCGCCACGCCGCTGTTGGCATACCAGTACAGCTCCGGATGATCTGACCAGACAGCACGCGCTGCGGTCTTGACCGCCTCTGCGTCATCGCCGAGATCTGTGATCTCAGCCGAACGTGCCTGCAGCCCCTCCAGCAGCTGGTCATAGAGTTCCTCATGCGTCTTCTTCTGCGCAGCGCCCGGCAGCAGCGTGCTGAGCTGCTTTTCCCCGAGCGCACCGGTCAACTCGCCAGGCAGGCTGCAACCGCTCAGGGCAAACGCCAGCAGCGCAGCGAGCACAGCGATGCGTCGGATTGCACTGTGCGCAGGCGTGCTCATGCGTAATAATTGATGAGGCATCCGGCCAGGATAATCGCCCGCTCCTCCTGTGACAGGTTCTCCATCTTCAGCTTGATTGGGCGCGTGTCCTCCCCCTGCATCAGCACAGCCGCAACGGCCGCGTCTCCCCGCTCGAGCGCGGCGCGGATACCGGGGATATAGAGCCGGTCGCCGGGCTGAATGTGATAGGTTTCGATCCCGTCCACGGTGAACGGAACCATGCCCCAGTTGATGACATTGGAGCGGTAGCGCTTGGTCGCATAATCTTCGCACACGTTGGCGCAGCCGCCGAGCACGCGCTGGCATGAGGCTGCCTGCTCGCGCGCTGAGCCGTCGCCCGGGCGAATCGCCATCACCAGTGAGCCGAGCCCAGTCGTCTTCGGATCATATCCGGCCATAGCTGCCGCCACCGCAGGCGCATCCGGATCTGTGCGGCGCAGCCGTTCCAGTGAAAGCACCTCTTTTGCCCGGCCGACGTAGGCAGGATCCTTGCGCGAGAGCGTAAACTCCGCCAGCTTCAGCGGGTTGGAGCGGTACGACGACGTCTCGCCTGATGGGATCAGCTCATCGGTCGTCGTCACCGGGTCATAGATTGCGCTTGCGACAGTGAGCAGCAGATTCTCCGGCATGGCGATCTGCTCCGGCCAGTCGGCGATGTTCGAGCCAAAGACAAGCTCCTGCGACGGGTCAGGCTTACCCACACCAAAGTAAACGCGCGCATCGTACGGCGTGCGGTCAAATTCATATTCCATATAGCACGGGTCGACCGGCGGATCGGGCAGATCCATGGCGGAGGTGATGGCACCGCCGTTGCGTGCAGACGCGGCAATCGAGCGCGCATCCATCAGCGCAACATAGGCCACCTGCCCGTCTGCGGGCTTGCTGCCCTCGCGGTTGGGGAAGTTGCGCGTGGAGTGCCGGATTGAGAAGCCGCCATTGGCCGGCACATCGCCCGCGCCGAAGCACGGACCGCAGAAGCTTGAGCGCAGCGACGCGCCCGAGGCCATCATCTTCGTCAGCGCGCCGTTTCTGGCCAGCGCCAGGATCACCGGCTGGCTGGTCGGGTAGACCGACAGCCAAAACTCGCCGGTACCGATCGGCGCACCGTCCAAAATGGCCGCCGTCTGAAGCATATTCTGATAGGTGCCGCCCGAGCAGCCGGCAATAACGCCCTGGTCGGCGTAGAATTTTCCATTCCGGATCTTGCTTGTCAGGCTGGCAGGCCTCTGCTTCAGTTCAAGCTGCTGTACCGTCGTTTCGTCGACAATATGCAGAATATCCTCCAGATTCTCATTGAACTCACGGATGGTATAGGCGTTTGACGGGTGGAACGGCAATGCAATCATCGGTTCAACCCGTGAAAGGTCAACCCGGATCAGCGCGTCGTAATACGCGCCATCCGCCGGCGCGAGCGCTCTGTAGTCGGCCTCGCGGCCATGCGCGGCAAGCGAGCGGCGCACGGTCTCATCTGTCATCCAGATGGATGACAGGCAGCTTGTCTCGGTCGTCATCACGTCGATGCCGGAGCGGTAGTCCATCGCAAGATTTTCAACGCCCGGGCCAAAGAACTCCATCACCGCGTTCTTGACATAACCCTCCCGGAACGTCGCACCGATGATCGCAAGCGCCACGTCCTGCGGCCCGACGCCCG
The DNA here is from genome assembly GCA_964523945.1 of uncultured Oscillospiraceae bacterium. Taxonomy (GTDB): domain Bacteria; phylum Bacillota; class Clostridia; order Oscillospirales; family Oscillospiraceae; genus CAKTOF01. The sequence goes on from CAZGBU010000098.1 coordinate 5,470, forward strand.
GGCGCGGCGCGCCCTCGAGATAGATTGCGACCACGCGCGGATAGGCGATGTCATACGTCTTGTTCAGAAGCTGCTTGACCAGCTCAGGGCCGCCCTCTCCAACAGCGAGGGTGCCATACGCACCGTAGCGGGTGTGTGAATCCGAACCGATGATCATCTTTCCGCCGCCGGCGTACATTTCACGCATATAGCTGTGGATGACCGACTGATGCGCCGGGACAAATTCGCCGCCGTATTTTTTTGCGGCAGACAGGCCGAAAACATGGTCGTCTTCGTTAATTGTACCGCCGACCGCGCACAGCGCGTTGTGGCAGTTGGTCAGCACATACGGCATTGGGAAGCGTTCCAGGCCGGAGGCGCGCGCCGTTTGGATGATGCCGACATAGGTGATGTCGTGCGATGCCATCGCGTCAAAGCGGAGCTTCAGGTGCTCCATATCGTCCGTGGTATTGTGCGCACGCAGAATGCCATAGGTTATGGTCCCCTGCCGGCCGCTCTCCGTCCGGAGTCCGCGTGCGGTTCCCTCGCCGGCCGGGACAAATGCGCCGCCCTGATAAAATACACCCTCATTGACAATGCCGATCATATGTAATTCCTCCTGCGCTGTTGCCAATCTTGCGGAAGTTTTGCGGCTATTATCATATCAGATTCCCGCCGCGGTTGCAACAAAAAAGCCCGCATGCCGGATGGCATGCGGGCTTGGAGACGTTTTACATCAGGTTCATCAGGTTGAACGCAATGATCAGGCCGGAGAACACGATCGAAACCGTGGAGCACAGCTTGATCAGGATGTTCAGGCTCGGGCCGGAGGTATCCTTGAACGGGTCACCGACCGTGTCGCCGACGACGGCCGCCTTGTGCTGCTCAGAACCCTTGCCGCCGTGGTTTCCGCGCTCGATATACTTCTTCGCGTTGTCCCAGGCGCCGCCGGCATTGGACATAAACACGGCCATTGCAAAGCCAGTGACGGACACGCCGCCGAGCAGGCCGACAACACCCTCAACGCCAATGATGAGGCCGGTCAGCAGCGGGACGATGATCGCGAGCAGCGCCGGGATAACCATCTCATGCAGTGCGCCCTTGGTGCACAGGTCGACGCAGGCGGAGTAGTCCGGATCGGTCTCGCCGGTCATAATGCCCTTGATCTCGCGGAACTGACGGCGCACCTCCATGACGATCGACTGCGCAGCCGTCTGCACAGCACTCATCGTGAATGCGGAGAACACGAATGTCAGCATGGCGCCGATGAACATACCAACAAGCACTGTTGGGCTGGTCAGGTTAAAGTTCAGCACTTCAGTCGTGCGCTCCTGCACAATGTTGACGTAGGAGACAAGCAGCGCCAGTGCAGTCAGCGAAGCCGAGCCAATGGCGAAGCCCTTGCCGGTCGCAGCAGTGGTGTTGCCGAGCGAATCAAGCGCATCCGTGCGCTCACGCACTTCTTCAGGCAGGCCGGCCATCTCAGCAATGCCGCCGGCATTGTCGGCCACAGGGCCATAGGCGTCGGTCGCGAGCGTGATGCCAAGCGTGGAGAGCATACCGACCGCGGCGATGCCGATGCCGTACAGGCCCTGATTGAACGAAGCGGTGAACAGGCCCTCCGCGTCAACAACCTCCATCGTGCCGCCCGCTGCAAAGTAGCTGACCAGGACAGCGACGGCCACGACGAGGATCGACGCAAGCGTCGACTTCAGGCCAAGCGAGATACCGCCGATGATAACGGTGGCCGAGCCGGTCTCGGACGCCGCAGCGAGCTTCTGCGTCGGTTTGTAGTTATCGGAGGTGTAATACTCGGTGAAATAGCCGATCAGGCAGCCGCCGAGCAGGCCGCACAGGATCGCGACATAGACGCCCCAGCAGTGGTTCTCGGTGCCAAGGATGAAATAGCACAGCGGAATGGCCGCCAGTGCGGACAGAACAGCAGCCGTATAGGTGCCGGTGCGCAGACTTTTGAGCAGGCCGAGCTGCGTGGCGTCTTCTTTTGTCTTGACGAGGAACGAGCCGATCAGTGAGCAGATGACACCCGCGACGGCAATGGCGATCGGAAGCAGGATACCCTCCCAGCCATAGCCCGCAGCGGTACCCAGGGCAAAGCAGGCCAGGATCGAGCCGACATAGCTCTCGTACAGGTCCGCGCCCATACCGGCAACGTCGCCGACATTGTCGCCGACGTTATCGGCGATGGTGGCGGGGTTGCGGGGGTCATCCTC
>CAZGBU010000099.1:0-7607 GCA_964523945.1 uncultured Oscillospiraceae bacterium
CGTGTCGCTGTTTTCTCTTGCAAATTGGCATGAAATGCCGTATACTGAAATCACGCTGTCCGCCTGTCGCAATTGCCGAAATTTCGGCACGCGGCAGTGCGGCGGCGCCAACACTGTACACACGAAAGAGGGACGCCGCGCATGGCAGAAAAACTGACGCAGGGCAATCATTCCATTGAAAAAGCATTCGGTATCATCGAGGTCATGGCCCACCATCAGCACCCCATGCGCCTTTCCGATATTGCAGCCGCCTGTAAGATGTCCAGCAGCACCGCGCTGCGCATGCTGGCCACGATGCAGAACTGCGGCTATGTCCAGCAGGACGAGCATACGCGCTACTTCCTGACGATCAAGTTCTGCCACCTGAGCAACCTGGTCAGCCGGCAGATCAGCATCCGCAATACGATCCATCCGTACCTGGCGGAGCTGTCGCAGGCTGTCGCCGAGCACTGCTGCATCGGCATCGAGCGGGAGATGATGCTCGTCTACATTGACGAGATCAATGCGCACAACACGCGTTCGTCGCTGCGCATTGCTGAAAATATGGGCCGCACGGCCATGCTGCATGCCACCGGAATCGGCAAGCTGTTTATGAGCCAGTACGACGAGAAGCGGATTGATTACTACATCGCACAGTTCGGCCTGCCGCGCTTCACGCCCACCACGCTGACGGACAAGCAGGAGCTGATGGACAATCTGGCACAGATCCGCGAAAATGGTTATTCGCTCGATGACGAGGAGAGCTCGATTGGCGTGCGCAGCATTGCCGCCCCCATCTGCGACCGACAGGGCGAGATCATCTGCGGCATCAGCATCGCCAGCCCCACGCCGTGCCTGTCGCAGGAGCGGACGCTGGCGCTCGTGCCGACGCTGCTCGAGACGGCGCAGCGGATCTCGGAAAAATTCTTCTCCGAATGAGCGGGAGGGCTTGGGATGACCAATTACCGCGGCTGGTATTTCAAGGACTGGAAGTCCGAGCTTCAGGTCACCGCAGATGGCCGGAAGCGCTATGTCTACTACTATGTCGGCCCATACTATCTGCTGCCGGAAAAGGCGCTGCGGTTTAAGCTGTCCGTGCTCGCTGCGGCGGTGCTGTATCTGGCCGGCTTCGTTGTGCTGAACTTTTTCCCGTCTTCGTGCGGGCGGCTGCCGCAGCTCGCCGGTATGGCGCTGCTCGGCATTATCCCAATCCTCTGCCTGATCGCGGGCCTGCCCGCCCTGCTCAGGACGAAAAACCGGCGCATGACACACCGCCGGTTTCACAGGGCAATCATCCGGCTGCGCTGGGCCGCGGTGCTTGCCGCGCTGATCGCACTGGCACATCTGGTGATGGAAATCGTTTTCCTCGTGCGCGGCGGCTTTGCGCCCGGCGGCGAGGCCGGTTACCTGGCCGTGATTGTGCTCGAGCTGGCGCTTTCCGCTGCGGGTGCGTTCCGCCTGCTGAAGATGCCGTTCCCCACCGAGTACCCCGATCCGGGTGAGCCGCGCCTGACCGATGACTGAGCGGGTATCCGGCCAGGACTGTAATTTCCTGCGGGACTTTTTTGACAAACTGAGGGTGCATTCACAGCTTCGAAAAGCCATAAATGCACCCGGATAAAGCGGGAAAGGGAACCCAGACGGTTCCCTTTCCCGCTTTCTTTCCCTTCAAACACTTCGGCCGGCGCGTTTTTTGACGGATTCACGCGGCAGGGCGGCGCAAATTGCGCCGCCCTGCCGCGATTGATTTCCGATTACGGCTCGATCGTGATCAGGCCGGTGTAAGTCTGGCCGGGCACAAGCTCGATCGGCTGGCCATAGAGCGCAGCGCGGCCATTGACGCGCGCGCCTTCGCCGATCGTCAGCGAGGTGATGATCGACGTGCCGGTGACATTCCAGACGGCGTTGTCCGTCAGTGTGACGTTGATGGTGTTCGCACCGTTGAAATGCGGCCGGTTGGCCACGCGGCCGAGGTAGTAGTACTCATGGATGGTGAAATGCGTGTTCTGGCGGCCGGTTTCGTCAACATGGATGGCGGAAGTCGCACAGACCGCGCCGCTGAGTACCGCATTTTCGCCGAGCGTCAGGTTGAGCGGACGGCCCTGCGGGTCCGCCTTGCCCATGCCGCCGAGCACATAGCCGGAGGCGTTGTAGCAGTCGCCGTTGAGGACGACATTGGTGAACGTTGCATTCACAACCTCCTCGCCTGCGGTGCCGGGGGCGGGGTAGTCGATGCCGGGGTAGCCGGCCGGCTCGTTGAATTCGGTGTTAAAGATCGGTCCAAAGCTGTTCAGCGGCGACGGCGGCTGCGACGGGTCGATCGTCTCGAAGGTGAAGCCGACCGCATCGTCATCGTTGTCGATGAGCTGGATGAGCACATTGTCGGCCGCGCGCAGCACCGCGTTGTCGACATGAATGTTCATATTGCCGGCTTTGTGCAGGAATACGGCTGCTTCTGTATTGACCTCGGTGCCGTCGAGGATGTTGATCGTGCCGAACTCATGCGCCATCCAGCCAAAGCCGTCAGAGTGGATAACCGTTTTCCGGCCCTGGCCGGCGATGCTCTCGAACACAGGCGTCTCGGACACGGCAATGTCGTGCCCGGTGAGCACCTTGCCGAAGTGGTTGACCTCGTCGGGAATGTCGGGGTTGGGGATGAAGTAGATCGGGTGGATGTCGTACACGCCGTTCGATGACTCATAGGTCGCCGTACCGCCGCAGACGACGGCGACGTAGGTGCCGACGTTGAACGTCACGCCGCGGAAGAATTCCTGCGCGTCGTCGATGATGTACGAGCCGTAGCCGCTGCCCCAGTTTTTGATGTAGGGGTTGTTGTCCATGCCCTTGCCGAGCAGGCTGACCGTCGAGTCGACAACCGTCAGGATCGCATCGCTGCCCGAGTCGGTCGACAGCACGCCCCACTCATTGGCGGCAAGGTCGCAGTTGACCAGCGTCAGCGTGCCGCAGTCGCCCATCATGTTGGTGCCGCGGGCGTTGCCGGTGATACCGAGCACCCAGGGCGGCGCAACCATGTTGGTCTGCTCCGCATTGTTGCGGTAGCCGGCATAGAGCTTGCCGCCCATGACGCGCATTTTGCTGTCGCGCATGAGCACATGCGAGTCACTGTCGACAAACACTGCTGTGCGCGAGACGCCGCGGGTGAAGATGTCGACATTGTCCAGGACGATCTTCGAACCGGCGAAGCCGACGATAACTGCACCGAACGCGTCAAAGTCGCCGTTGTCGGAGCCGTCGGACTTGCTGTCGAAGTCCAGCTTGACGTTGCGCAGCGAGTAGGTGCCGCCCTCGCAGATCAGCGCGGCGAAGTTGTCGCTTGTCGAGCGGATTGTAATGCCATCGGCGCCGTTGTTGTCGTAGCTGCCGCCCTGGATCGCCTCGACGACGGACATGTTGTCCACAATGCCGTCCTTGCGGACGACGAGTGCTGCGCGGTAGGCATCGATACCGCGCTTGGTATACCAGCTTGGGATATGGTCGAACGCGTCGGTCACAACGAGCTGCGCATTGGAATAAATCCCGGAATTGGGCTTGACCTCAACGCCGTCGGCGATGACGGTAACCAGCTTGCCGTTCAGGGGAATGGAATTGCTTCTCATGCTTTTGTCTCCTTCTGTGTGATCTGCACCGCGCCCAGCGCAATCTGTGCTTGCATTTCATTTTATCATGCGGCGGGCGTGGCTGGCAATCGAATTTTTGCAAGCAGAGCGATACAGTTTGCATCGATCCACATGCGGTACAATGGAAATCAGGTGCGTGTTTTACCGGGATGCGGTGCCGCCGCATCCCGCCGGTCAGCACGGCCGGAATCGGCAGCTGGCTCACGCAAGCTCAATCGCAGCCAGATCGCCCATATAACCCAGCGCGAACGCATCAAAGTCCGCGATCCGGCTGTTGCAGGCGACCGCCTCATACTTATAGCAGATTGGGATCCAGCGACACAGGTCGTACATGGCCTGCTGCAGATCGACCAGGAGCTGTTCGCGCTCGGCTCCATCCTGACAGTATTTTGCTGCATAGATCAGCTCCGTAACGGTTTCGTCCGTCAGACGGACGCAGCCGTTTGTGCTGGTTTGCTTCGCTTGGAACAGGCACTGGGACGGATCACGCGCGCAGTAGGTCAGTTCCGAGATGGACAGGTCGGTGTTTCCCTGTACAAAGTAAGTCACGGCGGTAACAAGGTCATATGCTTCGATGCTCAGATGGATGCCGACATCTGCGAGATATCCCTGCAGGGCTTCTGCCAGCCGCTGGTTGGTATCGGAGTTCACAATCACCAGCCGCAGGGAGATTTCTCCGTCCTGGATACCGGCTTCCTCAAGCAGCGAGCGGGAAAGCGCCGGGTCATATTCGTATGTTCTGATGTCGGCATGGCCGGCCACTGTATCCGGTATGACGCTGTTTGCAACTACGCCCAGCTGGCCCAGAATGGCATCGGTGAGCTCTTCGTAGTTGATCGCATGCGCAATCGCCTGACGGACACGGATGTCGGAAACGCCTCATTGTATTCGGGCAGCGTCAGGTTAATGTAGTCGTTCAACGGGGACACTGTGTACCAGCCGCCTGTCTCGCCATTCTGCATCCGGACCAGATCAGCCTCCGAGATCCCGACGGCTACGTCAATCCCGCCGGTCTCAAAGTCGATGAACATGGCGGTCGGCTCCGTGTAGTATTTGATCGTGATCTGCTCGGCATCGGGCAACTCGCCCCAGTAGTCGTCCCGTCGCTGATAGACCGAATAAGAGCCCATCATGACCTCTTCGAGCGTATACGGGCCAGTGCCGACAGCGGTGGTATAGCAGGCCTCCACTTCCGTTGATTCGATATAGTCCTTGGAGAGGACGGCACCAAAGGTAGGTGCGGAGATCGTTGCAAGGAACGCGGGGCAGGGATTGTGGAACACAATGGTAAGATCATTGCCGTCGACCACGCATGCGTCCCAGTTGATCTCTGTATAGAACGTGCTGGAAATGCTCGCTGCATCGACATAGGTGTGCATGCTGAACAGCGCGTCCTCGGGCGTCATCTGCTCGCCATTGGAGAAGTACACGTCGTCGCGGAACGTCAGAACCAGCTCGGTGCAGTCATCGTTGAACGCCCATTCTGTCACGAGGTTCGGCTCGTATTCCATCGTCTCGGAATTGGAATTGTACTTTAGCATGGAGTCATAGACCAGGCTGTAGCCAAAGCTGGCGCCGCCGAGACTTTCCATGAAGGCCCCGTCGGCGTTGAGTGTGCCGATGACGATTGCAGCGTCCGTGTTGCCTGCGTAGCCTTCGGGCGTACCGGCCGTCTCGGGTGGATCCGTCTCATCGACCGCCGTGTCTTCGCTGCATCCAACAAAGGTGCAGCAGAGCAGCGCAGCGACCAGCAGAACGGACAGAATTCTGTACAGCTTCTTCATTGTGATACAACTTCCTTTCTTGCACATCTGTTGCAATTGGTGTATCATTATACCGCTTGCATACTGACAATGATTGGCCAATTTGTACAGCGCCATTATAGGCATAGGCCATTCCGTTTGTAAAATTGAAATAACGTATAGCGTTATACAGTCTTTTGATTTCTGCGCAGAGCGGGACAGACCCTGTGTATGAGCGGGCAGGAGGTTTCTATGACGTTCAACCAAATCCATTGCTTCAAGGAGACCGCGGCGCTGCTGAATATCACTGCGGCGGCGGCCCGGCTGCATATGACGCAGCCGACACTCAGCCGGCAGATCTCGATGCTCGAGGAGGAGCTTGGCGCGGTCTTGTTTACCCGCAATCGCAAGGGGCTTTCCCTCACGCCGGCCGGCCAGGTGTTCTACGAGGCGGCCGCGATGCTGCTCGACTATGAGCGGCAGATCCGGGAAGAGGTAGCAAAGGCGTCACGCCCGCCAATCAGCACGCTGCGGATTGCCGTGCTGGAAGAGGCCATTATCCCGCAGGCCATCCGCAGCGCGATCAAAACGGCGGCGGCACGCTTCCCGGAGATCAATATCTCCCTGTTTGTGCGGACAGCGCGCGAGCTCTACGAACAGCTGGAAATGGGACAGATTGATTTTGCCTGCCTGATGAAGAGTCAGATCGAGCGTGTGCCGAGCATCCGTCATGTTGTCCTGCAGACGGATCATCTTTGCCTTGCAGCCAGTAACGACATGCCCATACCGCCGGGGGAGATCCGGGAGAGCACCGTCAGGGATTTTGTAAAAGACACGGTCCTGATCAATCTGGAACGCACCACCTTTGACACCATGTATGTGCCGGACGTATTTTTTACGGCGGACAATATCCGCTATGTATCCACCGTGGACGATCAGGTCGCGCAGATTGTGACCGGGCTGGGCGTTTCTCTGGTATACAGCTCGCATCGGCTGGCCGAGACGCCTGGTATCCTGCTGCGCCGCGTGATCGATGCGCCGACGGCGGATATCGTTCTTGCGTACCAGTCCGAAAACGCCAATCCTGGTATTGAGGCGTTTTTGCAGCTCCTGCAAGGTACCGGGCAATCATTCGGCTGATGAAAATAAAATAAGAAGCAGGCGCCGCCGCAGTTTCTGCGGCGGCGCCTGTTGGAGTCTGTCAAAAACCTTCCGTCCGAAAGGTTCGGAGGAAAAGTGTGAAAGGGAGCCCGTCAGGGCCCCCTTTCGCGTTCCGTTGAATCGGATTTGCTGTTTTTAAAGCTGTGAGTTTTAAGCACCTGCGTAAAACAATGTCACTAGCTGACTGTTCAGAATGCGCCGGTCAGCGCAGGGCGGGAGACGCGGATGGCTTCAGCGCGGCAGGATCGGCAGGACAACGCGCGCGTCGTACGGCCCGCCGGTGTGGAGGATGTGACGGCCATGGTTGTCCGGCAGAACGCGGTTCTTTTCACCGCCGGGTACGGGATGGCCCATGAAGTCATAGCCGGAAACGGAGATCATCAGCTTGTCGCCCCGGCGGAAGAAAAGCGATGTCGGCCAGAGCGGGATGACGACCGGCACAATCTGCCCGGGTGAGAGTTTTTCAGGCGTGTCGAAGCGGTGCTCCGGAAAGCGCTCGGTGGATACGTCCGGTTTCAGCGCGCGCAGCGACACGCGCAGACGGTTGTCCGGCCCGGAATACGGCTGGCCACCGAAGCCCGGCACAGAGCAGAAGCTGCCGTCCGGATTCAGCGTGACCGCGCGCACGAACAGATCCATGTCGTCGTGGCCGTCCGCTTCAACCCACAGGTGGACATTGATCTGCCCAACCACCTCGGTGTCCGCGTCGAACGTGTAGACAAAGTCGCATCGTCCGGCCGCCGGCTGCCGCACGAAGGCCTCATCCTGCGTCTGACAGGCGACAAACGGAACCTCGGCGTCATATGCGGCCAAGGCGTACGCCGGCAGCGTCTCGGTGATGGTGCGGGTCGCCGCGTCGAGGTAGAGCGTTTTGCGCTGCTCGCGCGGGATCGGCCAGTCGGCCTCAGGTCGTTCCACAATATCGTCTCCATGCGGGTTGAGCACAGAAAGGCGCACGCGCGGCGTCTGCTCCCAGCCGTTGTCCGCGTCCTTGCAAAACCGGTCGCAGAACGGGATCAGCTCTTTTTCACAGAAGTCCGGGCTGGCCTCGAGCATGCAGTTGTCGGAATTGTGGATGTAGATCCAC
>CAZGBU010000100.1:0-7441 GCA_964523945.1 uncultured Oscillospiraceae bacterium
CTTTCGCTTATGTATATTGAAAAAGAAACCAAATCATTCCGTGCATGATGCGCGGCCCGCGGCATATACTACGCTCGGACACAGAAAGGCGCGGCGCCAAAGCCGTTGGGCCAAACGGACCTGATCTGCGCGCAAGACAGGCAAGACGCAAAATCCCATAACCGGACAAAAGCATCCGCTATGGCAATGATGTCAGTTGCGGCGTACAAGCCATCTGTGTCAAGTGTATCGCACGATCATGAACCGTGGCGCGATGCGAAAAGCCGCAGGAAGCATCCGGAAAAGGCTGACTGTGCCGGAGCGGGCAATCGTCTGCTCCGTACATATTTGCCCGGAGCGCCTGTACGCCGGACGCCGCTGGGCGTCCGGCGCATTTGTATGTCCGCGGTCGCTTGACTTTTGGCGGCAAACACAATATAGTAGTACTGATATATTGGGTTATTGCGCCAATTGGCATACCAAATCTTGTGAGGAAGTCTATGAGCAAAAAACAGGAATATGGCAACGACAGCATCTCCGCGCTGAAGGGCGCCGACCGCGTCCGCAAGCGGCCGGCGGTCATCTTTGGTTCTGACGGGCTGGAGGGCTGCGAGCACGCAATCTTTGAAATTCTATCCAACGCCATTGACGAGGCGCGCGAGGGACACGGAAACCGGATTCTCGTCACGCGCTACGCCGACCGCTCTGTGGAGGTTGAGGATTTTGGCCGCGGCTGCCCGGTGGACTGGAACGAGTCCGAGCAGCGCTACAACTGGGAGCTGGTTTTCTGCGAGCTGTACGCCGGCGGAAAATACGACAATGCCGCGGGCGGCGACTATACCTACTCGCTTGGCCTCAACGGCCTGGGTGCCTGCGCCACGCAGTATGCTTCGGAATACTTCGACGCGATGATCTATCGGGACGGATATAAATACACGCTCCATTTTGAAAAGGGCGAGATTGTCGGCGAACTCAAACGGGAAAAGGCCGATCGGAAGCAGACCGGCTCGCGTTTTCGATGGAAGCCGGATTTCGAGGTGTTCACCGATATCAACGTGCCGCTGGAGTACTATCAGGATGTGCTCAAGCGGCAGGCCGTCGTCAATGCGGGCGTCACATTCGTCCTGCGCAATGAGGTCAACGGAGCGTTTGAGACGACGGAATACTGCTATGAGCATGGCATCTATGACTATGTAACGGAGATTGCCAACGGGCAGGCGATGACCACGCCGCAGTTCTGGCAAACCGAGCGGCGCGGCCGTGACCGCGAGGACAAGCCGGAGTACAAGGTGAAGATTTCGGCGGCGCTGTGCTTCTCCACTGCGGTCAGCCGGCTGGAATACTATCACAACTCGTCATGGCTCGAGCACGGCGGTGCGCCGGAAAAGGCTGCGCGCAACGCGTTTGTCTATGCGATCGACAGCCATATCAAGCAGACCGGGAAGTATACCAAGAATGAGACAAAGATCACATTTCAGGATGTGATCGACTGCCTGATCCTGGTGACAAACTGCTTTTCCACGATTACCTCCTATGAGAATCAGACGAAAAAGGCTGTGACCAACCGGTTTATCCAGGAGGCAATGACCGAGTTCTTCCGTGAGCGGCTGCAGGTCTATTTCATCGAGAATAAGGCCGAAGCCGACCGCATCTCCGATCAGGTGCTGATCAATAAACGATCGCGCGAGCAGGCGGACCGTACCCGCACCGCGGTCAAAAAAAAGCTCGCCGGGTCGATCGACATTGCCAACCGCGTACAGAAATTCGTCGACTGCCGCTCACGCGACCCGGAAAAACGGGAGATTTATATTGTGGAGGGCGATTCGGCGCTCGGTTCGGTCAAGCAGGGCCGCGACGCGGAGTTTCAGGGCATCATGCCGGTGCGCGGCAAGATACTCAACTGTCTGAAATCCGACTATGACAAGATTTTTAAATCGGAGATCATCACTGAGCTGATCAAGGTGCTTGGCTGCGGCGTCGAAGTCAACAGCAAGCGCGGGCGCGACCTTTCCAGCTTCAGCCTGGAGAATCTGCGCTGGAACAAGATCATCATCTGTACCGACGCAGATGTCGACGGCTATCAGATCCGAACGCTGATCCTGACAATGCTCTACCGTCTCACGCCAACGCTGATTCACGAGGGCTATGTGTATATTGCCGAGTCGCCGCTGTTTGAGATCACCTGCCGGGAAAAGACCTGGTTTGCCTATTCCAACGCGGAAAAAGACCGCATTCTTTCCGATCTGGAGGGGAAAAAGTACACCGTCTCGCGCAGCAAGGGCCTGGGCGAAAACGAGCCGGAGATGATGTGGATGACGACCATGAATCCTGAGACGCGCCGGCTCATCAAGGTCATGCCGGAAGACACCGAGCGCACGGCGCAGTGGTTTGAGATGCTGCTCGGTGACAATCTTGCCGGCAGGAAGGACTATATTGCCCAGCATGGCAGCGAATTTCTTGAGCTTGCCGATATTTCCTGAGGAGGAATCACATAATGAAATTCAGAACAGCAAAACGGCTTGTCACATTGCTCTACGGTATCGCGATCGTGCTGATTTTTGTCGCCGGCATGGTCATCGAGGGCGAGAGCGCGCGCAACATTACGATCGTTGTCGCGGTCGTGTTTGGGATTGCCGGCTTCATTGTCAATTTCACCTGGGGTAAGTGCCCGTACTGCGGCCGTGTCATCAAGGTTAATATGTTCGGCAATCTTTACACGCAGAAATGCATGTACTGCAAGGAGAAGCCGTTCATTGATCCGGCCGAGAAAGAGAAGATGGAGCAAAAGAAAAAGCAGGAAAAGAAAAGGTAAGAGGAAATTATGGCAAGGAAGAAGAAGGAGCCGCAGCAGCCAAAGCGCGCTGCGGCCGATCCCAATGTAATGGGGCTGCATGCAGAGGTGCTCGAGCAGCCGATCAGCCGCACGCTTGAAATCAACTACATGCCCTATGCGATGAGCGTCATCATCTCGCGTGCAATTCCGGAGATCGATGGGTTCAAGCCGTCGCACCGCAAGCTGCTCTATACGATGTACAAGATGGGGCTGCTGAACGGCGCGCGTACCAAGTCGGCCAACATCGTCGGCCAGACGATGCAGCTCAACCCGCACGGCGACGCAGCCATCTATGAGACAATGGTGCGTCTGGCGCGCGGCAACGAGGCGCTGCTGCACCCGTTTATCGACTCGAAAGGCAACTTCGGTAAGGTCTATTCGCGCGATATGGCCTACGCGGCCTCGCGCTATACGGAGGCCAAGCTCGACGCGATCTGCGCCGAGCTGTTCCGCGATATTGACGCCGACACCGTCGATTTTGTCGACAACTATGACAATACGCGCAAGGAGCCGACGCTTCTGCCGACGACGTTCCCAAACGTGCTGGTATCGAATAATTCCGGCATCGCTGTTGGCATGGCCTCAAATATTTGTGGATTTAACCTGGCGGAGGTTTGCCGGACGGCCATCGCGCTGATCCGCAACCCGGACGCCGACCCGCTCGAAACGATGCCGGCCCCCGATTTTTCCACCGGCGGCGAGATCCTCTACGATGCCGACGAGATGCGCACGATCTATGAGACCGGTCGCGGCAGCTTCCGCATCCGCGGCCGCTGGCGCTATCTCAAAGAGGGCAATCTGATCGAAATTTATGAAATCCCATACACCACAACGACCGAGGCGATCATGGACAAGGTTGCCGAGCTGGTGAAAAATGGGCGTGTTCGTGAGATTGCCGATATGCGCGACGAGACGGATCTGTCCGGCCTGAAGCTGACCATCGACCTCAAACGGGGGGCTGATCCGGACAAACTGATGGCGAAGCTGTGCCGGATGACCAGCCTGCAGGACAGCTTCGGCTGCAATTTCAATATCCTGATTGCCGGCCAACCGCGCGTGATGGGCGTGCGCGAAATCCTGGAGGAGTGGACGGCCTGGCGCGTGGAATGCGTGCGCCGCCGCATCTATTTCAATCTGAAAAAAAAGCGCGACAAGCTGCATCTGCTGCAGGGCCTTGCACGCATCCTGCTTGATATTGACAAGGCGATTCGGATCATCCGCGAGACAGAGTCCGACGCTGAGGTGATCCCGAACCTGATGATCGGCTTCGGCATTGATCAGGTGCAGGCGGAATTTGTTGCGGAAATCCGGCTGCGCAACATCAACAAGGAATACATCCTGCGCAGGACGGAGGAGACTGCTTCGCTTGCGCAGGAGATCGCGGAGCTGGAAGAAGTGCTCGGCAGCGGCGCACGTGTGAAAGCAGTGATTGTCGACGAGCTTGAGTCCGTGATCCGGCAGTACGGCGCTGCGCGGCGCACCGGCATTGTCTACAGCGATGCGCTGGCTAAGACGGCGGAGGACGACGACGGCGAGCCGGACTACCCGGTGACGGTTTTCGTTTCGCGCGGCGGCTATTTCAAGAAGATCACGCCGCAGTCCCTGCGGATGTCGGGCGAGCAGAAGTTTAAAGAGGGCGACGGGCTTGCCGCCTCATGGGAAACGAGCAACCGCGCTGAGCTGCTTGTTTTCACCGATCGCTGTCAGGTTTACAAAACGCGCTGCTCGGAATTTGACGATTCCAAGGCGTCGGTGCTTGGCGATTATCTGCCATCGAAGCTCGGTATGGACGAGGGTGAGACGGTCCGTGCCGTCTGCGCGCCGGGCGACTATCGCGGCCATGTGCTGTTCTTCTATGAAAACGGCAAAGTGGCCAAGGTTGCGCTGAGCGCCTATCAGACTGTGACCAGACGGCGGAAGCTGACCGGTGCGTACAGCGACAAGAGCCTGCTGCGCTCGGTGCTGCTTCTGCCGGAGGATGCGGAGATTGCCGTCTATGCGACCGATGGGCGCGCAGTGGTGTTTTCGTCGGCGCAGCTTCTGCCGAAGACGACGCGCAGCACGCAGGGCGTCGCTGTGGTTGCGCTGAAAAAGCGTGCGACGGTCGATTACGCCTGCCTTTTGGCAGATAGCTCGATTACGAACGCCGCCCGCTACCGCGCCAAAACGCTGCCGTCGGCTGGCGCGCTGTTGCGCGGCGAGGACGCGGAGGAGCAGCAGGTCGCGCTTGAACTTTAATCGACTGGGAGGCTTTCGCATTGACCCGAAAAAAGCTGTTGGAGCTGCTGCTGGATGTGGGCGTGATCACATTGGGCGGTTCGCTGTTTTCGCTTGCATTTGTGCTGTTTCTGCAGCCGAACGAGATCAACTGCGGCGGTGCTTCGGGTGCGGCGATGGTATTTACCGAGCTGACCGGCCTGGGCACGGTTGGGTCTGTCAGCCTGATCATCAACATTCCGCTGTTCCTTGTGGGCTACCGCCGGCTGGGGAAGAAGTTTTTCTTCGGCTCGCTGCTGGGCATGGCGGCCAGTTCTGTGATGATCGACGTTTTCGCGCTTCTGCCGACCCTGCGCACGGAGCCGCTGCTCGGCGCGATCTTCGGCGGCCTGCTTGCCGGCGTTGGGATTGGCATGGTGTTTGCGCGCGGTGCGTCAACCGGCGGTATGGATATCGCAGCCATGCTGCTCAAACGGAAATTCCGCAATGTCTCGATGGGGCATATGATGCTGCTCGTTGACAGTGTGATTGTCCTTTTGACCGGCGTGGTGTTTGGCGACATCAATACGGTGCTCTACTGTATCATCACACAGTATGCCTGCACCATTGCCATCGACGGCGTGGTGTACGGATTTGAATATTCCAAGGTCGCGCTGATCATCTCCGATATTCCGGAGCAGATTGTGCACAACATCGACGAGAAGCTCGGCCGCGGCGCGACGTATCTCAAGGGCGAGGGAAGCTATGAGCACAAGGAGAAGAAGATTGTGCTCTGTGCCGTCAAGCGCCAGCAGCTCGCCGCGCTCAAGGAGACCGTGGCGCAGACAGACCCGGATGCGTTTGTCATCGTACAGGAGGCGCATCAGGTGCTCGGCGAAGGATTTGGACGCTATTCGAAAGACGAGCTGTAACGCGCGGAAGGAGGCTTCCGGATGAAGAAATTTCTGCTGACCCTGCTGTGCGCCGGCGTGCTGTTTGGCCTGCCGGCCTGCTCCGGTGTGTTTGACAACGACTATCTGGCGGTCACGGCGCACGATGAGCAGTACACGATCGATGAGGGCTCTGACGCGCTGACAGCCGAGAACTACCTCGGGCTGAAAAACGCGATTCTGAGCTTTGTGGAAAACCATGTGGAGTATGGCGTGATCCGGATCTACAGCTATGATGGCGACGTGGAGAGCGACCTGGCCGATGCGGCTTATGAGGTGGCCAAGTCTGACCCGCTCGGCGCATATGCGGTCGATTATATGACCCATGACTGTACGCTGATCGTCTCCTACTATGAGATCCATATCTACATCACCTTTGCGCGGACACAGGCGGAGGTGGACGCGGTTGTGCGCGTCAACAGCATTGCAGCGCTGCGCGAGCAGTTTGAGCAGGCATTGCTCAACGGAAGTGAGACGCTAACGCTCCGCATCTCCAGCTATGCCGAGCAGGATTTCCTGACGCTTGCGCAGGAGAGCTATGAGGCCAACCCAACCAGCTTTGCAGAGTTGCCGGAGATCACGGTAGAGCTGTATCCCAGCTCCGGTGTACAGCGCATCCTGCAGTTTGAGTTCCTCTATGAACACGACGCAGCGGAGCGTGCATCGCGCGTGGCGGCGCTGCAGGAGCAGGTCGCGGCGCTGACCGGGGGGCTGGACGCGCTGTCAGATCCCAGCGAACGGTTCGATTTGCTCTGCGAACGGCTGCTGGCGCATATGAACGGGGCAGAACTCCAGGAGGACGCGATTTTCTATGATGCGCTGTGCGGCGGTGCGGTCAGCAGCGCGAGCATCGCGAAAGTACTGACGACGCTGGCCGGCGAACTGGATCTGACGTGCATTACGGTGGATGGCCGTCGAAATAATGTGCCCTATGAATGGAACGTCGTCACAATTGGGGACAACAGCTTCCACGTCGATCTGCTGCGCGACCTGATGGCCGGCAGCGGACGGGCCACGCGCTATGGCGACGCCGATCTGGCCGAGGAATACGCCTGGGATACAGAGACGGTGCCGGTCTGCGAGATTGCGGGCGAGCAGATCGGAAGCACAGAGGTCTTCCTGCCCGGCGACGGAGAAGAGGCGCCGGCTGGCGACAGCACGCAGAGCGAACAGCCGGAGCAGACGCCCGATGAGCAGCTGCCGTCGGACGAGCAGCCGGCTGACGAAACCGATCCTGCGGAGGAAGAGCCGCTGCCCGATGCCGAACAAAACCCGGAAGAGCCGCCGGTCGAAGATGGGCAGACCGCGACGGAACCACCGGCTGAACCGGTGCAGACAGAATAAAATCCACGCAGCAGGGAAATAAGGCTTGACTTTTTGGAAAAGCCTTTATATAATTACTCTTGCTGCTGCGGGTGTAGCTCATCTGGTAGAGCGCCACCTTGCCAAGGTGGAGGTAGCGAGTTCGAGCCTCGTCACCCGC
>CAZGBU010000101.1:0-7378 GCA_964523945.1 uncultured Oscillospiraceae bacterium
CTGAAAAAATCCGAGCCGTACTGTGAACCACGCGCCGGCTGCGAGCAGTGCCGCCAGCATCGGCGGCCCGAACACAAACTGACGCACAGCCTCGACGACCGTCCAGAAGCCTGTCCCCATATTCGATCCCTCCCCTGCATGTATATGCGGGCGCGGCGCCGAATATGATTTACAAATTGTTCACCCACGCGCGCGGGAGCGCGGTATAATATAGAAAAGGAATGTCTGATTACCAAGGAGGAAGATGAGATGGCACAGACCGTTTTGATTGTGGAAGACGACAGCAACATTGCCGAGCTTCTGCGGCTGTATCTGGAAAAGGAGGGCTACCACGCGGCCATCGCGGCCGACGGCGGCGCGGGGGTCGAGTTGTGCCGCAAGCTGCGGCCGGATCTGGTGCTGCTCGATCTGATGCTGCCGGTGCTCGACGGTTACGGCGTGCTGCGCGAGATCCGGGAGGAATCCAACGTGCCCGTCATTATGATTACCGCCAATGGTGAGATGATGGACAAGGTTTCCGGGCTGAAGCTCGGCGCGGACGATTACATCACCAAGCCGTTCGAGATGAAAGAGGTGCTCGCGCGTGTCGAGGCAGTGCTGCGCCGTGCCGGTGCCGAGGGCGACGGCCATGGCACCGCGCCGCGCCGGCTCGTGTTTGACAAGCTGGTGATCGACCTTGACGCGTTCGAGCTGATTGTCGATGGGAAAAAGGTCGACACACCGCCGAAGGAGATGGAGCTGCTCTACCACCTGGCCTCGACGCCCAACCGTGTCTACACACGCAACCAACTGCTCGACGAGGTGTGGGGCTTCGACTATTTCGGCGACTCGCGCACGGTCGATGTCCACATCAAGCGCCTGCGGGAAAAGCTAGAGGGCGTGTCCGAGCACTGGTCGCTCAAGACGGTCTGGGGTGTGGGATATAAATTCGAGGTCGTGTAAATGAAAACGACATTTTCCCGGCAGTTCGCCGCAACGGCCGGGCTGCTGCTGCTGATGCTCGCGGCGTTTGGCGTTGTGTTCCGTGCGGTGCTTGGCAACTATTTTGTCGGGCAGATGCGCGATTCGCTCGCGCTGAGCGCCGATGCCGTCGCCGATCTCGCCGCGGCCTACAACTCCGCCGGCGAGATTGAGGCAAACTGGGACTTCCGCATCAGCCTGTCGTTTGCGGCGGAGGTTTCCGGCACCGATGTGGTTATCTGCTCTGATACCGGGGAGATCCTGCTGTGCTCGTGCTCGAAGATCAGCTGCGAGCATGTGGGCAAAATTCTCAGCCAGGACTATATCGATGCGGTCTGGGACGAGGGCGAGGTCTATTCCACCGGCCGCATCGACGGGCTGTATGCAGATGTGCGCTATCTGATGAGCGTGCCGATCGTCTCAGCGGCGACGGGCGAGAACATCGGCGTTGTGATGGCCTCGTCGCCGGCGGGCGATATCTCGGCGCTGCTGCTGCGCACGACGCTGCTGTTTTTCTGGACGGCCGTCGGCGTGCTGTTGCTCGCGCTGCTTGTCACGTCGGCCATTGCGCGCTCACAGGCGCGCCCACTGCGCGAGATTGCAGCCGCTGCGCACCGCTTCGGCCACGGGGATTTCAGCGCGCGTGTGCGCACAGGCCGGCGCAGCACGATAGAGATCGACGACCTGGCCAGCGCGTTCAACTCCATGGCCGAATCGCTGGAGCAGTCCGAGCGCCGCCGCAGCGAGTTTGTGGCCAACGTCTCGCACGAGCTGAAAACGCCGATGACCACCATCGCAGGCTTTCTCGACGGCATGCTCGACGGCACCATTCCGCCGGAGAAGCATCCGCAGTATATGAAAGCCGTCTCCGACGAGGTCAAGCGCCTGTCGCGCCTGGTGCGCAGCATGCTGGACGTGTCGCGGCTGCAGTCGGAGCAGGCGCAGGCGGCGTTCCGCCCGTTCGACGTGTGTGAGACGGCCGGCCGCGCGCTTCTGACGTTCGAGCAGAAGATCAACGACAAGCAGCTCGAGGTCAGTGTCGACATGCCGGATGCTGGTGTGCGTGTGCTTGCCGATCCGGATTCGATCACCCAGGTTGTGACAAATCTGATCGACAACGCGGTCAAATTTGCCGATGTGGGCGGCACACTTGGCCTGACGGTGCGCACACAGGGCAGCAAGGCGTATGTTTCGGTGTCGAACACCGGCCCGACGATTGAGCCGTCGGAGCTGTCGCTGATTTTTGACCGCTTCCACAAGACGGATAAGAGCCGCTCGATGGATAAGGACGGCGTCGGCCTCGGGCTGCACATCGTCCGCACCATCCTCGACAGCCACAGTGAAACCATCCGCGTCACCAGTGAAAATGGCCTGACGACATTCACATTCACACTGACGCTTGCAAAATAAATCGAAAGGAGCAGCTTTCATGGACGCAGAATCGCGCCGCCCCGCGGGCCGGCAGGAGCCGCCGGCGCAGCCCGCGCTGCCGCGCCGCACGGGCAGGCGTATTGTACCGATTGTTCTGGTCTGCGTGATTGTCATTGGCAGCGCCGCCGTCAGCCTGGCGAGCCTGTTCGGCGCGCCGATCAGCCCGGCCACGGGCAAGAGCGAGACCGTGTTTCCAACTGTCGTCGGCATCTCCGAGACAACCGACAAGGCGGACGGCGCGCTGAGCGGCGGGCAGACCGAGGTGACGCTGTCCATCACGCCCAGCCCGGAGACGTCGGATGAGACGGGGACGGACGGCACGCTCAGCTTCCAGCAGATCTATGCCGATACCATCGACTCGGTTGTCTGTATCCAGGTGAGTGCAGATGGCGAAACCTCCGTCGGCACCGGCGTCATCCTGACCGATGACGGTTATATTGTGACCAACTACCATGTCGTCGAGGAGATGCAGCAGTGCCAGATCCTGCTCTCAGATGACACCGTTTATACGGCCGACTACGTCGGCGGCGACGAGCAGACCGACCTGGCCGTGCTGAAGATCGACGCGAGCGGCCTGTCGCCCGCCGTGCTCGGCGACTCGGACAGCCTGCGCGTCGGGGATATCGTCGTGGCCATCGGCAACCCGCTTGGCACCATGCTGCGCGGCACGATGACCGACGGCATCGTTTCCGCGATCAACCGCGACATTGTGCTCGACGGGCAGGAGATGACCGTCATCCAGACGACGGCTGCGCTCAACTCCGGCAACTCCGGCGGCCCGCTGATCAATCTCTACGGCCAGGTCATCGGCATCAACACCGCAAAGCTCAGCGCCGACTATGAGGGCGTGATCGAGGGCATCGGCTTTGCCATCCCGATCAGCTCGGTCAAGCCGGTTGTCGAGGAACTGATCCGGCAGGGCTATGTCTCCGGCCGGCCGAGCCTCGGCATCAGCGGCGCGAACGTGCCCGAGTATGCGCAGATCTATTACAGCGTGCCGGACGGGGTTTATGTGGCGGCTGTTGAGGAGGGTTCGGACGCGTATGAGAAAGGCGTGCGCGAGGGCGATATCGTTGTGGCGCTCAACACGACGCGCGTGACCAGCCCGACCGAGCTGAATGCGGAGAAGAACCGCTATCAGGTCGGAGATACCGTCACGCTGACGATTTTCCGCGGCGGGCTGTACTACTACGTCGACATTGTGCTCGGCGAGCGGGGCGCCGCCGGCTGAAACAGATGCAGCAGCTGCGCCGGCCGCGATGCGGCCGGCGCACTTTTTTTCGGCAGGGGCGAAAACTTTCCAGCACCGGGCGGCGGGCGGCTTAAATTGTGGCAATTTGACGCGGGGGGATAGACAGCGGCCGGCAAACCTGCTATGCTGTGACCGAAATCGGCCGGGCGCAGCGCCCAGGCTGTCTGGAGGGATTTCCATGAAACAGTACGTCCTGACGATCAACCGACAGTTTGCCAGCATGGGCCGCTCCATCGCCGCGCAGACCGCCGAGCGGCTCGGCGTCAAGTTCTATGACCGTGATATTGTCGAGGAAGCGGCCAAACGCACCAACCTTTCGCTGTCCGAGGCCAGCGAGGAGGAGGAGACGGCCAGATCCAGCATCACGCGCAAGCTCTTCCCGCTCGGCCAGGGCACGACGGAGCTGCAGGATGAGATCTTCGCCGTGCAGGAGTCGATCATCCAGGATCTTGCGGATGCGGGCTCGTGCATCATTGTCGGCCGCTGCTCGGATCACATTCTGCGCCATCACCCGAACCAGCTCCGCGTGTATATTTGCGCACCGTTTGAGGCGCGCATCCGCAATTGCATCGAGTCGCTGCATATGCATGAGAAAGAGGCACGCCGCATGTGCGTCGAGATTGACCGCGCGCGGGAAAATTATCACCTGCGCTATGCCGGTTACAGTGCCGCCGACCCGGTGCACAGCGACTTGATTATCAATTCCGACACGTTTGGCATCGACGGGACAGCCGATCTGCTGGCCGACATGGTGCGCCGCCGCTTCGGCGACTGATCCGTCCGAATTTGGTTTTCCGGTAGAGGGAGCACATTCCGGTGCTCCCTCCTTTTTTGGATACCGCCCGGGCGGAGAATCCGCTGCGCCCTGTGCGGCCACAGCACAAAAGCAGCCGGCCCCGGCAATGTCAGCCAGAGAGCAGCCTTACAGAAAACGCATGGAACGGTTCAGAAAACCGCTCCATGCGTTTTTATATGGTTTTCTGTTTGTCCTGCCTGGGTGCAGACCCGTTCAAACTGGCTGTTGTACAGGTCGGCGTAGAAACCGCCCTTGGCCAGCAGTCCATCATGGGTGCCGCTCTCAATGATGTCGCCGTCCTTCATCACCAGGATGCAGTCGGCGTTCTTGATGGTGGAGAGCCGGTGGGCGATGACGAAGCTGGTGCGGCCCTGGGTCAGCAGATCCATGGCCTTCTGCACCTGGAGTTCTGTCCGGGTGTCCACGCTGCTGGTGGCCTCGTCCAGGATCAGCAGAGGTGCGTCCTCCAGCATGGCCCGGGCGATGGTGAACAGCTGCTTCTGCCCGGCGGCAAGGGTGGTGTTGTCCCCCAGCACCGTGGCATAGCGGTTTGGCAGCTGATCCACCAGGTCCATCAGGCCCACGGCCCGGCACACTTCATCCAGCTTCTCGTCCGGGACATCCGCCTTGTTGTAGACCAGGTTCTCCCGCACGGTCCCCTCGAACATCCAGGTGTCCTGGAGGACCATGCCGAACAGGTCGTGGACATTTTCCCGTTTCAGGTCCCGGATGGGCACGCCGTCGATGGAGATACTGCCGCCGCTGACCTCATAAAACCGCATGAGCAAATTGACGATGGTGGTCTTGCCCGCCCCGGTGGGACCTACGATGGCGATCTTCTGCCCGGCCTTCACCTGGGCGGAGAAGTCCCGGATGATGGGCTGGTTCCACTTGTATTCAAAGTTCACGTGGTCGAAAGTCACGTCGCCTCGGACCTCTCGGAGCTGGGCGGTCTTGCCGCTCTCGTCCTCCATTTCCTCCGCGGCCAGGAACGCAAAGACCCGCTCGCGGGCGGCGGCCATGCTCTGCACGCTCTGGAGGGCCTGGGAGATGTTCTGCAGGGGGTAGGTGAAGTTGCGGATGTAGAGCATGAAGGAGACGATGACGCCGAAGGTGATGTGTCCCTGCATGGCCAGCACCGCGCCCACGACGCAGACCACCACATAGGCGAAGTTCCCAATAAAATTCATCAGCGGCATCATCATGCCGGAGAGGAACTGGCTCTTCCACGCGCAGTTGTAGAGCCGCTCATTGCGCTGGTGGAACTCTTGCCGGGTGCCCGCCTCGCCGTTGTACGCCTTGATGACCTGCAATCCGGCATAGCTCTCCTCCACCAGGCCGTTGAGGCCGCCCAGCTCCGCCTGCTGCTGGGCAAAGTAGGTCTGGGATTTGGCGATGATCCGCGTCACGATCCAGAAGCCCAGCAGGGCGGCGGCGATGCCGCTCAGGGCCATGACCCAGTTGGTGATCAGCATCATAAAGGCGGCGCCCACCAGGAGGGCAATCGACGAAACAATGGTGGAGAAGCACTGGTTCATGGACTGTCCCACGGTGTCCACGTCGTTGGTGACCCGGCTCAGGGTGTCGCCGGTGGCGTGGGTATCAAAGTAACTTAAGGGCAGGTGGTTGATTTTTTTCGAGATGTCCCGGCGCATGCTCTGGGTGATCCGCTGGGTGACGGTGGCCATCAGGAAGCCCTGGACATAGTTGACCACAAAGCCCAGACCGTACAGCACCGCAAGCATCGCCGCGATGCGGACGACGGCGGGGAGGTCCATGACCCCTGACAGGCCCTCCTGAATGAGGTTGGTGACATCCCCCAGCCAGCCGGGGCCGATGAGGGTCAGCACCGCCCCGGCCAGGGACAGCAGTACCGCCGCAATCAAGGCAGCTTTGTATCTGCCGATATAGCGGAAGAAGTCCCCGAACGCCTTTTTCAGATCCTTGCTCTGTTCACCAGTCCCCATGCTGCCGGGGCCGGACTGATTCATGCTTGCTCTCTTTTCAGCCATGTGCGATCTCCTCCTTAGAAAGCTGGGATTGGGCGATCTCCAGATATTCCGGGCAGTTTTCCAAAAGTTCTTCATGGGTGCCCTTGCCCACGATTTTGCCGTGATCCAGCACCAGGATCTGGTCCGCGTCCCGGATGGTGCTGATCCGCTGGGCCACGATGATTTTGGTGGTGCCGGCGGTCTTCTCCCGGAGGGCCTGACGCAGTGCCTTGTCTGTCCGGTAGTCCAGGGCAGAGAAGGAGTCGTCGAAAATCAGGATCTCCGGCTTCCGCGCCACCGCCCGGGCGATGGATAGCCGCTGTTTCTGCCCGCCGGAGACATTGGTGCCGCTCTGGGC
The DNA here is from genome assembly GCA_964523945.1 of uncultured Oscillospiraceae bacterium. Taxonomy (GTDB): domain Bacteria; phylum Bacillota; class Clostridia; order Oscillospirales; family Oscillospiraceae; genus CAKTOF01. Next base: position 6,789 of record CAZGBU010000101.1, read on the forward strand.
GATGGTCGCGCCGTAGGTGCCGTCCATCTTCTCCACGAACTCCGCGGCCTGGGCGATGGACACCGCCTCCCGGACGTCGTCCTCTGTGATCCCGCCCCGGCCGTTTTCCCCGTAGGCCACATTGGAGGCCACGGTGCCAGAAAACAGGACCGCTCTCTGGGAGACATACCCGATGCGGTTTCGCAGGTCCTCCTGCTCATAGGAGCGCACATCCACCCCATCCACCAGGACAGTGCCCTGGGATGCGTCATAAAACCGGGGGATCAGGTTGATGAGAGAGGTCTTGCCGCAGCCGGTGGCGCCGATGAGGGCCACGGTCTCCCCACGTTTCGCAGTGAAGCTGATGTGCTGGAGGGAATCCGCCGCCGCGCCGGGATAGCGGAAGGACACATCCTGGAACTCCACGGTGCCGGTCTCCGTCGTCTGGGCTCCCGGCCCGTCGGTGATGTTCACCTGCGTGTCCAGAACCTCGCAGATCCGGTTGGCGGACACCTGGGCCCGGGGCAGGAGAATAAAGATCATGTTCAGGAGCATGAAGGCCATGATGACCTGCATGGCGTAGTTGGAGAACACCACCATGTCGGAGAAGA
>CAZGBU010000102.1:0-7309 GCA_964523945.1 uncultured Oscillospiraceae bacterium
CCGGCGGCTTTGGTTCGGTTATTTCTCCGCTTCGTCCTTCGGCTTGCGCGAGAGCATCACGTTTGCAAGGATGCCCAGGATCAGCGCGCAGGCGATCGACGTGATCGTGACCTTGCCGAACGAGACGGTCAGGCCGCCGATGCCGGTGATCAGGATCGTCGAGACGACGAACAGGTTGCGGTTTTCGCCCAGGTCGACCGTCTGGATCATCTTCAGGCCGGATACGGCGATGAAGCCGTAGAGCGCCACGCACACGCCGCCCATCACGCACGACGGGATCGTGTCGACAAAGCACACAAACGGCGACAGGAATGAGATGATCATCGCGAGAATCGCGGTGTAGAGCAGCGTGATTGTGGAGCAGTTTCCGGTGATGGCGACGCAGGCGACCGACTCGCCGTAGGTCGTGTTCGGGCAGCCGCCGAAGAACGCGCCCACCATCGAGCCAACGCCGTCGCCGAGCAGCGTGCGGTGCAGGCCCGGCTTTTCGAGCAGGTCGGTGCCGATGATCGACGAGAGGTTCTTGTGGTCGGCGATGTGCTCGGCGAACACGACAAACGCCACCGGCACATAGGCCACCGCCACGGTCGAGATCTGCGCGGCGGTGATCTCGTCAAGCCCCTTGATCGCTTTCAGGAACGTGAAGTTCGGCACGGAGAGGAAGCTGGAAAGCCCGAAATTGCGGAAGTTGTCGACCAGCTCACTGTAGTCGATGACCTTCAGCGCGTCGATGCCGGCCAGCTCGCCGATGACATAGAACACCGACGCGGCCGCATAGCCGGCCAGGATGCCGATGATAAACGGGATCAGCCGCGGAAAACCCTTGGAGAACGTGGACACGGCCATTGTGACAAACAGCGTAATGACGCCGACGATCAGGCAGACATAGACGCTGCCGCCGGCAAAGCTCGGGGTGGTCAGGTCGCCGACGGCGTTGCCCGCGAGCGACAGCCCGATGATCGCCACGGTCGGGCCGATGACGACGGGCGGCATCAGCCGGTTGATCCAGTTGACGCCGGCGCACTTGACGATCACAGCCAGCAGGACGTAGACCAGTCCCGCAAAGATTGCGCCGATGATCAGGCCGAGGTAACTGACCGTGATCGAGCCGGCGAACGCTGCGGCCATCGAGCCGAGGAACGCGAACGACGACCCGAGAAACACGGGGCTGGTGGCCTTAGTGAACGCGATGTACGTCAGCGTGCCGGCGCCGGCGCCGAACAGCGCGGCGGCGGGGCTGAGCTGATCGGCGGGCGCGAGCGCGTCGAGCCCGGCGGAGGCCGCCCACGAGCCGTTGGTGATCACCGGGACGACAAGCGTCGCCGCCATGATCGCCAGCAGCTGCTGGATGGCAAAGACCAGCGTCTTGCGGAAGCCCGGCCGGTCCTTGATGCCGTAGATCATTTGCATAGTAGTTTCCTCCCTTTCCTGTGCGGGCGGCAGGCGGAAAAAGGCCCCGTTTTCCGGGGAAGACAGGGCGGCCGCCTGCACGCAGACAGAATCCGGCGCCGGCGGCGCTGCGTTTTGCGGGGCAAAACGCGGCACGGTCGGCGCCTCCTCTCCTCAGTTCGGAAGCATTATACCGCCGTTTTCGACCAAATGCAACCCCGGCCGGCAAAAAAGCACGGCGCGGGATGCGGGGAAAGCAGCCCCGCGCCCCAAAATGCCGGTGGCCATCGGCGGCGCGGTGTGCTATGATAGGAAAAATGTGCGGCGAAGGAGGAAGCGGAATGGACGAAATCGTATACCGGGATGTGGCGGAGGCCGAGCTGGACCGTGCGCTGTTCCGGGACTTTATCCGGCGCCAGGTGGTGACGAAATGCCGCTGGTGGGAGGACGGGACGTGGGTTGTCCGCGACGCGCCGGCGGTCGACGACTGGACGGAGGAGGATTATCTGTTCCTGGTCGACTGCCTGAAGCAGACCGTGCGCGGCGGCGGCTTTGTCCACGCCGCGTTCGTCGGCGGCAGGCTGAAGGGCTTTGCCGCGGTGAAGCCGGCGCTGTTCGGCGGCGCGCAGCGGTATCTGGAGCTGGCGGCGCTGCATGTCTCCGCCGATCTGCGCCGGCATGAGATCGGCGCGGCGCTGTTTGCTGCCGCGCGGCGCTGGGCACGGGAGCATGGCGCGCGGCAGCTGTATCTGTCCGCGCACCCGGCGGTGGAGACACAGGCGTTTTACCGCCGGATGGGCTGCGAGGACGCCGCCCGGCGCGGCCCGGCGCAGGCCGGTGCAGCACCGGACGACTGCCCGCTCGTGTGCGCCGTATGAGCGCGCAGGACGGCCGCGCCGTGGAACTGGCAACGGAGCGCCTGTGGATCCGCAGCCTGACAGAGGCCGACTGGCCGGCCATGAAGCGCATCTGGGCGGATTTTGGCCGATCCGCGTATGCGGCGTATGACCGGCCGTTTCCGACGGCGGATGCGGACATCCGCGCGCTGACCCGGCAGTTTGCAGACAGCGGCCTGTTTTTTGCGGTGTTCCGCTCCGACCGGCGCGAGATGATCGGCTATGTGTGCTTCCACCGGATCGCGGGCCGCTACGATCTGGGATACTGCTTTCACTCGGCCAGCCATGCGCACGGCTACGCCGGCGAGAGCGCGGCGGCGCTGATCCGCTATCTGGCCGAAGCGCATGGCGCGCGCGTTTTCGGCGGAGACGGCGCTGGACAACGCGCCGTCGTGCAGGCTGCTGCGGCGGCTGGGATTTTCTTTTGAGTCGGCCGCGCCCGTTTCGTTCGACGGGAAATTCACCTTTCTCAGCGGCCGGTTCCGGCTGACGCTCCAATCGGACGGGCAGTTGTAAAATTTTTGTGACCGTGCGCATTCGCCTTTTCCTTATGGTATAATGGGAACAGAAACCGGGAGCCATCCCGGCATACAGGAGGGAGCCGATATGAAAACCCGTTATTTACTCACCGGCGCCGCCGGTCATCTCGGCACCGCGCTGCTCGCGCAGCTCGCCCTCCGCGGCGAGTCTGTCACCGCGCTGTGCCTGCCCGGCGAAACGGTCGCGGCCGAGGAGGTCCGCGTCGTCAAAGGAGATGTGCGCGACCGGCAGAGCCTCGAGCCGCTTTTTGCCGAAGCCGGGCCGGACACCGTCGTGATCCACTGCGCCGGCATTGTTTCCATCTCGTCGCGCCACCAACAGGCCGTGCACGACGTCAACGTCGACGGCACGAAGAACATCGTCGACCTGTGCCGCGCGCACAACGTCCGGCGGCTGGTGTACGTCAGCTCCGTGCACGCCATCCGTGAGCTGCCCGACGGACAGACCATTGCAGAAACCGACCAGTTCAGCCCCGACGCGGTCGTCGGGGAATACGCCAAGACCAAGGCCGAGGCGACCGCCTATGTGCTCGAGGCCGCGCGGGGCGGCCTTGACGCCGTCGTGGTCCACCCGTCCGGCATCGTGGGGCCGTATGACGGCGGGCGCAGCCATATGACCGCGCTGGTGATCGACTACTGCCGCCGCCGTCTGACGGCTGCCGTGCGCGGGGGCTATGACTTTGTCGATGTGCGCGACGTGGCCGCCGGCGTCCTCGCCGCCGCCGAGCGCGGCCGGCCGGGCCAGACCTACATCCTCTCGAACCGCTACTGCTCGGTGCGCGAGCTGCTCGATACGCTCCATGAGATCACCGGCGTGCGCCGGATCCGGACGTATCTGCCGCTGTGGTTTGTGCGCGCGGTTGCGCCGCTGTGCGAGCTGTATTACCGCATGCGCCGCAAACCGCCGCTGTTCACGCGCTACTCGCTCTACACGCTCTCGTCGAACGCGAATTTCTCGCACGCGAAGGCCGACCGCGAGCTGGGCTATCACACGCGCCCGATTGAGCAGACGCTGCGCGATACCGTGGCCTATCTGCGCGCGGCGGGCAAGCTGGGTAAGAAATTCCCCGCCGCTGCGGGCGGCACAGCCTGAGCGCCCGACAGCATATGGAAACCGGCAGCCTGTGCATCCAGCGCAGGCTGCCGGTTTTTTCCTTGGCGGGTTAGACCAGCCGGAAACGCGTCCACTTCTGGGAATGGTACCGCCATAGAAAAACCGCGCCCCGCAGCACCAGATCGATGCTCATACCGACCGCAATGCCAATCACGCCCCAGCCCAGCCACAGACCAAACAGCGCGGAAAACAGCAGCCGGGCGCCGATGGTGAGCACAATCGATGTAATCATTGTAAACCGGACATCGCCGGCCGCCCGCAGCCCGTTGCCCAGCGGGCCGGCAAACGGATAGGCCAGTGCATTGCATACGTTGTTGATCAGCACCAGCCAGATGACCAGCGACTTTGCCTGCGCCGAGATCGCCGAGCCGTACAGATACAGCGGCGTCAGGGCAAAAATCAGCGCGTTCCATGCGACCGACAGCACCAATGTAATCCGGTTGAGTTTTTTGAAGTATGTATTGGCGGCCGCGATCTGGCCGGCGCCCATACACTGACCAATGACAGTCGTGTAGGCCGGTGCCATGGCCAGCCCCATGATCGACGCCATGGACCAGATGCTCTGTGCCACGCCGTTTGCGGCGATCTGGCTGGTGCCGAACAGCGCCGCCATGCTCGACAGCATCACCTTAACCAGCTGGTGCACGCCGTTTTCCAGTCCGTTCGGCAGCGTGATGCGCAGCACCCGTTTGAGAATATCTGCATTCCAGCTGCACACGGACCGGAGTCGGTAGCGGACCACACAGCGTCGGCTGAAGCAGTACGCCGTCACGGCGGCAGCGGAGACAATGCGCGAGAGCAGTGATGGGTATGCAACGCCCGCCGCGCCCAGATGCAGCACAAACACGCCAATGCAGTTGCCGATGATGTTGATGACATTCGCTGCGGCGGAGATGTACATCGTCACAGTTGCTTTCCCAATGCTCCTGCACAGCGCCGCACCGGCATCATACACCGCGAGCGCCGGCAGCGACGCAGTGACGATGTACAGATAGGTTTCACCCGCCGCCATCACTGCCGGCTCGATCTGGCCAAACAGCAGCTGCAGAAGCGGCCGGCGCAGCAGCTCGATCAGCACGGTCAGCACCAGCGCGAACACGGCGGAGATCATCAGAAGCTGGCTGGCCGCCTGTTCAGCTTTCCCGGAGTTGCGGCCGCCGATATACTGGCTGATGATGACTGCGCCGCCGGATGAGAGCGCAGTGAACAGAAAGACCAGAACCGTCTGAAATGCGTTGACCAGCGAGACACCCGATACATCCGCTTCGCTTGAAAAGCTGATCACAAAGGTATCTGCGATTCCGACCAGCATCAGCAAAAACTGCTCGACAAACAGCGGAAAGATGAGTTGCCGCAGATCCCGGTTGGAAAACATCATCGATGCTCGTACCGCCTGCACAGATCCGCTTCGCAATCCGCCACCATGCGCGCCACCTTGTCCATATCCCAGACGCAGAAGTCTGTTGCGAGCATTGACGCGATGCCGTGTGTGTGCATCCAGAGCTGGTCGTGCAGGTGATGTGCCATGTCATAGTCGAGCGAGCAGCGCTGCATCAGCCGCCCGATCTCGTCCTGCATCACCGGCGCAAGCGACGCGCGCAGTTCGGAGAATGCGTTTGGCCGCAGAAACAGGAACTGAAACAGCTTTTTCTCTGCCCCGGCGAACCGGATATACGGCATTCCGTACAGGCGGGGCGGCGTGCCGTTGCTGCCGTCCCGCAGCGCCTGCAGGAACAGCGCCACAGCGTCGGCGTTCAGCGCCGTCCGCAGTGCGTCCATCCCGCTGAATGAAAGGTAGATCGGCTGTGTGGAGCAATGCAGGTATTTGGCCAGCGACCGCACCTGTACTGCGTCGATCCCTTCGGTGCGCAGCAGCGCCATCGCCGCATCCAGGATCATCTCCCGGGTAATCTGTTTTTTGGCCGGCATCGGCGTGACCCTCCTATAAAATAACCTCGTTTATCAATAAACAAGGTTATTTTATATCGCGCAAAACAATTTGTCAAGCCAAAACGCAGCCGCGTGCCGGTCAAAGGCTCTTTTCGTAGGCCAGCTTGCCGCTCCCCTGGAAGACGATGACGCCGCACTGAGAAAACCCGGCCTTTTCCAGGATGTGCTGCATCCGCTTGTTTGGAAAGTCGGTATCGACCCGGATGCTCGGAACGGCTTTTTCCCGGCACAGCGTCTCCACCAGCCGGAATGTCGTCCCGGCCAGGCCCTGTCCGCGGAAACGGCTGTCGAACGCCATCCGGTGCACCACTGCGTACGGCTCTGCCGTGTGCCATGCGCCGTCGATTTTCGCATAGGCCGGTTCGCCGTCAAAATCAATGCACAGGTAGCCGGCGATCTCGCCGTCCGCGCGGACAACGTAACCCTTTTGATCGCGAATATCCGAACGAATGGTGTCCAGATTGGGGTAGTCTGCCGTCCACTGCACAAAGCCCTGCGCCTGCTGAAACGCCCGGCCTGCCTCGATCATCGCATAGCAGACGGCAAGCTCCGCCGGCTGCGCCAATTCCAACGTGTACATGGTTCTCGTCCTTTCCTGCGCTTCGCGCTGTACGGCTGCGCCGTGTTCCTATGATAGCACATGCAGCGCAGGATTGCGACTGCTTTTTTCGGGATGGCCGGCGGTTGCACGCGGCGGTGCAACCCGCGAAAAGCGGGACGGCAGTGGTGAACGGCGAAGAAAGGACGCGATGCAATGATTCGACTATCGGCTCAGGAGTGCCGGCGGTTTGCGGCAGCGTATCTGCGCGGGCTGGACGCGGACGAGGGCGCGGCGGCGATTGGCCGGGACGACGGGGCGGCGCTGCTCGAGCGCGCCGACGTGCAGCGCGCGATCCGGCGCGCCCGCAGACGGCTGCCGCAGAAAAATGATGTGATCCGCCGGCTGGCGCAGCTGGCATTCGGCCGGAGCAACGACTGCGTCAAGTTCGCGCTCGGCGACGGGGTGGACGTGGACGCGCTCGACCTGACGCTGCTCAGCGAGATCCGCCGCACAGAACGCGGCGCCGTGGAGGTGCGGCTGCTCGACCGGCTTGAGGCCCTGCGCCAGCTCGCCGCGCTGTGCGACAGCAATGAGGATGCCGCCGATTTTTTCCGCGCCATGGAGGAGGACGGCGGCTGAGCATGCGGCCGGCACACAAAACACCCGGGGACGAAGCCATCGTCCCCGGGTGTTTTTTCGGCCCATTTGCAAGGCCGCCGCGATTGGTTGGTCACAAAGGCGCGGGCTGCCGGCGCAATGGTGGACAGAAGAAGCTGCACAGGCGGGCGCGGCGGCAATTGTGGTGAAATTTTCATTATAACAAGTGCTGCGGTCTGAACGCATCGGCCATTGTCTACGCTATTTTTCTGCTTTTTTCTAG
>CAZGBU010000103.1:0-7271 GCA_964523945.1 uncultured Oscillospiraceae bacterium
CGCAGCTCGACTCCAAGGAACTCACCTGTGACCTGTTCTTCCTTGGCTCTGGTTCGGTGCTCGAGGTGCAGACTGATCTGACCGATATGCTTTCGACCAATGCTTCCAACTACGGCAGCTGGGTCAATGAGGAGTTTGATGCAAAGATGGATGAGCTGTCCGCAGAGTTTGACGAGGACGCCCGCCTGAAGCTCGGCTATGAGGCGCAGCAGATTATGCGTGAGGACGCGCCGATCATCTTCTTCTCCATGGGCGTCAATGCTTATGGCATTTCCGACAAGATCACCTGGACGCCCGCTTTCAGCGGCCGCATCCTGCTCTACAACGCGACCTACAATTACTAAGCAGCGGAGCGGGAGCCGTCCGGATCAGTAGTCCGGCGGCTCCCGGCTCCCCCATCTCCTCGGTTTGGGAGGGAGGCATTATGAAACGGTATGTGATACGACGGATCGCCCAGAGTATCATTGTACTCTTCGGCATTACCATATTGACGTTCGGATGCATGTTCCTGACCGGAGATCCGACCATCCTGATCCTCGGTGATACGAGAGGTATGTCTGAAGAGGCCATTGAGGCGTTCCGCGTCTCCAGAGGATTTGACAGACCCTGGATCGTACAGTATGGCAGCTATATTGCCGGCGTTCTGACCGAGGGCGACTTCGGCACATCTTATTACTATAACAGGCCCTGCATTGAACTTGTTATGGATGCATTTCCCTACACAGTGGAACTTGCGCTCTCTGCGCTGGCGCTGACGATCATCATTGCCATCCCGCTGGGCATGGCCTGCGCAATCAAGAAGAATTCGCTTGTCGACAAGCTGGGCATGACGTTTGGCCTGTTGGGCCAGTCGCTGCCGGTGTTCTGGGTCGGCATGCTCTTAATCCTGCTGTTCGGCGTGCATTGGCAGATCCTCCCGGTTTCCGGCTCCGGCACATGGAAGAACCTTGTGATGCCGACGGTGGCGCTGGCGCTGTTTTCATGCGCGCGCAACGCGCGGACCGTCCGATCCACAATGCTTGATGTACTTGGTCAGGACTATATCCGAACCGCAAAGGCCAAGGGCCTGACCACGGCAAAGGTCGACATCAAGCACGCGCTGCGCAATGCGCTTGGCCCGGTTATCACCATGCTGGGCATTGAGCTCGGTTCGCTGCTGGGCGGCTCGGTGATCACGGAGTCTCTGTTCTCTTGGCCGGGAATCGGCCGGCTTGCCATCACGGCAATGGAACGGAAAGACATTCCGCTGGTGCAGTGCTGCGTGATCCTGTGCGCTACCATTTTTGTGGTGGTCAATCTGCTGGTCGATCTGCTGTATGTGGTCATTGACCCGAAAGCCAAGCTGGACTGAGGAGGTGCAATCGTGGGCGAATTGAAGACACAAATGGTGAATGAACAGCCCGAATTCCTGTTTACGGAAGACGACACACTCGATCAGTCTGTCCGCAAGGGATTTCGCTACTTTTGCAAATGTGTGCTGAAATCCAAGAGCGCAGTATTTGGCTTTGCTGTACTGCTTCTGCTGATTTTGTGCGCGCTGCTTGCGCCGGTGCTTGCACCGCATGATCCGGAACTGGTGGATCTGAGCTTGTATTTGCTGCCTCCGGCGTGGATGGACGGCGGCAGCATGGCCTACCCGCTGGGGACGGATTCGCTGGGGCGCTGTATTCTCAGCCGCATTATCTATGGCTCGCGGATTTCCTTAATCGTCGGTTTTGCGTCGGTTGTGATCTCTGGCGTGCTGGGCGTGGCGCTTGGCCTGCTGGCGGGCTATTTTGGAAAGATTGTGGATGACATTATCATGCGCATTGCGGACATCATCTTTGCATTTCCGTTTGTCTTGCTGGCGATCGCGGTGTTGACGATCCTTGGCTCAGGCGTAGCGAATGTGGTCGCGGTGCTTGTTGTCTCGAGCTGGGTTACTTATTCGCGAATGGTACGCGGCGAAGTTATCTCGGCCAGGGAAAAGGAGTATGTCGAGGCGGCCAAGGCGATCGGGCTGCCGGCGCGGACCATCATTTTCAAGCACATTATGCCGAACATCATTAATTCGGTCATCGTGATTGCCAGCTTCTCGTTCGCCAGCAGCATCCTGTCAGAGGCGTCACTGAGCTTCCTCGGCCTCGGTGTGCCGGCGGCGATGCCGACCTGGGGCGGCATGATCTCTCTGGCGAGGAACTACATGTACAACGCCTGGTGGATGAGTGTGTTCCCCGGAATTGCGATTGCACTTGTCGTGCTCGGCATCAACATCCTGGGCGACTGGCTGCGGGATTATCTGGACCCGAAGATCCAGAATTTCTGATGGGAAGAGAGGAGTCCATGTGGATCTGTTTTCAGTAAAAGACCTGGTCGTGTTTATCACAGGCGGCGATCAGAACATTGGAGCGGCCGTGGCCAAGGGCTTCGGTAAGTATGGTGCAAAAGTTATAATCGGCAACTCCAGCCGCGAGAAGGCACAGCCGGTGCTCGATTATTTCGAACAGCAGGGCGCGGAGCACCTGTGGGTCCCGCTGGATGTGGCGGATTCCGGCAGTGTGAAGCGCGCATTTGCAACGATTGCGGAGCGATTCGGCCGGCTTGACGTCATGTTCAACAATGCCGGCGTCCGGGTCAATCAGACAGGACTGGAACACGGGGAGGCCGAGTGGGACTGGATCTTCGGCGTCAATGTGAAGGGCACCATGCTCTGCTGCCAGGAGGCGGCGCGGATGATGAAGGAACAGGGCGGCGGCAAGATCATCAATACCTCCTCGATTTCATCGGTCCGTGGCATGGAGATGCGGACCTCCTACTGTGCAACCAAGGGCGCGGTGAATGCCTATACGGCGGCGGCCGCGGTGGAATGGACGCCATACGGCATCTGGGTCAATGCAGTCGCCTGGGGCGGCGTGGACGTGGACGAGACGCCGCCCGAGGCGATGTCTGCAGGACAGAAGATGTCCTGCGCCATGACGCCGCTTGGCCGGCTGGCCACAGCCGACATGCTCTTCGGCGCGGTGGCCTTTCTGGCCAGCCGTGCCTCCGACGGCATGACGGGACAGACCGTCATGGTCGACGGCGGCTGGTCGATCGCGGGCAAGCCCCGCCTGAACTGAGGAGGTACTATAATGCAGGTTCTGATTGCAGGCGCAAATGGTTTCGTCGGGATTAATCTGGCGCTGTATCTGCTGGAACAGGGCCATACGGTCATCGCTGCCTACCGCGGTGAACTGACGCCGGAAAATGAAGCGGCACTTGCACCCTATGGAGAGCGCGTGCAGTTCTGCCGCGGCGATCTGCTCGACGCGGAGACCTATGACGGGCTCTCCGCGTTCGATCCGGACGCCATTGTCAACTGCGCCATTATGACGACGCCGCCCGGCGACGAGCTGTCTTATTTTATTCCGATCTGCAACATCAACCTCCGCTCCCATGTCAACCTGATGGAGTTCGCGCTGCAGAAGCAGGTGAAGCGCTTTGTCTACGTCAGTTCCTCCGGCGTGTACGGCTCGTACAGCAATCCGGGCGATGTGGTGCGTGAGGATTCCCAGCTGGATCTGTTCAGTACTTACTGTGTGACCAAATATGCCAGCGAACTGCTGACGGCACATATGGGGCGCCTTTCCGGCATGGAGACGGTCAGCGCTCGCATCGCGGCGCCCTACGGCCCATTTGAGCGCGTGACAAGCGGCCGCACGGCCATGTCCTGCGTGTATCGCCTGACCCATATGGCCCTGCGTGGTGAAAACGCCGTCCTCTACGGCGGTGACGTCGTGCGCGACTGGACATACATTCACGACACTGTGCGGGCGATTGCCAAGCTTCTGCTTGCGCCGTCGCTGCGCTATGACATCTATAATGTTTCCACGGCGCGGGACGTAAGCCTGCGCGAGATCGCGGAGGCGGTCCGCCAGGCGTCCGGCGGCGCGTTCTCGTACCGGTTCACGGATGACCCGGATGAGGCGGATATCGCAATGCGGCCGGAGCAGCAGCGCGGCGCACTGAGCATTGAGCGGCTGCAGGCCGACACGGACTATGTGCCGGAGTATGACATCTTCAGCGGCGTGCGCGCCTATTACCAACTGCTGAAAGAAGGAAAGGCGTGACATATGTATGACCTTATTGTTCGAAACGGTACGCTGCTGACCGAGAGCGGAGACGCACAAGCGGATCTGGCCGTCTGCGGCGGGCGGGTGGCCGCCTGGCTGGCACCGGGTGACGGCACAGCGGCACAGACGGTCGATGCGGCGGGCAGCCTGGTCCTGCCCGGACTGGTGGATATGCATTTCCACTGCCGCGTCCCCGGCCGGAGTGACCGGGAGGACTTTGACACGGCCACCATGTCGGCGGCGAAAGGCGGCGTGACAACGCTGGTGGAGATGCCGATTGCCAAGCCGAGCCCGCACGATGTGGAAACACTGCGCGCGCGTATCGCCTATGCGGGCAGCCGGGCAGTCGTGGACTACGCGTTCTATGGCGCGGGCGCAACGCGCGACGCGCGACGGGCGCAGGAACTGGCGGCGGCGGGCGCGATCGGTTTTAAGCTGTTCCTGCACCGTGCACCGGCAGGGCGCGAGGATGAGTTCTGCGACTTGTGCGCCGTCGGCAATCGGGAACTGTACGAGGCGCTGGCGGCCAATGCGGCCACAGGGCTGCTCACCTGCGTCCATGCGGAAGACGACGGCATGATCCAGGCGCGAACCGCAATGCTGGAAGAAGACGCCCGCCGCGGGTTCCGCGCGCAGTTCCGCACCCGGATTCCGGAGGCGGAGGAACTGGCGATCCTGACGGCCGGCCTGTGCGCGAAGCCGTCGGGTGCACGGATCCACATCTGCCACATTTCCTCGGAGGAGGGAATCGAGGCGCTTCGTTATCTCAAGTCCCATGGCGTTCGCGCAACGGGTGAAAGCTGCCCGCCTTATCTGTGGATGGAGGAGGACGCGCTGCGCCGGTTTGGAACGTATGCCAAGGTCAATCCGCCTGTGCGCGGCGGCCGGCATCAGGCGGCGCTGGGACAGGCACTGGCAGATGGCACACTCGATGCCGTCGCATCGGATCATGCGCCGTTTCTGCCGGCTGAAAAAGAGACTGCGGACTTCCTGGCCGCGCCGTCCGGCATGCCGAATGCCGAATTCTTCGGCCCGGCGATCCTGGACGCAGCGCTGCGCGGGCGCATCGGCCTGACCGACGCAGTCCGCCTGGCCAGCGCCGCGCCGGCGCGGCTCCTGGGACTGTATGGCAGAAAGGGCACGCTCCAGCCGGGCGCGGACGCCGATTTCCTGCTGTTCGATCCCAATGGGGAGCTGACCGTCGATATCATGGACAGCTTTTCCAAATCGAAAAAGAGTCTGTATCCCTATCACGGCAGGCGCTTCCTCGGCCGCATCGGCGCGACGTATGTGCGCGGCACGCAGGTCTACGTTCCGGGCGCGATCACCGTGGAACAGGGTTACGGTGCGTTTCTCCCGGGGCGCGCGGCGACTGCCTGACCGCGGAGCACCCCGATATCCTGTGCATTTGGATCTGTGAAAGGAGTAAGAAATATGAAGAAAAATGTCATTGGCGCTCAGGTTGGTGCAATCAGCTTCGTCGATGAAGGCGTCGACCACGTACTTAACTTTCTGCAGAAGGAAGCCGGTGTCAACACCCTGTTTATCTCTGCGCTCTCGTGGGCGAGAGGCAACGCGGGGCGCGGTTCGATGGGTTACCCCGACCATGGCCCACAGGAGCCGGACTATCTGCAGGGCGGCGCGTTTTTTGAGCCGGACCCGAAGTACTACGGCGCGACGTTCCTGAAAGACTTCAAGGCGCCAGACCCGCTCTACAAGGGCTTTGACACGCTGCGCGATGTGATCCCTGCCGCCAGGCAGCGCGGCATGGAGACATATATCTACTACTGCGAGACCTCCCGCCCCGAGCCGAAGAGCAGATGGGTGCCGGGCTGGGTTCACATCCTGGAGGTCGATCATCTGGGCCGCCGCGGCAAGATCCCCTGCTATAATAACCCGCAGTACAAGATCTGGTGGCGTAGCGTCATCGAGGACTACTGCAACAATCATGACATCAACGGCCTGATGTGGGGGCTGGAGCGCAAGAGCGCAGTGAGCGCCGTGCTCGACGGAGAACCGGCCTCGTGCTTCTGCGAGCACTGCATCGCAAAAGCCCACCAGAAGAATATTGACGCCGAGCGCGCCAGGGAGGGCTATGGCAAGCTCTACAATTACGTCAAAGCCTGCAAGGCCGGCGTGGAGATGCAGGACGGCTATCTGGCAAACTTTGTGCGCATCCTGATGCGCTATCCCGAGATCCTCCAGTGGGAGAAAATGTGGTATGAGAGCCACATCGGGCTGGCAAAGGAAATCTATGGGACGGGTAAGTGGCTTTCGCCGAAGAAGTCGTTTGGCCTCGGCATCTGGCAGGTGACGGAGACGTTCAGCTTCTGGCTGCGCAGCATGTACGACTATTCCGACTTCATCGAGTGCGCCGACTTCATCAAACCGATCCTCTACAACATCCCTGCCTCCTCGCGCATTCGCGCGCATATCGAGGGCAGGCAGAAGACGGTGTTCCGCGATTTCGACAGCCTCCATGCGCTGACCGAGGCGCTCTATCCGATCCTCGCTCTGAAGGGCCAGCCGGAGTATGAGAAGCTCAACGATGTCGGCTTCTCCACCGATTATATCCAGAATGCCGTCCGCCGCATCCGTACCGGCGTCAAAGACACAATGCCGGTCTTCGTCGGCATTCCCACCGGCGTGCCCACAGGCGAGGGCATTGTTGAGGCGACGCCGGCCGATATCACCGCCGCGGTGAAGGCCACATTTGAGGCCGGCGGCAAGGGTGTCGTGCTTTCGCGCAACTACAGCGAAGCCAATCTGGACAACATGCGCGCGTGCAAAACCGCGATCGACGAGATGTGCCTGGACACCGAGTCCGCGGCCGGCGCCGGCAGCGATAGCGAAAAGTCCGTGTACTGATGTAGGAGGAAATTGCAATGAAGCAGCTTGTAATTCAGAATGTCAACCTGATCGACGTGGTCAGTGGCACCGTCTCCGTGAAAACCGTAACGGTGGAGAACGGCATTGTCTCGGAGATTCTCGAGACCGGGGCTGCACCCGAGGCGGCGCGCGTCATCGATGGAACCGGCCTGTACCTGATGCCGGGCTTTATCAACTGCCACACACATCTGGCGTGGGACGGCAGCAAGACCGACATTATGCTCCAGTCGAAGTATGACAATGACGCCATCAGCGCGTTCAAATATGCGGCCAACATGAAAAAGTGCCTGG
>CAZGBU010000104.1:0-7244 GCA_964523945.1 uncultured Oscillospiraceae bacterium
TAGCCGGTTTCTATAAAAATTATTGAACGGGAACAGTTTGCAAAGCAAGGTGTTTCTGCCCAGCAAGTCCACAAAGGGGTAGCTGGCGCAGCCAGCGCAGGGGAAGTGTAGCTTCCCCTGTGATGATTGGCAGGAGCCGGAATGCTGCGGGCAATCATCCATTTTCCGCAGGGGGCATGACGTCCAGTGGATGTCATGCCCCCTGCTCCGTCCGAGACACAAAAGACCAGCAAACCTGTGTCCTGCCAAACCGCCCGCGGGGCCGTTACGGCCGCAGGCCGGTGCCGCCCTGGGGCGTCAGCGTTTCGCCGGTCATATACCGGAAGTCCGGCGAAGCGAGCTGGACGCACACGCGGCCGATGTCCGCCTCCGGGTCGCCAAAATAGCCGGCGGGCGGGGTGTGGACGTTTTTCTCATACGCCTCGGGGTACGCGTTCTTGAAATTCTCAAGCTGCGCCGTCCACGCAAGCGGGCAGACGACGTTGACGTTGATGCCGTGGGGCGCCCACTCGGTCGCGGCGACGCGCGACAGGCCGCGGATGCCCTCCTTCGCGGCGGCGTAGGAGCACGGGCCGTAGTTGCCGGAGATCCCGGCGCCCGAGGCGAAGTTGATGACCGACCCATGCGATTTGGCCAGGTGCGGGAAGCATGCCTTCATATAGCAGAACGTCGCGTACAGGCCGGAGTAGAGCGCGAGGTCGAACTGCTCGATCGTATGGCGAGCGTCACGCCGGAGGCCGACGCCTGCGCCAGGTTGATCAGCACGTCCACGCCGCCGAACGCCGCGACGGCCCGGTCCACGACGGACTGGGCGATGGCGACATTGTCCGCGCCGGCGGCGATGTCGGCCGGGATGGCCAGCACCTGGATGCCGTACAGGCGCTCGAGCTCCTCCTTTGCAGCGTCGAGCTTGGCGGCGTTGCGGCCGGTGATGACGAGATTCGCGCCCTCTTTCGCATAGGCGGTTGCGACGCCGTAGCCGATCGAGCCGCAGCGCCCATCCTGGAGCACGGCGCGGCCAGCCCCGGTGATGATGGCGGTTTTACCCTGCAGATGTCCCATAATGAAATCCTCCCGTTCTATATTATTATATAGCCGGCGCGCAGCCTCAGCGGCGGCCGCGGAAGCGCGTTCCGATGCTGCCCCCGTCGGCGAGGAAATAGAGGTTCTCCGGCTTTTCGCCGTTGGTGATGACCATGTCAATGCCGGCCGCGGTCGCGATCTCGGCGGCCTGCACCTTGGTCAGCATGCCGCCGGTGCCGAGCGCGGTGCCGGACCCGCCGGCCAGGCGCCGGATCTCGTCGGTGATCTCGAGCACCTCGGCGATCAGCGCGGCGTCGGGATCCCGGTGCGGGTCGGCGCTGTAGAGCCCGTCGATGTCCGAGAGCAGCACCAGCAGGTCCGCCCGCACCAGCGTCGCCACGACGGCGGAGAGCGTGTCGTTGTCGCCGAAGACCTTGTGCGCGGACTCGATCTCCTCGAAGCAGACCGAGTCGTTCTCGTTGACGACCGGGATGACGCCCAGTTCGAGCAGCGCCTCGAACGTATTGATGAGGTTCTCCCGGACGGACGGCCGGTCGACGTCGTCGCGCGTGAGCAGGATCTGCGCCACGGTCGCGCCGTATTCGCCGAAGAATTTATCGTACAGGTGCATCAGCTCGCACTGCCCGACGGCGGCGGCGGCCTGCTTGAGCCGCAGCTCGTTCGGCCGGGCGGCCATTTTGAGCTTGCCCGCGCCGACGCCGATCGCGCCGGAGGAGACGAGGATGACTTCGCTTCCGTTATTTTTAATGTCGGCGAGCACGCGCGTGAGCCGGTCGAGGTTGCGGAAATTCATCCCGCCGCCCGGGTGCGCCAGCGTCGATGTACCGACCTTGACGACGATGCGTTTTTTCAAGAAAATACCCTCTTTGCAGCGTTCTGCAAACATCTTCCCACAATTGCGCCAAAAATGCAAGATGCCCTTGCAATTTTGCGCCAAGTAGAATAGAATAATATCCAAAACAGGCTGGCCAACCCCGGCCGGGGAGGGATTTTCGTGCTCAACATTGTGCTCGTCGAGCCGGAGATCCCGATGAACACCGGCAACATCGCCCGCACATGCGCCGCCACCGGCAGCGTCCTGCACCTTGTCGAACCGCTCGGATTCGATATCTCCGACCGGGCCGTCAAGCGCGCAGCCTGAATCTGGCGAACTCCGTCGCCATCGTCGCATACGAGGCGCTGCGGCAGCAGGGCTTCCCCGGCCTGTGCGCGGCCGGGCGGATGGCTGCGGGATCCTGAGAAGCTGGAGGCCGCTTATGAATTACAAAAAGAAGACCATCTGCGACATCGACGTCGCCGGCAAGCGCTGCCTGGTCCGCTGCGACTTCAACGTCCCGACCGACGAGCGCGGCAATATCGAGGACGATTCGCGCGTTGTCAAAACCCTGCCGACCATTCAGTACCTGCTCGACCACGGCGCATCCGTGATCCTGTGCAGCCACATCGGCCGGCCGAAGTTCGGCTATGAGGAGAAATACTCGCTCAAGGCCGTCTGGCTCCGGCTCGAGGAGCTGCTCAACCGCAACATCTACTTCCTGTCCGAGGCCGTCGGCTCGCGCGCGCAGATCGTCGCGTCGCGCCTGCGCCCGGGCGAGATCATGCTGCTCGAGAACGTCCGCTTCGTCTTCGGCGAGACGGAGAACAAGGACACCGTCGCCAAGGCCTATGCGTCGCTGGCCGACCTGTTCGTCAACGACGCGTTCGGCTCGTCGCACCGCGCCCACGCGTCGACCGCCGGCGTGGCCAACTACCTGCCCGCCGTGTCCGGCCTGCTCGTCAAAAAAGAGCTCGAGGTCATGGGCCAGGTCATGGAGAACCCGCGCCACCCGTTCGTGCTGATCGTCGGCGGCAGCAAGGTCTCCGACAAGATCGGCGTGATCGACTATCTGCTCGACAAGGCCGACCATATCCTGATCGGCGGCGGCATGAGCTACACGTTCACCAAGGCGCTCGGCGGGTCGATCGGCAACTCGCTGTGCGAGGCCGAGAGCTTCGAATACTGCCGCAAGCTGCTGGAAAAGGCCCGGGCCAAGGGCGTGCAGGTCCATCTGCCCAAGGACAACGTGATCGCCGACCGCTATGACCCCGAGGCGAAAAAGGCCGTCTGCCCGGACGGGCAGATCCCCGCCGGCAGGATGGGGCTGGACATCGGCCCGGAGACGATCAGCGAATACACAAAGGTCATCGCCGGGGCCGGCACCGTCGTCTGGAACGGCCCGATGGGCGTGTTCGAGTGGCCGCGCTTCGCGTTCGGCACGCAGCAGATCGCCAAGGCGATGGCCGAGTCGGACGCGCTGACCGTCATCGGCGGCGGCGACAGCGCCGCGGCGGCCGAGCAGTTCGGCTTCTCCGACCGCATCACCCATATTTCCACCGGCGGCGGCGCGTCGCTGGAGTTCTTCGCCGGCCATGAGCTGCCCGGCGTGGCCTGCCTGCTCGACGCGTAACACCCGGCCGGACCCGATCAACCGAGAAAGGAGCGCGCATGAACCGAACCTACCGCAAAACCATCATCGCCGGCAACTGGAAGATGAACAAGACCATCGCGGAGACGACGGCCTTCGCCCGCGAGCTGAAAAAGATCCTGCCCAAGGGCCGCTGGTGCTCGATCGTCGTGTGTCCGGGCGCGCTGAGCATTCCGGCCGCCGTCAAGGCGTTCCGCGACACGCGCGTCGCCGTCGGCGCGCAGAACATGCACGCGGCCGACGCCGGCGCGTACACCGGCGAGATCAGTCCCGCGCAGGTCGCGGCCGCCGGGTGCGAATATGTGATCCTCGGCCACTCCGAGCGCCGCGCGCTCGGCGAGACGGACGCGCAGGTCAACGAGAAGATCCGCGCCGCGCTCGCCGCCGGCCTGCGGCCGATCGTGTGCATCGGCGAGACGGACGCGCAGCTCGCCGCCGGCCTGACCGCCGAGGTCATCACGCTGCAGGTCAAGGCCGCGCTGGTCGGCCTGAACGGGCCGAAGATCAAAAAATGCATTTTTGCCTACGAGCCGGTCTGGGCGATCGGCACCGGGCAGACGGCGTCGCCCGAGCAGGCCGAGGAGGTCTGCCGCGGCATCCGCACCGTCATCCGCCGCATCGCCGACGCAAAGGTCGCGCGCGCGGTGTCGATTCTCTACGGCGGGTCAATGAACGCGGACAACGCGTTCGAGCTGCTCGCCTGTCCGGACGTCGACGGCGGGCTGATCGGCGGGGCGTCGCTCGTGCCCGAGCAGTTCGTGCGGATTATCCAGGCGGCCAACCAGCCGACCCGCCGCAGGGAAGCCGACAAGCCCGAAGAGGAAGAGCCGCTCAGCGCGGCGTATGAGGAGGATGGTTCCGATGAAGCAATTTCTTGAGATTCTGGAGATCGCCGGCCGCCAGGTCATGGACTCGCGCGGCAACCCGACCGTCGAGGCCGAGGTATTCGTCGACGGCGGCTATGTCGGCCGCGCGGCGGTGCCGTCCGGCGCTTCGACCGGCGTGTACGAGGCGTGCGAGAAGCGCGACGACGGCGCGGAATACGGCGGCAAGGCCGTGCAGGCGGCCGTCGCCAACATCAACACCGAGATCGCCGAAGAGCTCGTCGGCTGCAACGTGCTCGACCAGGCGGAGCTTGATGCGCGCATGATCGCGCTCGACGGGACGCCGAACAAGTCGCGCCTGGGCGCGAACGCGATCCTGGCCGTCTCGCTCGCGTGCGCGCGCGCCGCGGCCGACGCGCTCGGCCTGCCGCTGTACCGCTACCTCGGCGGCGTGAACGCCCGGCAGCTGCCCGTGCCGATGATGAATATCCTCAACGGCGGCGCGCACGCCAGCAACAACGTCGACATCCAGGAGTTTATGATTATGCCCGTCGGCGCGCCGAGCTTTTCCGAGGGCCTGCGCTGGTGCGCCGAGGTCTTCCACACGCTCAAGACCGTTCTGAAGGAAAACGGCACGCCGGCGCCCGGCGTCGGCGACGAGGGCGGCTACGCCCCGAACCTCCGCCGCGACGAGGATGCGCTGAAGGTGATCGTCCAGGCCATCGAGGCCGCCGGCTACCGCCCGGGCGAGGACTTTATGATCGCGCTCGACGGCGCGGTGTCCGAGTGGTACCAGGCGGACGGCACCTATTTCCTGCCCAAGGCAAAAAAGACGATGACCCGCGCGCAGATGGTCGCCATGTGGAAGCGCTTCGCCGCACACTATCCGATCATCTCGATCGAAGACGGCATGGGCGAGGAGGATTGGGAGGGCTGGGCCATGCTGACCAAGGCCCTCGGCGGGAAGGTCCAGCTCGTCGGCGACGACCTGTTCGTCACCAACACCGCCCGGCTCAAGCAGGGCATCGGGCTGGGCGTGGCCAACTCGATCCTGATCAAGGTCAACCAGATCGGCACGCTGACCGAGACGCTCGAGGCCATCGAGACGGCGCACCGCGCCGGCTACACGGCCGTCGTCTCGCACCGCTCCGGCGAGACGGAGGACACGACGATCGCCGACCTGTCCGTGGCCGTCAACGCCGGCCAGATCAAGACCGGCGCGCCCAACCGCACCGACCGCGTCGCCAAGTACAACCAGCTCCTGCGCATCGAAGAGGAGCTCGGCGAGAGCGCACGCTATCCCGGCCGCGCCGCGTTTTTCAGCCTGTAGGCGGCCCCGCCGGTCCGGCCTGCGGGCAGCGAAACGCTGCCGGGGCGTTTCGCCGGCATATTTTCTCAGCCTGCATACGGTTTTCCCTTCTGCAAACTGCTCTGCCGGCCCCGGGTTTCGGGGCCGGCAGTTTTTTCTGCGGGGTGCGGCGCAAATTCTTTCCCAAAACGCGCGCCGGGTGTGCTATACTGTCTGTGAGAGAGGAGGCCCCGCCATGAATATCCTGTTTTTCCTGACGCCGAAGGCAGCCTGCACCTGCCTCGACGACGACGATACCGTCCGCCAAGCCATCGAGCGCATGGAGTACAACAGCTATACCTCCCTGCCAATCCTCAACCGGGCGGGCGAATACCGCGGCACCCTCACCGAGGGCGACCTGCTGTGGGCGCTGAAGAACCTGTGCGGCGGCGACATCAAGCGCGCCGAGCAGATCTGCATCATGGACATCTCCCACCGCTGCGACAACAAGCCGGTCCGCGTCGACACCGACATCGAGGATCTGTTCACCACGGCCACGGACCAGAACTTCGTCCCGGTGATCGACGACAAAAACGCGTTCATCGGCATCATCCCCCGCAAGGCGATCCTGCAGTACTGCATCGACCGCTACATCCATCAGGAATCCAGCGAGCCGTTCCCGGTCTGACCGGCAGCAAAACACCCCCGGGGCGGTGCCCCGGGGGTGTTGCTTTGGCGTTTGGCAGGGCGCGGGAGCTGAAGGCTGTTTGTGCCGCCGGCAGCGCAGGGGAGACGGAAAAACAGACGCCCGGGGGCGTCTGTCGGTTCGCGTTCCGGCTGCGCTCATGCCTCCGGGTGCTGGTCGAGCCAGACGAGCAGCACCGCCAGGTCGGCGGGGCTGACGCCGGAGATGCGCCCGGCCTGGCCGACGCTCTGCGGCCGGATGGCCGCCAGCTTCTCGCGCGCCTCGAGCCGCAGCCCGCCGATCGCGGCGTAATCGATCCCGTCCGGGAGCGGGCGCGACTCGGCGCGGACAAACTCCGCCATCTGTTTCTCCTGCCGGGCGATATAGCCGGCATATTTGATCTGGATTTCGACCTGCTCCGCGATTTCCCGGGACAGCGCCGGGCGCGCCGGGTCAAATGGCGCCAGGTCGTCATAACGCACGCGCGGGCGGCGCAGCAGATCGGCCAGCCGCGCCGAGCCGGGCACCGGCGCCTCGCCGCGCGCCGACAGCATCTGGTCCAGCGCAGGCGAGGCGGAGACGCCCGTCTGCTCCAGCCGCTTTTTCTCGCGCTCGACCGCCGCATATTTCTCCCGCACCGCGGCGGCGCGCGCTTCGCTGACCAGCCCGAGCTGCCGCCCCGTCTCCGTCAGGCGGCCGTCGGCGTTGTCCTGCCGCAGCAGCAGCCGGTACTCGGTGCGCGAGGTCATCATCCGGTACGGCTCGTTCGTGCCGCGCGTGACCAGATCGTCGATCAGCGTGCCGATGTACGCGTCCGACCGGCGCAGGATAAACGCCGGCTCGCCCCGCAGCGCGCGCGCGGCGTTGACGCCGGCGACAAAGCCCTGCACGGCGGCCTCCTCATAGCCCGACGAGCCGTTGAACTGCCCCGCGCCGTA
>CAZGBU010000105.1:0-7132 GCA_964523945.1 uncultured Oscillospiraceae bacterium
CTGGCTCTGATTTTGGTGCCAGCCCCCCTTGCCAACGATTTTGTTACACATACGCCATGCGCGGCAGACCTTGACAGAGGAACCGGAATGCGGTATGGTTTAAAAAGAGGCCCCAGCGCGGGTAGCCCGCAGACGGAGGCGCGTCTGTGGGCATTTTGTTGAGGAGAGAGAATGCCTATGTATTGTGAGCACTGCGGAAAGCCGGTTGAGGACGGCGGCGCATTCTGCCCGCACTGCGGCGGAAAGCTCAGTCAGGCCGGCGGCGGCAAGCCGAAAAAGCAGCGGCACGAGAAGAAAGCCCGGCCGCCGCGTGCAGCCAGGGACGGGGGCAATCCGCCCGCGTCCGGCGGCGCCGAACCGCCGCGGCCAAAGCGCAGGAAGTGGCCGATTGTCCTGCTGGTCGTTCTGGCGGTGTTGGCCGGCGTCATCGCCTGGGTCGTTGCGTCAATGTTTCCGCTCGATGTGTCGCTGCACGCGCCGGATCTGGAATCGTCCACCACCGACGGGGTGTTTGACGAGATCGCGATCACCATTGAATCCAACCAGCCAATTATGGCAGTTGGCTATGCGCTCGACCCGGAGGATACGAACGATCCGTCGCTCTACACCGAGGGTGCAGTCGAGGGCGGCATGCGCAGCAAGATGCTGACGATCGAGGATTTGTCCATCCCGCTCGGTGAGTCAGAGCTGTGGATCTACGTCGAGACGCTGTTCGGAGAAAAGACGTGGAGCCGGTCGCTCGAATTTGATCTTGGCTACACCGCTGCGCCGGAGGAAGAGGCGCTTGTCGAGGTCGAGGCAGGTACGCAGCTCGTCTCCAATGAGCTGCTTGTCATCTTCCGCGACGGCACCAGCCAGTCCGCCGCCGCACGGCTTCTCGGCGAATACGGTGGCGAGATCGTCGGACAGGTGTATTTCCTGAATCAGTATCAGGTGCGCTTCACTGGCAGCGGTGAGGATTATATCAACGATCTGAAGGCGCGCCTGGAGCAGGAGGAGATTGTCGAGGCGGTCTACTACAATCTCGCAATCGACGTGACGTCAGAGTATACGCCAAACGACAGCCGCTACGACGACTGGGACGTCGACGCGCCAGACGGCAACAACTGGGGCCTGGAGTGCATCGATGCGCCCGGCGCATGGGATTACCGGGACGAAATGTCAGTTGTGCGCGTCGGTGTGATTGATTCCATGCTCGATTATTCACATGAGGACCTGCGGGTAAACCTCAGCCGGACAACGATCCTGCCGACGGAGGATTTCACTTCGCTGAAAAGCCTGGCGGACTATTATGCGGAGTACGAGGATACGCATCAGTGCATCTCAAATCCGTGTGTATTCTGCTCGCAGAAAAGCCATGGCACACACTGCGCTGGCATCATCGGCGCGGCAGGCAACAACGACCGCGGCGTGTGCGGCGTCAACTGGAACACAGAGCTGTATTTCACAACCTGGTGGTATTATACCGTTCCGCAGGACGGTCAGCTCGCGATGACCAGCACGACCAATGGGTGGATCTACAACGTGATCTATCTCGCGATGAGTGGGTGCCGCGTGATCAGCGTCAGTGTCGGCTCATCACAGCCGAGCGCGGTGACGCCCTACGAGCAGTCTGCCACCGAATACTATGACCGCGTGATCGCTTCGCTCGAAGATGCCGGATATGATTTTGTCATCGCCAAGTCTGCCGGCAATGACGATGATGATGCATCGAATTATTCACTCAACCGGATTATGACCGGCGGCGATCATGCGCGGGCACATACGATTGTGGTTGCGGCGGTGGAAGACAGTTCGTCGCTGTTCAACCGCCTGACCGCATGGATCGGCGGCTTTGACCGGATCTACAACATCGCCAGTTATTCCGACTATGGAGATTTGGTCGACGTGGCCGCGCCCGGGTCGGACATTTACAGCACCGTATTCGGCAGCGACTATGCCAATATGTCCGGTACCTCGATGGCAACGCCAATGGTTGCCGGCGTAGCAAGCCTGCTGTATTCGCTGAGCCCGAACCTGACCTATGATATCGTCAAGACGATCGTCTGCTGCACCGGCGATGAATTCTGCGCCAAGGATCAGCAGATCTACACCATTGTCAACGCGCGCAACGCGGTCGAATGGGTGCGGGAGTACGGCACGCGTGTACCCGAGCTGGAGTTGCCGACCGTCGGCTTTGTCACCGGCCTGGTACAGGATGCGGTGACGCTCGCGGTCATTCCGGATGCGGCTGTCGTGATCACCAACGAGCAAACGCAGGAGACGTTTGCCGGCACCGTGCTCGAGGGCACCTATTACTGTCTGCTTGATCCGGGTACATACACCATGCAGTTCACTGCCGTCGGCTATCTCGATGAGACGATTTACCACGTCGAGGTCACTGAGGGCGTGGTCAGCTACAATGTTCTGCTCAACATGGCCCCGGATGGGACCGAGGAGGGGACGGTATCCGGCCGGATTGTCGATGCGTTTGACGCGTCGGCCATTGCCAATGCAGAGCTGACGATTTACCGCGGCATCAACCAGACGAGCGGCACGCCGGCCGCGCGCACGATGAGCGGAGCAGACGGCACCTATTCCATCTCGCTCGAACCGGGCAACTACACCATCTGTGCAGCAGCCGACGGCTATCTGGGCGGCAGTGCAACGATTCTGTCTGTTGCCGGAGAGAACCGCGGCAATCAGGACTGCACGCTCACGCCGGTGCTCGAGGACGGCGAGCTGCGAATCGTGCTGACCTGGGGCGAATATCCGCGCGACCTCGACTCGCATCTGGTTGGTCCTGCGCCGGACGGCAGCACATTCCACACCTATTTCTCCAACAAGCAATACCGTTATGACGGGCAGCTCTACGACAATTTGGATGTCGATGACACCACGAGCTACGGCCCGGAGACGACTTCGGTCTATGTCGGTCTCGACGGCACCTATACGTTCTATGTCTACAACTACACCGACAGAGGCTCGACCGACTTCAGCTCGCTGGCCACATCCGGCGCGCAGGTCAGGCTGTATATTGCCGGCCGAAGCGATCCAATCGTCTATAATGTCCCGAACGAGCGGGGGACGCTTTGGACGGTATTCTCCGTTACAAACGGTGTCGTGACCCCAATCAACGACATGCGTTATCACACCGGTTCCTCCAGTGAAATCGGGCAGTGATGCGTACCCGGTGCGCCGCCGCGGCCAAAGCCGCGGCGGCGCCTTCCATTGCAGCTGTGCGGAACGTGGCAGATCAGACGGATTTGCTGCATATTGGGCAACAGTGCCAAAATGATTGGCCAGTGTGAATGTAAGTTTGTTATGACTAACCACTTGCCGGACGCTGGAATGGTTTGTTATACTGAACCCAATGAACGCGTTGCGGTCGGCAATCCATCCGGGTGGCCTGAGCGCAGCTTCCTCCAACGTCATAGTTAGATATAACTAACTATGTATATGTAACAGAAGAGTGAATCCGAGTTAGAAGGAGGCGGCTCTATGCATGGCCGGAAACTGACAATTCTGCTGACGGTTTTCCTAGTTGTGCTCTCGGGTGCGTCACTGTTTGTCGGAGTGATTGATCTGCGGCTTTCCGCGCTGCTTTCCGGTGACGGTGAACAACTGAAAATTTTTCTGGCTTCGCGCCTGCCACGTCTGTTGGCAATCCTTTGTACCGGTGTTGGTATGAGCGTTGCGGGGCTGATCATGCAGCAGCTGTGCATGAATAAATTTGTCTCACCGACGACCGGCGCAACGATTTCCTCGGCGCAGTTCGGCATTTTGCTTGCATTGCTGTTTATGCCGAGTTCCACCCTGTGGGGGCGCGCGATCTTCGCGTTTGTCTTCGCCGTGCTCGGCACCTGGGTTTTTGTCTGGTTTATCCAGCGCATCCGCTTCAAGGACGTGGTGATGGTGCCGCTGGTCGGTATTATGTTTGGCAATGTCATCGGCGGCATCACCAACTATCTCGCGTACCGGTATGAGATGACACAGGCACTTTCCACCTGGCTGGTGGGACACTTTTCCCTGGTACTGCGTGGTCGCTATGAAATTGTCTATCTTGTTGTTCCGCTGGTGGTGCTTGCGTTCCTGTTTGCCAATCATTTCAACATTGTCGGCATGGGGCGTGATTTTTCGCGCAATCTCGGTGTCAGTTACAATACGGTGCTGTTTCTCGGGTTGACCATCGCTGCCATGATCACCGCATCGATCGTTGTGGTGGTGGGCTCGATCTCTTACATCGGCCTGATTGTCCCAAACGTGGTCGCCATGTTCAAAGGAGACAAAATACGCGGCACACTGGTTGATACGGCGCTGTTCGGCGCGCTGTTTGTCCTGGTGTGCGATGTGATCGCACGCGTGGTCATTGCACCATATGAGCTGCCCATCGAACTGATTGTCGGCATCATCGGAAGCTCGCTGTTTATTGTGCTGCTGCTCTATCGCCTCAAGCACGGCCGTCGTGCGGTTCGGATTTGCAGCGCGCACGACGGCGCCTGTGCGGCAGCCGTTGATACGAAGGGGGGTATCGGCGCATGAGAACAGCCGCCCGCCGCGCCAATGTGCGCAAGCTTGTTCTCCTGTCGATTCTGGTACTTGCTGCTGCAATGGCCTATATGTTCGTAGAGATCAATTTTTCCAACGAGAGGCTGCTGCGCTATGCCCTGCGCCTGCGCGCGCCGAAGCTGCTCGCGATGCTGATTGCCGCACTCGCAATCGGCGGCGCTTCGATTGTGTTTCAGTCGATCATCAACAATACAATTGTCACGCCATGCCTGCTTGGCATGAACTCCCTGTACACACTGATTCACACGGCGGTTGTGTTTGTGGTCGGTTCGGGCAGCATTGTCGCGACCAATGCGAATATTGCCTTTGCCGTGGATCTGCTTATTATGGGCATCGCGGCGACAATGATCTATGGCTATCTGTTTAAGAAGACGAACTACAATGTTCTGTATGTCCTGTTAATTGGTACAGTGCTGACATCGTTTTTCGGCAGCATCCAGAGTACGCTGACACGTGTGATGGATCCAAACGAATACGATACGCTGCTCAATTCGCTTGTGGCCAGCTTCAGCAATGTCAATTCGGAGATCATCCTGTTTGCAGTCCTAATGCTCGGTGTGATTGTGCTGGTGCTGCGCCGCGACCTGGCGCTGCTGAATGTACTGACGCTGGGAAAGGAGCAGGCAATCAATCTCGGCGTCGATTATGACAGGTGCATTCGCCGCCTGCTGCTTGGTGTGACGCTTGCTATCGCCGTCGCCACAGCGATGGTTGGTCCAATCTCGTTTATGGGGCTGATTGTTGCGAATCTGTCGCGGCAGCTGCTGCGCACGTTCCGGCACAGCCAGCTCATTGCGGGTTCGGTGCTGTTCGGCATGCTGGTGCTGGTCGCAGGCCAGCTGGTGGTAGAGCATGTCTATTCCTACGCAGTGCCCATCAGCGTGTTTATCACGGTGGGTGGCGGCGTGTATTTTCTCTATCTGCTGCTGACAAGAAGGAGCGTGTGATCATGCGCGTTGATAAACTGACAAAGCAATACGACGGCAAGGTAGTCGTCGACGGCGTTTCATTCCAGATCCCCAAAGGGAAGGTCCTCTCCCTGATCGGCCCGAATGGTGCCGGTAAGTCCACGGTGATGAGCATCCTCTCCCGCCTGATTGCGTTCGATGGCGGCAAGGTGGAGTTTGAGGGACGGAACATCACCGGATGGAAGAGCAGGGATCTGGCAAAGCGGCTGGCCATCCTGACACAGACGAACAACGTCCAGATGAAGCTCACCGTGCGGGAACTGGTGGCATTCGGCCGGTTCCCCTATTCCGGCAGCCACATGACGGAAGAGGATGAGGCGATTATTGATCGTGCTGTCACATATATGGAGCTGGGCGAATTTCAGGACCGGTTCATCGATGAGCTCTCCGGCGGTCAGCGCCAGCGCGCGTTTATTGCGATGGTCATTGCACAGGACACGGAGTATGTACTGCTCGACGAGCCGACCAATAACCTCGATATCTACCACGCAAGCAACATGATGAAAATCGTGCGCCGGCTGAGTGATGAACTCGGCAAGACCGTGGTTCTGGTACTGCACGAGATCAATTATGCGGCGTTTTATTCCGACTATATCTGTGCGTTCAAAGACGGTAAAATTGCAAAGTTCGGCACAGTGGAGGAGGTGATGACCAAAGAGGTTCTGTCGCAGGTATATCAGGTGGACTTTGAGATCCTGCGCATTCAGGGCAAGCCGCTGTCCATCTATTATTGAATTGCAACCAAGCCGGTCATGCGGCCGGAGAATTATGAAAAAGGAGACTGATGTAAATGATGAAAAGACTGGGCGCGTTACTTCTTGTGCTCGTGCTGGCGCTGGGCGCAGTTGGCTGTGCTGCAGAAGAGGAGACAGAGACTACCGGTGATGCGGTGGCCGGCAACACGGACGAAGAAATGGATGCGCAGACGGATGCGGACACCGGAACTGATACAGACGCCGGGACGGATTCAGATACCGCACAGACGACAACCGGTGGGGAGGATGCCGGCACATCGACCGATGCACAATCGCCGGAAACCATTACCATCACGTCGCTCAACGGCAGCGGCGAGTCCGTTGAACTGACCGTGCCGTATGATCCGCAGCGCATCGCCATCCTGGATATGGCCTCGCTGGACATCCTGGATGCACTGGGGGTGGCCGAGGGACGCGTCGTCGGTTCAGCCACCACTTCGTTGGAATATCTGCAGCAATATGTGACCGATGAGTCGATTGCAAATCTCGGCACAATTAAAGAGGCCGATCTCGAGGCTGTCATGGCCTGTGAGCCGGACATCATTTTCATCGGTGGCCGACTGTCTGCTTCCTATGATGCGCTCAGCGAAATTGCACCCGTGGTCTATCTGTCGACTGATACCGAACTGGGTGTAGTCGAAAGCGTTCGTCAAAATCTGGAGAAAGTCGCCGCTATATTCGGCCTGGAGGAGCAGGCGGATTCGCTGATGGCGGACTTTGACGCACGCATTGAGACATTGGCGGCCGCGGCGGAGGGGAACACCGCAATCATCGGCATGTGCACGAGCGGCAGCTTCAACGTACTCGGCAACGACGGCCGCTGCTCCATCATCGGCAGGGAAATCGGCTTTGAAAACATCG
>CAZGBU010000106.1:0-1976 GCA_964523945.1 uncultured Oscillospiraceae bacterium
CTGGGCTTCGATTTTGTTGGGGCGGCGCTGGAAAAAGGGCGACGGGGATTCTGCCAGCGGTCATTCCGAACACCGCGCCGGAACGCCAGCGCCAAAACGCGGAACCAGCAGCGGCAGCAAAGTAGGCGCAGGGGCAAATCAAATTTCGTCAGGAGTTAGGCCGCTGCCAGCCTGCAAGTTTGTACGGGATAGGGGTGTCGGGGGAAGGGAATTTGTTCCCTTCCCCTAACTCGCATTTTCTTCCCCCATTCTTTTGGCGAAACAAAAGAATGGGGCCGCCGGAGGCATAAACAGATTCACAAATCAGCGCCCGGCGAAACGCTATCACAAAAGACCCGCCGGAGGCATGACAGACCAACAAACCCGCGCCTTGCCAAATCAAATTTCTCCCCCGCGCGGGAACAAAAAAGTTCGGGGCGCTAGTGCGCCTCGAACTGCTTTCTGGCGGCGACGGCGAGCGCGTCGCAGCGGTTGTTGTTCGGATTGTCGGCGTGGCCCTTCACCCAGTGGAAGCGCACGCGGTGTGTCCGGCAGAGCGCGAGCAGCTGCTCCCACAGATCCGGGTTGAGCGCCGGGTCTTTTTTGTTGCGCATCCAGCCGTTCGCGCGCCATTTTTCGGCCCAGCCCTTTGTCATCGCGTTGACGACATACTGCGAATCGGTGAACAGCTCGACTTCGCACGGCTCGCGCAGCGCCGAGAGCGCGGCGATCACGCCGGTCAACTCCATGCGGTTGTTGGTCGTGGCCGGCGCGCCGCCTGAAAGCTCCTTCTGCACGCCGCCGTATTCCAGGATCGCGCCCCAGCCGCCCGGCCCGGGGTTGCCGGCGCACGCGCCGTCGGTGTAAATGGTCACAGATTTCATAAAATTCCTCCGTCCGGCGGCGCGTGCATGCCATCCCCCGCCGGTTCCGGCGCCAGCCGGGAGACGGAGGGGGCATTTCTGCGGCACGCGCGCAGCGCGGCGCCGCCGTCGGTGTAGATGGTAACCTGTTTCATGGATGGACCTCCTGTGGGCCTGCGGCCGGCTCAGAGCGTCCGCAGGATTTCCGCGCGCTTTTCCTCATACTCGCGCCTGGTGATCAGTCCGCCGTCATAGAGCGTCTGGAGCTGAGTGAGCCGCGCGGCGACCGCATCGGCATCCGCGTGCGGTGCGGCCGGCGCATCGTTCGCAGCGTCCGCCTGCGGCGCGGCGGTGTCCGAAAACATGCCGCGCATGACCGCCGCATCCTCCTGCGTCACGTCATAGGCCACGCGGTGCACCGGTCCGTTTCTGCGCGCCATCTGCACAATCGCGACGACAACAAAGATCGCGGAAACCAGCGTCCAGATCACGCCGAACAGGCCGGCGCCCGGGATGAGAACGGTTACGCCCAGGACGACGAAGCCCAGGCTGACGATCAGAAACGGCACAAGCGCCAGCCGCTGCAAATTGCGCGTCTGCCGCGTGGGCTGGGACTGGATTGAAACATGACCTCGTTTTCGATGCTGCATGGCTGTCTCCTTTCCGGCCGGCCAGGTCTGTATTCCATCGCTGCGGCGCGGACTTTCAATCTGTTTATGCCTCCGGCGGGTTACTTTCGCGTGCCCTGTGGGTACATGTGCCCTGTGGGTATCTGTTTGTGCAGAAAAGTCACCAAATACCCTTCGGGCACAGGCGACACGCCCAAGGGAGGGACTATTTACAGCCGTCCCTCCCTTGGGAATCCCTCCTTCCTAAGATTGCAGGCTGGGATGCGCCTTACAGGACAAACCTGATTTGCTGGGCTTCGATTTTGTTGGGGCGGCGCTGGAAAAAGGCCGTCTGGGATTCTGCCAGCGGTCATTCCGAACACAGATCCAGAACACCAGCGCTATAACGCGGAACCAGCAGCGGCAGCAAAGTAGGCGCAGGGGCAAATCAGGTTTCGTCAGGAGTTAGGCCGCTGGCAGCCTGCAAGTTTGCACGGGGATGGGGTGCAGGGGACGTGTGCCCTTC
>CAZGBU010000106.1:2076-7070 GCA_964523945.1 uncultured Oscillospiraceae bacterium
CGCTGGCAGCCTGCAAGTTTGCACGGGGATGGGGTGCAGGGGACGTGTGCCCTTCGGGTACGGCGAAATGAAAGAAAGAGGCCGTCGGAGACATGACAGACTCACAAGCCCGAGCCCGGCTCCAATCAAATCAAACCCAAAGCGGGGACTGGGCTTACGCCTCAGGCGCGGACTGCGCCGGGTCATCCGCCGCGACCGCATCCCCTGCGGGCGCATCTTCCGCCGCGGGCGCGTCCTCGCGGTCGACGCGGACAACGCCGGTGACCTGGTCGCCGGCCTCGACGCGCATCACGATCACGCCCTGTACGGTGCGCGAGTACACGCCGATGTCCGACGCGTGCATCCGGATCATCACGCCGCCGGACTCGATGAGCATCACATCATCGTCGTCCGTCACCGCGCACACGCCGGCCACCTGGCCGGTCTTGGCCGTCAGGTTGTAGTTCTTCATGCCGCTGCCGCCGCGGCCCTGCGCCGCGCCGGAGTCGCCGCGCAGATACTCCTCGACCGTGGTGCGCTTGCCGTAGCCGCGCTCGGTGACGGTCAGGAGCGTCTCGCCCGCGCGGTAGAGCGCCGCGCCGACGACGATATCGCCGTCTTTGAGCCGGATGCCGCGCACGCCGGCCGCGTCGCGGCCCATCGGGCGCACGTCGCGCTCATCGAAGCAGATGGCGCGCCCGCCGCGCGTGGCCAGGATGACCCGGTCCTCGCCGGTGGTCTTGAACACGGAGATCAGCTCGTCGCCGTCGTCGAGCGTGATGGCGCGGATGCCGGCCTTGCGGGCGGTGTTGATCGAGCTGAGCACAATGCGCTTGACCGTGCCGCCGCGCGTGACCATCATCAGATACGCGTCGTCGGTCAGCGCGCGGGTGAAGACCATCGCGGTGACGTGCTCGTCCGGCTCGAGCGGCAGGACGTTGACGATCGCGGTGCCGCGCGCGGTGCGCGACGCCTCGGGGATCTGATAGCCCTTGCGCCGGTGGACGCGGCCGCGGTTGGTGAAAAACAGCAGATACTCGTGCGTTGAGGCCGCGAACAGGTACCGCACGTTGTCGGCCTCCTTGAGCGAGGCGGCCGAGATGCCGCGCCCGCCGCGGTGCTGCGCCTTGTAGGTGTCGGCCGGCATGCGCTTGATATAGCCGGCGTCGGAGAGGGTGTAGATGCACGCCTCCTCCTCGATCAGGTCCTCGATGTCGAGCTCGTCCTCGACGTCCTGGATCTCGGTGCGGCGGTCGTCGCCGTATTTGTCGGCGATGGCGATCAGCTCCTCGCGCAGCACGGCCTTGATCTTCTCCGGATCGGCGAGCAGCGCGCGGTAATAGGCGATCTTCTCCTCGAGCTCGCGGTATTCCTGCTCGAGCTTTTCGCGGTTGAGCCCCTGCAGCGCGATCAGGCGCATGTCGCAGATGGCCTGCGCCTGCACGTCGTCGAGGGCAAAGCGGGCCATCAGGTTTTCCTTCGCGTTGTCGTAGCTCTCGCGGATGATGTGGATGACCTCGTCGATGTTGTCCTGCGCGATCAGCAGCCCCTCGAGCAGATGCGCGCGCTCGAGCGCCTTCTGCAGATCGTACTGCGTCCGCCGGACGATAATCTCCTCCTGGAAGGCCAGGTACTCGTCGAGGATGTGGCGCAGCGAGAGGATGCGCGGCTGCGTCTGGTTGTTGACGAGCGCGAGCATGTTGACGGCGAACGTCGTCTGCATCTGCGTCTGCGCGAACAGGCGGTTGAGCACCACCTGGGGATTGGCGTCGTGGCGCAGCTCGATGACGATGCGCATGCCGTTGCGGTCGGACTCGTCGCGCAGGTCGGAGATGCCCTCGAGGCGCTTTTCGCGCACCTGCTCGGCGATGGCCGCGATCAGCTGGCGCTTGTTGACCTGATAGGGCAGCTCGGTGACGATGATGCGGACGCGGCCGGCGCCGTGCTCTTCGAACTCGGTGCGGGCGCGGACGGTGATGCGGCCGCGGCCGGTGGCGTAGGCCGCGCGGATGCCGCTGCGGCCCATGATGATGCCGCGGGTCGGAAAGTCGGGGCCCTTGATGTGCTCCATCAGGTCGGCCAGGTCGGCCTCGGGATTGTCGAGCACGCACACGCACGCGCCGATGACCTCGCGCAGGTTGTGCGGCGGGATATTCGTCGCCATGCCGACGGCGATGCCGCTCGAGCCGTTGACCAGCAGGTTCGGGAAGCGGCTCGGCAGCACGCGCGGCTCTTTTCGCGTCTCGTCGAAGTTCGGGTCCCAGTCGACGGTGTCCTTGTCGATGTCGCGCAGCATCTCGTCGGCCAGGCGTGCCATGCGCGCCTCGGTGTAACGATAGGCGGCCGGGGGATCGCCGTCGACCGAGCCGAAGTTGCCGTGCCCGTCGATGAGCGGGTAACGCATCGAAAAGTCCTGCGCCAGGCGGACGAGCGCGTCGTAGACCGACGCGTCGCCATGCGGATGGTACCGGCCGAGCACGTCGCCGACGGCGGTCGCGCACTTGCGGAACGGCTTGTCGCGGGTCAGGCCGTCTTCAAACATCGCGAAGAGGATGCGGCGGTGGACGGGCTTCAGGCCGTCGCGCACATCGGGCAGCGCGCGGCCGACGATGACCGACATCGCGTAGTCGATGTAGCTCGACTTCATCTCCTCCACCAGCTCGGAGTTGACAATCACCTGATTGGGATAGGTGATGTCCTCCGGCCTGTAATCGGTTTTCTTTTTCGCCATGTTCGCGCCCCCCTTAAATGTCCAGATTGACGACGTATTTGGCGTTCTGCTCGATGAACGCCTTGCGCGGCTCGACCTGTTCGCCCATCAGGATCGTGAAGATCTCGTCGGCGCGGACGGCGTCGTCGAGGCAGATGCGGCGCAGCGTGCGCGTCTCGGGGTTCATCGTCGTCTCCCACAGCTCGTGCGGGTTCATCTCGCCCAGGCCCTTGAAGCGCGAGATCTCGACGCGGGCGTTGGGGTTGTCGGCGCGCAGCTCGGCGGAGATCGCGTCGCGCTCGGGGTCGGAGTAGGCCACGCGCTCGACCTTGCCGCGCTTGAGCTTGTAGAGCGGCGGCACGGCGGAGTAGACGAAGCCGCGCTCGATCAGCGGGCGCATGAAGCGGAAGAAGAACGTGAGCAGCAGCGTGCGGATGTGGCTGCCGTCGACGTCGGCGTCGGCCATGATGATGATCTTGTGATAGCGCAGCTTGTCGGCGTCGAACTCCTCGCCGATGCCGGCGCCGAGCGCGGTGATGACGGGCTGGAGCTTGTCGTTGCCGTAGACCTTGTCCGCGCGCGCCTTTTCGACGTTGAGCATCTTGCCCCACAGCGGCAGAATCGCCTGGAAGCGCGAATCGCGCCCCTGGGTCGCCGAGCCGCCGGCCGAGTCGCCCTCGACGATATACAGCTCGGTCAGCGCGGGGTCGCGCTCGTTGCAGTCGCGCAGCTTGTCGGGCATCTGGCCGGACTCAAGCCCGGTCTTGCGCCGGACGGACTCGCGCGCGCGGCGCGCAGCCTCGCGGGCGCGGCTGGCAGTCATCGCCTTGTCGAGGATGGTCTTCGCCACGGACGGGTTCTCTTCAAAAAACTCCGCGAGCTGCTTCGTCACAACCGAATCGACCAGCGTGCGCATCTCGGCGTTGCCGAGCTTGGCCTTGGTCTGGCCCTCGAACTGCGCCTCGGTCAGCTTGACGGAGATGACGGCGGTGATGCCCTCGCGGCAGTCCTCGCCGGAGACCTTCTCCTCGCCCTTGAGGATACCGTGCGCCGTGCCGTAGTTGTTCAGCACGCGCGTGAGCGCGGCCTTGAAGCCCGTCTCGTGCATGCCGCCCTCCGGCGTGTGGATGTTGTTGGCGAACGAGAGCAGGTTTTCGTTGTAGCCGTCGTTGTACTGGATCGCGATTTCGGCCATCGAGTTTTCGCGGTGGCCCTCCATATAGATGACGTCCGGGTGCAGCGGCGTCTTGTTGCGGTTGAGCCAGGCGGCGAACTCGCGGATGCCGCCGGCGTAGTGCATCTCGTCGCGCTGCTCGCTGCCCTCGCGCTTGTCCTCGGTCGTGATGCGCAGCCCCGCGTTCAGAAACGCCTGCTCGCGCATGCGCGTGTGCAGCGTCTCGTAGTCGTAGGTCGTGTCGTCGAACATCTCCGGGTCGGGCTTGAACGAGACGACCGTGCCGGTGTGGTCGGTCGTGCCGATGATATTCATTTCCTCTGTAATGCTGCCGCGGGAGAATTTCATCTGGTAGATGTGCCCGTCGCGGTGGACTTGGACGACGAGCCATTCGCTCAGCGCGTTGACGACCGACGCGCCGACGCCGTGCAGGCCGCCCGAGACCTTGTAGCCGCCGCCGCCGAACTTGCCGCCGGCGTGCAGCACGGTGTAGACGACCTCGAGCGCGGGCCGGCCGGTCTGCGCCTGAATGTCGACCGGGATGCCGCGGCCGTTGTCGGTGACGGTGATGGTGCCGTCGCGGTTGATGGTGACGGTGATCTCCGAGCAGAAGCCGGCGAGCGCCTCGTCGATCGCGTTGTCCACGATCTCATAGACCAGGTGGTGCAGGCCGGAAGCGCTGGTCGAGCCGATGTACATGCCCGGCCGCTTGCGGACGGCCTCGAGCCCCTCGAGCACCTGGATCTGCGCGGCGTCGTATTCCTGCTCGACCTTCTCCTCAAACAGCGCTTCTTTTTCCTCAAACATCTCTTCGGACAAGAGAGAACCTCCTTATGCGGCCGCAGGGCCGCGGTTTTTGCAATCCATATCCGGCTGAGCACACGCCGTCGGAGGCGGCGGTGATGGGAAACGGGGCGGCGCCCCGGGATTTTCGTTCATCCAAAGCCGCCCGCGGCGGCGCGGTTGCACAAAGATGGGCAACCGGTTGGCGCAATGCCATAGCTTTTGGCAAAGCGCGGACTTTCAGTTTGTTTTGCCTCCGGCGGGGCTTTTGTGATAGCGTTTCGCCGGGCGCAGGCTTTTGGCCGGTTATGCCTCCGGCGGCCGGGCACTGACTTTTGGTCTGTTATG
>CAZGBU010000107.1:0-6808 GCA_964523945.1 uncultured Oscillospiraceae bacterium
CGGCTGTGGGGCGGGCGGCGGGCGGGCTGGTCTTTCTCGAGCCGATCCTGTCTGCGTTCGGTGCATCAGACGCGACTTGGCCGTATGCCGGCGCGTATGCGCAGATCTATCTGCTTGACAATGTGTTTGTGCTCATCAGTTTGGGCATGAACAGCTTTATCAACTCGCAGGGTTTTGCCCGAATGGGCATGATGACGGTCGCGCTCGGCGCTGTGGTCAACATCGTGCTCGACCCGGTCTTTATTTTCCTATTTGATATGGGTGTGCGCGGCGCCGCGCTGGCGACGATCATTGCGCAGGGCTGCTCCGCTGCATGGGTGCTGAAATTCCTGACGGGGAAAAAAGCGATCCTGCGTCTGCGCCTGCGCGATCTGCGCCCGGATCTGCGGCTGATGGGGCGGATTTTGTCGCTGGGGCTGGCTGGCTTTATCATGGCTGCGACCAACTCGGTGGTGCAGATCGTTGCCAACCGGACGCTCTATGCTTACGGCGGTGACCTGTATGTTGGCGTCATGACAATTGTCAGCTCGATCCGCGAGGTTGTGATGATGCCGATCCAGGGCCTGACAAATGGCTCCGAGCCGGTCATCGGCTATAATTATGGCGCGCGCTGCTATGACCGCGTGCGCAGCAGCATTCGCTTCACCGTGGCGATCGGCGTCGGATACAATACTGTGATCTGGGCAGCGCTGATGCTGGCACCGACGCTGCTGATGCGGATTTTCACCAGCGACGCCGCGACGCTTGCGGCCGGCCCGCAGGCAATCCGCGCATATTATATGTGTTATATCTTTATGGCGCTGCAGTTCTGTGCGCAGTCGACATTTGTGGCGCTTGGGCGTTCAAAACAGGCGATTTTTTTCTCACTGCTGCGCAAGGTAATCGTCGTGGTGCCGGCGATGCTGTTGCTGCCGCGCATTGGGGAACTGGGTGTGCTGGGCGTATTTTTGGCTGAACCGCTCTCAGACGCCACCTGCTGTATTGTCTGCTTTGCCACAATGCTGGCAACTGTCTGGTTCCCGCTGAAAAAACTCGAAAAGGAGCAGCCCGCATGAAGCTGATGATTCTGGACGGCAACAGCGTTATCAACCGCGCGTATTACGGCGTGCGTCCGCTGTCGACCAAAGACGGCCTGTATACCCATGCCATTTACGGATTTCTGAATATCCTCGAGCGCATGCGCAGCGAGGAGACGCCGGATGCGCTGTGTGTGGCGTTCGACCTGCATGGGCCGACATTTCGACACGAGCGCTATGATGCCTACAAGGCCACGCGGCACGGGATGGACGAAGAGCTCGCAATGCAGATGCCGGTGATGAAAGACGTGCTGCGGGCGATGCGCATTCCAATCTATGAGGCGGCCGGGTGGGAGGCCGACGACATCATCGGCACTGTTGCGCGTATTTGCAGTGAGGACGGCTGGGACTGCGTGATCGTCACGGGGGACCGGGACGACCTGCAGCTGATCGACGACCACGTCGCGGTCAAGTATGTCAGCACGAAAGCCGGCCAGACCAAAACGATATTGTATGACGAGGCACGATTTATCGAAGAATATGGGTTCGAACCGAAGCGGCTGATCGATCTGAAGAGCCTGATGGGCGACAGCTCAGACAATATCCCGGGCGTGGCCGGTGTTGGCCAGAAGACAGCTACGGATCTGCTGCTGAAGTTTGGCTCGACCGAGGCGGTCTACGCCAATCTGGACAGCCCGGAGATCCGGGAATCCGTCCGGAAGAAGCTTGTTGCCGGCGCGGAGTCCGCCCGGCTGAGCTACGAGCTGGCCACGATCCGCACCGACGCGCCGGTCGACTTCCGGCCGGAGGATAACCTGGTTCAACCGTATGACCGCAGGGTGCTCTATGATCTGTTTGTGCGGCTGGAGTTTGTGCGGCTGATTGACCGATATGGCCTGCGCAGTGCGGATGTACCGAATCAGGCGCCGGAAGCAGTGCAGGCGGAATGCACAAGCGAGTTTGTCACGGAACCGGCGCGTGCGGCGGCGCTTCTGGCGCTCTGGCGTGAAACAGGCGTGACCATCCTGCCGCTTGCGGATCTTGCCGGCGTCGCGTGCCTGTCGGGGACGCACATGGCGGTCTGCCTGCGCGCGCAGATGGCGGATTATGACGGCTTCCTGCGTGAACTGTTCGGCGCGTCGATTGCCAAGACGGCACACGGTGTCAAGGAACTGACGCGCTTGCTGCTCGCGGCCGGCCTGCCGGCCGAGCATTTTGAGTTTGACACGGAGTTGGCTGCCTATTTTCTCGCGCCGAGCGACGGCGGTTATGCGCTGGAGAAGCTTGCGCCGGGTTACCTGGGATTCGATCTCAAAGCGGCGGCAGCATACGATCCGTCGCGCCCGGCGGACGAGCAGACGGAGCAGCTGGGTGCGTGGCTGTCGCGCTGCGCAGCCATTGCGGCGCTTCGGGAGATATTGGAGCCGAAGCTGGCCGAGGATGGTATGGACAAGCTCTACCGGGAGGTCGATCTGCCGCTGTGCCGCGTGCTGGCCGAGATGGAACTCGACGGCATTGCGGTCGACCGCGCGGCGCTCGAAGCGTTTGGCACGATGCTGACGGAGCGCATTGAGGCGTGTCAGCGCGAGATCTACCGCTATGCCGGTGGGGAATTCAACATCAACTCCACCCGCGCGCTCGGCGAGGTGCTGTTTGAAAAGCTGGGCCTGCCGCCGGTCAAAAAAACCAAAACCGGCTATTCGACCAACATTGACGTGCTGCAGAAGCTGCGCCGCCATCATCCGATTGTGCAGTGCGTCATTGACTACCGGATGCTGACCAAGCTGAACTCGACCTACGCCGAGGGGCTTTTGAAAGTCATCGCGGCGGATGGGCGCATTCATACGACGTTTCAGAATACGGTGACGGCGACGGGCCGCTTGTCGTCGACTGAGCCGAACCTGCAGAACATCCCGGTGCGCACCGAGCTCGGCAGCGAGCTGCGGCGCATGTTTGTCCCGCGTCCTGGCTGGGTGCTTGTCGACGCGGACTACAGCCAGATCGAGCTGCGTGTGCTTGCGCACATCGCGGACGATGCGCTGATGCAGCAGGCGTTCCGCAGCGGCGCAGACATCCACCGCGCAACGGCCGCGCAGGTGTTCGGCGTCGCGCCCGAGGATGTGACGGGCGAGATGCGCCGTCGCGCCAAGGCGGTCAATTTCGGGATTGTCTATGGTATTTCCGAGTTTTCGCTGGCCGAGGACATCGGCGTGACGCGCGCCGAGGCCAAGGCGTATATTGACAGCTATCTGGAAAAGTATGAGGGTGTGCACCGCTATATGCAGGAGATTGTGGCATTCGCGCGCGAGCATGGCTATGTTGCCACGCTGTTCGGTCGGCGGCGCAGTCTGCCAGAGATTCACAGCAAAAACTTTAACATCCGTGCAGGTGCGGAGCGTATTGCGCTCAATACGCCGGTGCAGGGAACGGCAGCGAATTTGATCAAGATGGCGATGCTGCGCACGCATGAGGCGCTTGCGGGCATGCAGGCGCGACTGGTGCTGCAGATCCACGACGAGCTGATCGTTGAGTGCCCGCGTGAGGAGGCCGAGACGGTACGGACGCTTGTAACGGACGCGATGCAGGGCGTGATGGAGCTGTCTGTTCCTCTCACGGCGGAAGCTAAGATCGGCGAAAGCTGGTACGCGGCGAAATGACAGACTTTGAAATTGTTCCAATGCATGCGCAGCATGTCGCAGCCATCGCCGCGCTTGAACGCATCTGTTTTTCCGATCCGTGGAGCGAGAATTCGATCCGCTCGGAACTGAGCAACCCGCTCAGCCTGTGGCTGGCGGCGGAGTCTGACGGTGTGCTCATTGGATATATCGGTTCGCAGAGCGTGCTCGGAGAGGCAGATATGATGAACGTCGCCGTCGCACCGGCGGCACGGCGGCAGGGTGTTGCGCGTGCGCTGGTCGAGCAGCTGATCGGGCGGCTCAGCGAGCGGAATGTGACCAGCCTGGCACTGGAGGTGCGTGTGTCCAATGATGCGGCGCGCGCGCTGTATGATTCGCTCGGTTTTGTGCCGGTCGGCCGGCGGAAGAACTATTATGTCAACCCAAAGGAGGACGCGCTGATCCTCCACAAAACGTGGGGAGGGAACGCAAAATGAATATCCTGGCGGTGGAATCGTCGTGTGATGAGACGGCTGTCGCCGTTGTACGCGACGGCAGAACGGTGCTGTCGGACTGCATCGCCTCGCAGGTTGCGCTGCACGCGCTCTACGGCGGTGTGGTGCCGGAGATTGCCTCGCGCAAGCACATCGAGGCGATTTATGCGCTGGCCGATCAGGCGCTTGCAGACGCGGGTGTCGATCGGGCTGGGATCGATGCTGTGGCCGTTACTTATGCGCCGGGGCTGATCGGCGCGCTGCTCGTCGGGCTGAACTTTGCCAAGGGCGCGGCACTCTCGCTCGGGGTGCCGCTGATCCCGGTGCACCACATCCGCGGTCATATTGCGGCGAATTATCTGGCCTACCCGGACCTGACGCCGCCGTTCCTGTGCCTGGTCGTCTCAGGCGGACACACCCTGATTGTGGATGTGCGCGGATATACAGAGCTTGAGATCCTCGGTACCACGCGCGACGACGCGGCCGGCGAGTGTTTCGACAAGGTCGCACGTGTGCTCGGCATGCCTTATCCGGGCGGCCGGGCGCTTGACGAGGCGGCGCGTGGCGGTGATCCGGAAAAATATCCGTTGCCCCGCGCGCATGTGGCGGATCATCCGCTCGATATGTCGTTTTCCGGGCTGAAAACGGCCGCACTGAATCTGCTGCACAATGCGGCGCAGAAGGGAGAGACGGTCGATCAGCCGTCGCTCTGTGCCGGGCTCTGCGCTGCGGTATGCGACACGATTGTCCCGCGCACGATGGATGCGCTCGCGCGCACGGGATACCACACGCTGGCTATTGCCGGCGGCGTGGCGGCAAATTCATTTCTTCGCGCGTCGTTTGCGCGTTGTGCGCACGAGCGCGGCGTGCGGCTGTGTACGCCGCCGCTTTCACTGTGCGGTGACAACGGCGCGATGATCGGCGCGCAGGGCTATTATGAATTTCTGGCGGGCCATACGGCCGGGCAGGATCTCAACGCTTACGCCACCATGCCCGTCTCCGGGGCGGTGTGCTGAGCTGTTCGAAAGGGAGCTGTGCATGGCAATTGACACCAAGAAGCTGATTGCAAAGAAACTGTTTGAAACGCTTGAACATAAATCCATTGACCAGATCACAGTCAAATATCTGGTGGAGAGCTGTCACATCAGCCGCCAGACGTTCTACTATCATTTTCAGGACATCCCGGATGTACTGAAATGGGGCATTCAGCAGGCGCTCGAACGAGACCTGGAGACATGCGCCGAGGCAGCAACGACGCGCGAGGCGGTCAGTATGATCGTCTCGCAGGTAATGAAGCGCAAGGACTCCATTCGCCTGCCGCTCGGCAGCAAGCGGCAGACCGAGCTGGAACAGCTGCTCATTCGATCATTCCGGTTTTATCTGTTGGCGCTGTTCCGGCGGTTGGGACCGGATCCACAGATGCCGGCCGCAGATCTGGCTGCGATGGTCGACTTCTATGCGTTTGGGATCATCGGCCTGGTCCTGCAGCGCTGCGAACAGGATCATGCCGATGAGGCGGTGCTGACGGATCAGCTCTGTCGGCTGCTCACGGGAGAACTCCATCTGCCCGTCTGACGTTTCGTTTATATTGTTTGGAAAAAACCGGAAGTGTACCAAAGTTGGACACTTCCGGTTTTTTGTCTGAACAAATGTCCAAAATTGAGAGTAGCACTCTTGACGTGAGAGTGCTATAACAGAAACAGAAACATACGCAGTGTTGGCGCACGGAAGAAAGGAGCCGCATACAGATGGATTTGCAGCAGGGAATGTTTGCAGTCAAGCTCTGCGAGATGGAAGAGGCCTACGGGCGGCTGCTGAGCCGCCTGCGGCTGTGCCAGCGGAAAAACCCCGAGCAGCTTGGCGAGCTGCTTGCACAACTGCGCGACGAGTGTCGGGAGAACGGTATTCTCCTCGAGCAGGCTGCGCGCGCCGGCCGCCTGCCGTTCATGGCATCGCTCGCACAGGCGCAGCTGAATTTCTGGCAGCAGTCAGAACAGCTGCTGCATCAACAGCTCGAGCCGGATGCGGATGAGACGGATACACCAGCGCAGGAAGAGCGGGCCGAGCGCGCTGCGCTATATGCGGAGTTTGCTATCGACTTTGCAATCCATACGATGCAGTATGCGCTGACATCGGCTATTCAGGCGATTGTGCTTGCACAGCGCGCGGATCAGAACAATAAGGGGGAATCGACTGATGAATGAAGTAAAACGACCGAAGAAGCCATTGATATTCTACTATGCCATTGTCCTGGTGGTACTGATGCTGTTTAATTTCCTGGCGATGCCATGGATGGCAGAGCGCAGTATCCGCGAAGTGGATTACGGCACATTTGTGAGCATGGTGGAGAGCGGCGAAGTGGGCCGGGCCGAAATTCAGGAGGCAGATAACCGCATCCTTTTCACCGATACAGAGGAAACCACAGTCTATAAAACCGCCATGGTACCGGATGAGAATCTGACTCAACGGCTGCTGGATGCGGACGTCTCCCTCTATGGAGAGGAGATTGAGCAGACCTCATGGCTGGTTTCCATTCTCAGCTGGATCCTTCCGCTGGTGATCTTCATCGCGATCGGCCAGTATATGTCCCGCAAGATCATGGAGCGTGCCGGTGGCGGTGCGGGTGCGATGTCGTTCGGCAAAAGCAACGCCAAGGTTTATGTGCAGTCCTCGGAGGGAATCA
>CAZGBU010000108.1:0-6660 GCA_964523945.1 uncultured Oscillospiraceae bacterium
CGAAAGTGCCCTGCCGGACGGCAGGGCGCTTTGTACATTGCAGGTGATTACTCCATCAGGCCAACACAGTCATAATACGGCTTTGCCGCGATCAGCTCGCGTTTCTCGCGGAACGGCGTATGTGCCAGCGTGATAACGGCGTAATCACATGCGTCGATGGCCGCTTCCAGCGTATGATTCTCGAAGCCGCTCACGCTGCCCTGGATGTAGGGCTCACAGGCGATCACCTCGTAGCCGCGCGCGCGGAGGATCTCGGCAAACGCGATCGACGGGCTCTCGCGCGTGTCGTCAATGTCCGCCTTAAACGCCAGGCCAAGCACGGCGATCTTGGCACCGGACGCCACATCGCGCGCAATGCGGTCGGCCACCCACTCCGGCTTTCCGTCGTTGATCAGCCGCGCCTGATAGATGAGCGGTGTAATATCCTCAAATTTCTCATGCAGGAACCACGGGTCGACCGCAATACAGTGCCCGCCAACGCCGACGCCCGGCGTGTGGACATTGACACGCGGATGACAGTTGGCAAGCCGAATCAGCTGAAATACATCGATTCCGAGCCTGTCACAGACCTTGCTCAGCTCATTGGCATAGGCGATGTTGATGTCGCGGAATGTGTTCTCCACAAGCTTACACATCTCGGCCGTTAGATCGTCAGTTGTGCGGATCGTACCGTGCGTGACGACCCGGGAATAGATCTCCTTGGCGTATTCGGCCGATTCCAGACGCTGTGCGCCGATGATCCGGTCATTCTCCCGCAATTCAATCAGCATCCGGCCCGGGATGATGCGTTCTGGGCAGTGCGCCGTCATAAATTGCGCAGGCTCCATGCCGGACGTCTCGGCGACAATGCG
Organism: uncultured Oscillospiraceae bacterium; assembly: GCA_964523945.1. Classification (GTDB taxonomy): domain Bacteria; phylum Bacillota; class Clostridia; order Oscillospirales; family Oscillospiraceae; genus CAKTOF01. The sequence goes on from CAZGBU010000108.1 coordinate 852, forward strand.
CTCCACCTCACGCGTCGATCCGGGCGGCGAGGTGGACTCGAGCACAACCAGATTGCCAGGCTTTGCGACAGTGCCGACGGATTCGGCAGCCGACGTGACATATTTCATCTCAGAAACTTTCTTTCCGTTGACGACACGGTACGGTGTCTGCACCGCAATGATAAACACATCAGCCGGCTCCGGACTGGCGGTAAAATGCAGCCGTCCGGTCGCCATCGCTTCGCCCATCGCCTCCTGCAGCCCCGGTTCGACGATATGGATGTGCCCTGCATTGAGCGTGTCAACCACGGTCTGATTGATATCAAAACCACAGACCTCATAGCCTGCCAGCGTAAAGGTCACCGCGGTTGGCAGGCCAATGTAGCCGCAGCCCATAATCTCGATTTTCTTCATTCTGATGCCTCCTCAGATCCGCGCGAGCAGGTCTTCGACCCGGTCAACACGCTCCCACGGCAGGTCGAGCTCGGGGCGGCCAAAATGGCCGTATGCCGCCGTCTGTGCATAGATTGGCCGGCGCAGATCGAGATACGAAATAATGGCTGACGGGCGCAGATCAAATACTTCAGTTACAAGCTGAGATAACCGCTCATCCGACAGCCTGCCCGTCCCGAACGTCTCGACCGAAACACTGACAGGATGTGCCACGCCGATCGCATAGGCAACCTGAAGCTGGCAGGATTCCGCCAAACCCGCAGCCACAATGTTTTTTGCAATATGGCGCGCCATATAGGCCGCGCTGCGGTCGACCTTGGTCGGATCCTTGCCGGAAAAGCACCCGCCGCCGTGGCAGGCATAGCCGCCGTAAGTGTCGACAATGATCTTCCGCCCGGTCAGGCCGGAATCGCCGACCGGACCGCCGACAACAAAGCGGCCGGTCGGGTTGACATAAAATTTTGTCTGAGCGTCAATCAGATGCGCTGGAAGTGTCGGACGGATCACTGTATCGATCAGCGCTTCGCGCAGCTCCTTGGTGCTGATTGCAGGATCGTGCTGTGCCGAGACGACAACGGCGTCGATCCGCTCGACCCTGCCCTGCTCATCGTAGCCGACGGTCATCTGTGACTTACCATCCGGCCGCAGCCAGCCGAGTTCCCCCGTCTTTCGTACTTCAGCCAGCCGGTGAGAGAGCTGGTGTGCAAACGAAATCGGCGCAGGCATCAGTTCCGGCGTCTGCGTGCAGGCGTAGCCGAACATCATGCCCTGATCGCCCGCGCCCTCGTCTTTCGCGTCGTCAAAGGAATGATCGACGCCCATTGCGATGTCAGGGCTCTGCTCGTCGATGGCTGTGAGCACAGCGCAGGATTTATAGTCGAAGCCGCAGGCCGGGTCGTCATAGCCAATGCCGCGGATTGTCTCGCGCGCAATATGTGACAGGTCGACATAACACTTGGTTGTGATTTCTCCCATCACAAAAACCATCCCTGTCGTCGTCGTGCATTCACAGGCGACGCGCGCATATGGATCCTGCGCCAGAATCGCGTCGAGCACAGAGTCGGCGATCTGGTCGCAGACCTTGTCCGGATGCCCCTCAGTCACGGATTCAGATGTAAAGATTCGTTTCATTGCATCGTGTCCTTTCGTGTTGTGAAACGCGCCCTGTCGGCTGACAGGGCGCGGAAAAATCCTCTTCCTCATCTGTCGATCGGTTCGGCGGAATTGGCACCTTGCCGGAGCAGGTTGCCGGGCTTCATCGGGCCGATCCCTCCGCCGCTCTTGATAAGGGTATTCAGTTCCGGCCTCATTATAACAAATTCAGCCCTAAAGTCAACCGCTTCACGGGAATTCGTCAAACCTCCCAGCCGGAAAGATAGGCCGTTTGCTGCTCGGTCAGCGTATCGATCTGCATTCCCATCGCCGCAAGCTTGACACGCGAAACAGCATCGTCGATCTCCGCCGGGACTTCGTACACTCTCTTTTCGAGTTTTCCCTCGTGGCGAAGCAGATATTCCAGGCTGAGCGACTGAATGGCAAAGCTCATGTCCATAATCTCAGCAGGGTGACCATTGCCGGCAGCCAGATTGACCAGCCGTCCCTCAGCCAACAGGTTAAGCACGCGGCCATCCGGCAGTGTATAACCGACGATTCCGTCGCGTCGCGGCATAACATGGTCCGCCATGGCAGACAGCTCGTCCACATTGACCTCGACATTAAAGTGACCAGCGTTGGCCAGGAATGCGTTGTGCTTCATTCGCGCAAAGTGCTCTTTCGTAATCACGTCACGGCAGCCAGTTGCCGTGACAAACAGATCACCAAGCGGCGCAGCCTGTATCATTGGCGCGACACGGAAGCCGTCAAGCGTTGCCTCAAGCGCCTTGATCGCATCGATCTCCGTGACAATGACATCTGCGCCCATCCCCCGCGCCCGCATGGCGATGCCGCGGCCGCAATAGCCATAGCCAGCCACGACAACGGTCTTCCCCGCCACGAGCAGATTGGTCGTGTGCATGATCGCGTCCCAGACGGACTGGCCAGTTCCATATTTGTTATCATAGTAATGCTTGCATTTCGCATCGTTGACATTCATCATCGGGAACGGAAGCTTGCCGGCTTTCTCACGCGCGTGCAGACGGTGCACCCCTGTCGTCGTCTCTTCACAGCCGCCGATCAGCTGATCGCCGCTGGCCGCACATGGACCGCAAAGCAGTTCGAGCAGGTCGCCGCCGTCGTCAATGATCAGATGCGGTCTGCACGCAAGTGCGGCAGTCAGATGCTGTGTATACTCCTCTGCGCTCGCGCCGTGCCAGGCGTAGACGTTCACACCCATCGCGGCAAGTCCGGCGGCAACATCGTCCTGCGTAGAAAGCGGATTGCAGCCGGTCGCATGCACCTCTGCCCCGCCAGCCGCCAGGCAGAGCGCCAGATATGCCGTCTTGGCCTCAAGATGGATGGACATCGTGATTCGCCGGCCGGCAAACGGCTTTTCCCGCGCAAAGCGCGCACGGATCGACGAGAGCGCAGGCATAAAGTCCTGCACCCATTCAATTTTCATCCTGCCGCTGTCTGCAAGCGACGGATCACGGATAATCGACATGTTTCTTCCCCCGATTGATTTGATTGTCTTCGATCATACCATAAAGTTTACACATTCGCCATAGACTTTTGCGTATAAAACGGATAAAATGTGATTACATGACCAAGGGAGTGGTATTGTTGAAAAATCTTCGCCGCAATTTTGAGCGGTTCTGTTACCGGCACCGGGACAAAGGCATTCCAAACCTGATGCTCTGGATAGCAGTTGCGACGATTGTCGTCTATGTGCTGTCGCTGATCGATCCGAGCAATGCTGTGGTGCGCGCATTGGTCTTTAACCGCAGCCGCATCCTGCATGGGCAGATCTGGCGGCTGGTCACATGGATCTTTATCCCGTCCGGATCCTATCTGCTGCTCGAGCTGGTGATGCTCTTTTTCTATTTTCAAATTGGGCGGATCATCGAGTCGCAGTGGGGACGGCTGAAGTTCAACCTGTTTTATCTGACTGGTGTTGTGCTGACCGACATCGTCGCGCTCGCGTTCAACATGGGCGTCTCGAGCACTTATCTCAACCTGTCGCTGCTGCTCTCGTTTGCGACGCTGTTCCCGGAAAACCAGGTGCTGCTGTTCTTTATTATTCCGCTGCGAATGAAGTATCTGGCTTGGTTTTACTTTGTCGTCATTGGCGTTGATGTGGTGTACTGCCTGTTGCAGGTCGTGTCCAATCCGATCAGCGCCATTGCAAGCATCATTTTTGTACTTGCGCCGCTGGCGAACTACTTTCTGTTTTTTGGATCGGACATTCGCCGTGTCTTCACCCGCAACGGCGCGCCGATCACCGGCGGTTTTTCACGCCGGCGCGCCGCATCGCACAAGCGGGACAAGAATCAGCGTCCGAATGCCAACTGGGCGGGTTCGTATCAGTCCCAAAGCGGGCAAAAGCCGTATCACCACAAGTGTACCGTCTGCGGCCGCACCGATACGGAATATCCGGATCTGGAGTTCCGCTACTGCTCACGCTGCAATGGCTACTACTGCTACTGCATGGACCACATCAACAACCATGTGCACATCCAGTGAAAAAGCCCCGGCGCGCAGTGTATTTTGCGCCGGGGCTTTCCTGCAAAAAAGGGCGGGCGGCATCGTTCCATGCCGCCCGTAAAACTCATTTGGTAACCCAGGTGTTGGTCGCAAGGCACGACAGATAGGCATTGATGAACCCATCGATGTCGCCGTCCATCACCGCGTTGATGTTGGTGTCTTCATAACCGGTGCGCGTATCTTTCGCAAGCGTATAGGGCATAAAGACATAGTTGCGGATTTGGCTGCCCCACTCGATTTTCTGCTGAACACCCTTGATATCCGAAATCTTCTCAAAATGCTCGCGTTCTTTGATTTCGACAAGCTTTGAGCGCAGCATACGCATACAGTTCTCCTTGTTCTGGAACTGGCTGCGCTCCTGCTGAGACGATACGACGATACCGGTTGGTTTATGGATCAGCCGGACGGCAGACGAGGTCTTGTTGATATGCTGGCCGCCGGCGCCGGACGAGCGAAAAACCTGCATCTCGATGTCTTCGTCGCGGATCTCAACTTCAACGTCGTCCGGAATCTCAGGGATCACCTCCACCGCAGAAAAAGAGGTATGACGGCGCGCAGACGCGTCAAACGGCGAAATGCGCACCAGCCGGTGAACACCGGATTCCGACTTCAGGAATCCATAGGCGTTTGGCCCTTCGATCAAAATGTCGGCGGATTTCAGCCCCGCCTCGTCGCCATCGAGATAGTCCATAATCTGATAGGTATAGCCGTGCCGCTCTGCCCAGCGGGTGTACATCCGGTAGAGCATCTGGCACCAGTCCTGCGCCTCGGTGCCGCCTGCGCCGGCATGGAATGACAGCAGTGCATTGTTGCCGTCGTACTCGCCGGTGAGCAACGTTTCAAGACGGGACGATTCGATGTCCGCCTCGAGCTTCGCGACGCCGCTGCGCACATCGTCCAGAAACGAATCATCCGATTCCTCGAGTGCCATCTCGCACATCATCATCAGGTCGTCCCAACTGGCGACCATGCTCTCGTAGGACTTAATTTTGTTTTCCAGCCGCGAGGCCTCTTTCTGCACTTTCTGTGCGCGTTCGATGTCGTTCCAGAAGCCATCGGACGCAATCTGGGCATGCAGGCGCTCAAGCTCATCGCGCGCTGCATCAAGCGCAAGCGCGTCTTTGAGCTCATCAAGCGCAGGACGCAGCTCGTTCAGCTTGACCTTGTTTTCTTCAAATTCAATCATACCTGGCATTGTCAAACCACTTTTCGTATCATAAAGTATTCCATAGGATTATACCGGAAAATGATACGCTTGTCAAAACAAAATGGCGTGGCAGCGGCAGCGTCTCAGCGGTCGCTTTCGTAGTAGTCCTCACCCTGAAAAATCAACTCGTCTACATCCTCATTTTCCCGGTCTGACCGGAGCCTTCTTCTCCATCGCAGCATTGTTTCTGACTCCCTTGCAAAATTCAATATACAGTCAGTATATGCGCGTGCAGGGGAAAGATGTGCCGGAAATCGTGCGTGCAGCAAAAAGTTTTTCACCGTCTTGATTGTGCGGCCGCAGTTGACATTACTGGGCCGAGCGTGTAGAATAATTCACAGTTTTCCGCGATCTGCGCCCGTAGCTCAGCTGGATAGAGCGGCCGCCTCCTAAGCGGCAGCTCGTTCGAATCCTTTTGAGCGGCATAATTGAATATTTTTTATATACGTCCCAGTAGCTCAGCAGGATAGAGCACACGCCTCCTAAGCGGCAGTTCATTCGAATCCTTTTGAGCGGCATAATTGAATATTT
>CAZGBU010000109.1:0-6610 GCA_964523945.1 uncultured Oscillospiraceae bacterium
GCAGGTCAGATAATTCTCCGCGTCGGCAAGCGGCATCCGATGGATAATCAGTTCAAAGTAGGCGTTGAACATTCCAGTGACCAGAATGTGTTCCAGGTTTGAGTCGATGTCCGGAGAGGGATGCCCCAGTTCTGCCAAAACCGCCTGATAGGCATGGGTCGCATCGATTTCAGCCTCGACCATCTCGTCGATCATACCGGCAAAGCGCGTACCGTCTGCGCAGCACAGCAGAAGCCGGAATTCATCCGGATGGTCATAGGCATAGTGGAGGATCTCGAGCATAGCATCGCCCGAAATTGTGCTGAGATTTTCCGGCTGCCGTTCATGCGGAAGCGCAGCAAATTCAGCCTGCGCACGCAGAAATCGGGTGAGGACATAGGTATAGTGCGGCTCGACCAGCGCGCTGAACAGCTCGGCCTTGCTGGAAAAGTAGCCGTAAAATGCACCGGTTGTCAGCCCGGCGCTGCGAACAATGCTACGCAGTGAGGCGGACAGATACCCATTCTCCAGAAATTCGCTGCGTGCAGCGGTCAAAATGCGCTCCAGTGCGGCAGTAGATTCAGGCATCTCATCCATCCCCACACAATAATTAATGTATAACACCGCAATATAACACCGTTATATCTGGACAGCATTATACCGCGGCCGCGCACGCTTGTCAAGCGGTGCAGCCGCGGAAAAGCGAGAATTCAGGCGCGGCAGTCCAGCAGGGCCTCGGCGCAGCGCATACCGTCGACGGCGGCAGAGATAATCCCGCCTGCATAGCCGGCTCCCTCGCCGCACGGATACAGGCCGCGCAGCGCCGATTGCATTGTCTGGTCGCGCACAATGCGAACCGGTGAGGACGAACGCGTCTCCGGTGCAGTCAGTACGGCGTCAGGGGCGTCAAAGCCGCGCAGCTTTTTCCCAAGCGCCGGGATGGCTCGTCCGAGCGTGTCCGTGATGCGCGGCGGCAGAACGTCGTGCAGATCACACGGCGTGACGCCGGGCCGGTAGCTCGGCTGCACGCCCGGGAATATGGTCGTCGGCCGGTGCGTGAGAAAGTCGCCGACGGTCTGTGCCGGTGCAAAATATCGTTCCCCGCCGAGATGGAATGCCGCCTGCTCGATCTCGCGCTGCCAGCGCAAGCCGGCAAGCGGATCGCGGGCGGGGAAGTCCGCCGGATGAAGCGTGACCAGCAGCGCGCTGTTTGCATTTTTGCCGTCACGCGCGGCGCAGCTCATGCCATTGGTAACGACGCCGCCCGGCTCGGATGCAGCTGCAACAACATACCCGCCGGGACACATGCAGAACGTATAGGCCGAGCTGCCGTCGTCCAGATGGCATGACAGACGATAGCTGGCCGGCGGCAGGAGCGCCGCCGCTTCTCCATACTGCGCATAGTTAATCAGCGGCTGCGAATGCTCGATGCGGACACCCATTGAAAACGCCTTCTGCTCCATTGGCACGCCGGCGGCATGCAGCGAGTACACCGTATCGCGCGCGCTGTGGCCAATCGCCAGAATCAAATCGGAGCAGGGGATGGCCCCATCTGTTGTCACCGCGCCGGCGACGGCACCATTTGTACATTCCAGCGAAACCAGGCGCGAGTCGTACCGGATCTCGCCGCCCAGTGTGCGAATGCGATGGTCGAGCTGCTCCACGATACCGGCGAGTATATCCGTGCCGACATGCGGCATTGCGTCGTAGAGAATCTGCTCCGGTGCGCCGGCACGATGGAGCTGCTGCAGCACCCATTCAATGCGTGGGTCATGCGTGCCGGTATTCAGCTTGCCGTCAGAAAATGTGCCGGCCCCGCCCGCGCCGAACTGCACATTGCATTCCGGGTCAAGTGTACCGCCGCGCCAGAACGCGTCGACTTTCTGCTGCCGCGTACGCACATCGCTGCCACGCTCCAGGATGATCGGCTGCGCGCCAGCCTCGGCGAGGACCAGCGCGGCAAACATACCGGCCGGCCCGAACCCGACGACCACGGGCCGGCGCAACCCAGCCGGTGCGGCTGGAATCCTGTAATGAAACGGCTCTGCGCGGGAGATGTTTGCGCGCTTTGTATGCAGCGCGCGTTTTTCATCCGGCACGGTCACATCGACGGTGTAGACAAGACGAATCTGATCTTTTTTTCGTGCGTCAATGGATTTGCGGCGAATGGTCAGCGTCAGAATCTGGGCGGGCGCACAGTGCAGCGCCGCAGCCGCGCGATCGGCCAGCAGCGTCTCCGGCTCGCCAGGAGCAAGTGTCAGGGAACGGATGCGGATCATATGGCTTCCTCCCGGTGCAGCAGCTGGCCGGCCAGGCGGCCGGACGACCAGGCCCACTGCAGATTGTACCCCCCGCAGTCACCGTCAACGTCAAGTACCTCACCGCAGGCGTAAAGACCGGGGATCAAAAGGCTCTCAAGCGTCTGCGGGTCAAACTGACTGCCAACTGCGCCGCCGGCAGTGACCTGCGCGCCGTCGAATCCCATCGTGCCAGTGACGGGCAGACGGAACGCTTTGACCGATGCGGAGACAGCACGCAGCGCAGCATCGTCCAGCGTCGGAACCGGCTGAGAGAGCGGAATACCTGCATGCCGGATCAGCACGCGTCCGAGACGGTTGTGCACAACGCCGGTCAACAGGTCTTCCGCCGTCAGCGCAGGCAGGCGGCGGCAGCGCTCATAAAGCAGTGCTTCGAGCGCGGACGCAGGCATCAGCGGCATCAGGTCGAGCGTCAATTCACATGCGCCGGCACGGCGCGCTGCTTCACGGGAGAGGTCAAATACGGCGGACCCGCTGACGCCATAGTCGGTGAACTGTACCTCCCCGCCGGAGCATGCAAGCACTGCGCCGCCGGCAGTCAGTGTCAGGTCTGCCTCAGCGCGTACCCCCTTCAGTGCGCGCACCGGTTCCGGGGCGGTTCTGAGCTGGACGAGTGACGGCGTCAGCGCGGTCGCGCTGTGGCCAAGCATACGCAGCAGACGAACGCCGCTGTCCGTCCCGCCGAGCTTTGCGCCGGCGGGTCCGCCGCAGGCGACAATCAGGCGGTCCGCACGGTATGTTTTACCGTTGCTTTCGACAGAAAAACCGCCCTTTGTGCGTCGGACTGACGTGACCTCTGCGCCGCAGAGCAGCTCGACGCCTGCTTGGGCGAGTGCAAAGCGCAGTACGTCGCCGACGCTGTTGGCACTGTCGGAGAAGGGATAGACGCGTCCGGATTCCTCGGCAACCGTCACAAGCCCGAGCCGGGAGAAAAATTCCAGCGTCTGCGCTGCACCGAATTCGTGCAGCGCATGCAGCAATGCCGGTGTCTCTGTGTGATAGAACCGGTCATCCTGGTTCAAATTAGTCAGATTGCACCGCCCGTTGCCGGTTGCGAGCAGCTTACGCCCGGCGCGGGCCTGCCGCTCAAGCAGTATTACACGGCAGCGCGGCTTTTCCGCCGCGGTCAGGGCAGCCATCATGCCGGATGCGCCGGCGCCGATTACGATCACGTCCATTGTCCCACCTCATTCGTGACACTGATTGTAGCATACACAGCAGAAAAGAACAACAAAAAACCGGGGCGCATGGGCGCCCCGGCTGCCGCTGTTATGTATTGGCGTTCAGTTTTTCCGCAATGGCTTTTGCGGCGCGTTTGCCAGCGCCCATCGCCAGAATCACCGTTGCTGCACCGGTGACGGCGTCGCCGCCGGCGTAGACGTTTTCCAGGCTGGTCTGCATGGTTTCTTCATCGACGACAAAGCAGCCATGGGAGTTGATCTCGATTGTCGGATCAGCCATGCGAATGAGCGGGTTGGGGCTGGTACCAAGTGCCATGATGACCGTGTCGACTTCGATGGAGAATGTAGAATCCGGCACCTCAATCGGACGGCGGCGTCCCTTTTCATCCGGTTCGCCCAGCTCCATTTTCACGCAGGCAAGCCCGGTCGCATGGCCCATTCCGGCGCCATCGATGACGGCCGTCGGATTGGTCAGGAAGTGAAACTGGATGCCTTCTTCCATCGCGTGATGGACTTCCTCGGCACGCGCAGGCATTTCGGCCTGTGAGCGGCGATAAATCAAATGTACCTCGGCGCCGGTGCGACGTGCGCAGCGCGCCGCATCCATCGCAACGTTGCCGCCGCCAACGACGGCAACCGACTGGCTCTTGATGAGCGGCGTATCATACTCGGCCTGCCAGGCGTGCATCAGGTTGATCCGGGTCAGGTACTCGTTGGCGGAATAGACGCCGGCCAGTCCCTCGCCCGGTATGTTCATGAACTTCGGAAGTCCCGCGCCGGTGGCAAGGAAAATCGCCTTGTAGCCGGCATCGAAAATCTCCTGCAGTGTCATCGCGCGGCCAACAACCATGTTGGTGCGGATGTCCACGCCGAGTGAGCGCAGATCCGCCTCTGTCCGCTTGACGATCGCCTTCGGCAGACGAAACTCCGGGATACCATAGACCAGCACGCCGCCGATGGTGTGAAACGCCTCGAAAATCGTCACGGCATATCCCTGTTGCGACAGGTCATACGCGCATGTCAGACCAGCCGGGCCGGAGCCAATGACCGCAACATGAGTATAGTTGGCCGGAAGGGAAGGCAACGCCGGCTCGGGATGGTGCTCAAGGTGCCAGTCGGCGACAAAACGTTCCAGTCGGCCGATGGCAACTGGTTCACCTTTGACGCCGCGCACGCATTTGGACTCGCACTGCGTTTCCTGCGGACAGACGCGTCCGGAGATCGCCGGCAGTCCGTTGGTAGAAGTGATGATCTGATAGGCACCTTCAAAGTCGCCCGCAGCAACCTTGGCAATGAACTCCGGGATCCGGACGTTGACCGGGCAGCCCTGCACACAGGCCGGCTTTTTGCACTGCAGGCAGCGACCGGCCTCTTTCCTTGCCATCTCCTCGGAATAGTCCAGCGCCACCTCATCAAAGCAGCGTGAGCGCACAATGGGGTCGCGCTCGGGCATCGGGGTGCGCGGTGAAGTCATATCAGCCATTGCTTACGCCTCCTTTTGCAATCTCCTCAGCCATTTTATCCATGCGGCATTTGTGGGCGTGCATGGCTTTTGCGATGTTTTCCTGTTCGCGATAGACGCCGTTACGCACAATCAGCTCGTCATAGTCAACCAGATAGCCGTCGAAATCCGGGCCGTCGACACAGGCAAATTTGGTCTCGCCGCCGACGTTGACACGGCATCCGCCGCACATGCCGGTGCCGTCTACCATGATCGGGTTGAGCGAGACGATTGTCTTCAGGTGATAGGGAAGCGTGACCTGAGAGATGGCCCGCATCATCGGGATCGGGCCGATCGCGATCGCCAGGTCATACGGCTGACCGGCCTCGAGCAGTTCTGCAAGCTTGTTGGACACAAAGCCCTTTTCGCCATAGGTGCCATCGTCGGTCGTGATATACAGGTTGTCGCAGTTGCGCCGGAAGCTGCTTTCGAGAAAGACCAGCTCCTTGGTACGGAAGCCGACAATCACGTCGACAGGAATGCCCTGCTGATGCAGTGCCTTGGCCTGCGGGAAAGCGATGGCGCAGCCGACGCCGCCGCCAATGACGATCACGCGCTTGGCGTCGCCAATCTCCGTCGGGTTGCCAAGCGGGCCGACCATATCGAGGATGTTGTCGCCCGATACAAGCTCGTCGAGCTTCTGCGTGCTCAATCCCACCCGCTGGTACATGATCGTGACCGTGCCGCGCACGGTATCGTAGTCGGCAATGGTGAGCGGGATACGCTCGCCGTATTCATCCACACGAAGGATGATAAACTGACCCGGCTGCGCCTTGCGTGCGATTTCAGGGCACTTGACTTCCATCAGCGAGACCGTCGGGTTCAGGATGCGCTTTGTCACAATGGTTGGCATATTGCGTTCCTCCAATGATGTACGGGCTGAAAACAGCCCGACACAGACTATTTCTATTCTAATCAGATTGTCAACTCATGTCCAGTGCAAAAGTTAAGAACCGGAGGTTGAAATTGAGCAAAATGACAAACTGTGCAGGAACTCAGGTGCGCAGATGGAATGTGCGCGGCGCGAGGCGATAGACCAGAACGCACGCCGCGGCGCAGTAGAGCACGCAGAAAGCGATGCATGCCGTGCCAAACAGCAGAGTGGGCAACTGCACCTGAATCATCGCATAGCAGACAACATAAGTGACGAAGCAGACAATCTGATAGGTACCGCTCTTAATCTCTGTCTCGGCGTTGTATGGCTGGAGCAAATAGTAGATGGTCAGATAGTGAACTGAGAAAAACATGCTCATCGCCAGAATGGAGACAATGACCACCAGATAATGCAGCGGGTTGTCTGTCCCGCCGGAGGCGTACAGCAGCACGGCAAGGCCCACACCGATCACCGCGGCCGGCAGCAGATTGACTTTCATGATCTCGCGCAGACGGATGGCAAACAGACGCAGGATCATGCGCGGCTGCTTGTAGAACGAATAGGTGAGCAGGCTGTGGTCACAGTTGAGAAACAGCGCACGGGTGAATCCGGTCCCCCGATTGATCAGATACATGACAAACACGAAATACGCTGTGCGGCTTCCACTCAATCTTCCGCGCCTCGGCCAACAATCGTTCCAGTCGTTTGATCCTACCGTCCATTCCTCTCCCCCAATTCTTCCACGATTTTCTCCAGT
>CAZGBU010000110.1:0-1744 GCA_964523945.1 uncultured Oscillospiraceae bacterium
GCGGGGGAAGAGGTCGACGGCGCAGGCGCGCTGCGGGCGATAGCCGCGCGCGATGAAGCGCGCCACGTCGCGCGCGAGCGTCGCCGGATCACATGAGACGTACACGACGCGCGCGGGCGCAAAGTCCGCGATCGTCTCCGCCACGCCCGGCGCAAGCCCCTTGCGCGGCGGGTCGACCGTCACCAGATCCGGCCGCAGCCCCTCGCGCAGCAGCTGCGCCGCGGCCTGTCCCGCGTCCGCGCAGAGAAACCGGGCGTTCTCCACGCCGAGCCGCGCGGCGTTTTCCTGCGCGTCGCGCACGGCGTCCGCCACAATCTCCGCGCCGACGGCCAGCCCGGCACGCTGTGCGAGCAGCAGCGTGATCGTCCCCGTGCCGCAGTACAGGTCGAGCGCCGTCTCGTCCGGCGTGAGCGCCGCATATTCCAGCGCCGTCTCATACAGCCGCTCCGCCTGGGCCGGGTTGACCTGGAAAAACGACGCCGGCGAGAGCTGGAACGGCAGGCCGCAGAGCGTCTCGGTGATGTGCGCCGCGCCCCAGATCGTGCGGTAGCGCGGGCAGGCGATCGTATTGATCCGCCCGTTGGAAAAGCCGAGCACGACGCTCTCGAGCCCCGGCACGGCGCGCGTCAGATACGCCGGCAGCCGGTCCGCCGCCGGCTGGCCGATGGCGCAGCGCTCGATCGGGATCACGTCGTGCGAGCGGGCGCGGTAGTACCCCGCAACCGGCCCCGCCGCCGTCTGTGCGACCGGAAAGACCGACTTGTTGCGATAGCCGTCCGTCTCCGCCGCGCCGAGGATCGGCACCGCGCCCGGGTCCCAGCCGCCGATGCGCGCGAGCGCGTCGCGCACGCGCTGCGCCTTCAGCCGCAGCTCCTCGGCGTAGTCCATGTGCCGGAACTGGCAGCCGCCGCAGCGGCCAAAGTGCGGGCAGTCCGGCCGGATGCGCGCGGGCGAGGGCGCGGCCACCTCAAGGATCTTTCCATAGGCGCAGGTTTTCTCCGCGCGCTCGACGCGCACACGGCACGTCTCGCCGGCGATCGCGCCGGCGGCAAACAGCGCTTCGCCGTCCGGATGCGCGACGCCGAGCCCGCCGCTGGTGTAGCCGTCAAACATAGCGGTGACGATCTCGTTCTTCTTCAGCATACGCTCTCCTGTTTCACGTGAAACATCACGGCATGGCGAAGATGTCGGCGATGTCCTCGTAGGGGATTTCACTCTCCAGCGGCGCGGCGCCGGACGCGACCGTGCCGGCTGGATAGAACACGACATAGCCCGTGTCCGTCAGATAGAAGCTGTCGCGGTCAAACGCGGCGCGGACGCTGTCCTCCCAGCCATTTGTCAGGGCGAGCGCGCTCTGCGACGCGAGCTGTGCGGTCACCAGCTCGATCAGGCGGTCCGTCCAGTCCGCCTCATCCACCGTGAAGAAGTCGGCCGCGACGAGAAGCCCCCCGTCCTCGGTGTTGAACGTCTCGGCATAGAGCGTGAGCGCGCCGTGTTCGCCCTCGCGGACCGTGCGCCTCACCGAGAGCACGCGCCCCTGGTTATAGGTCACCGTGTAGTCGGCGGAAAAGCCGTCCGCGCCGTCCGACGCAAGGCCGCCGTATTTGTCGGCGACGGTGTCATAGTAGTCGTTGATGGTGGTCTCCGCATCCGCCGCAGCCGCATCGCCGAGCGTGACGGACGGCACCGACCAGTCATCCTGTCCCATCGGCGTGACATCGGCTGCGGGCGCTTCCGCCGCCGG
>CAZGBU010000110.1:1844-6297 GCA_964523945.1 uncultured Oscillospiraceae bacterium
TCCGCCGCCGGGTCCTCCGGCTCGGTCTACTGCGGATCGTCTGGCGTGCCGGCAGCCTCGTCGGCGCATGCGCTCAGCCCCAGCAGCAGCGCCGCAAGCAGCGCTGCCGCGGCTGCTCGTCTGTGTTTCCCGTTCATCGGGGTATCCTCCTTTGCCGCGCCGTGCGCGGGTGGTCTGGCGCTGTTATACCACCCCGGGCGCATTTTGTAAAAGGGGCTTGTAGCGCGCCGAAAAACTGTGTATACTAGTAGGACACGAAACCGCCGCGCCCGCGGCAAAGGAGCATGCATATGGATACGTTTGACCGCCACGGTCTGGAACAATTCAAGAACATGACGCCGGAGGAGCAGCAGGCGCTGCTCGAGCGCTATCAGCGCGAGGAAGAGGAGTCCGGCGGCTGCTCGGGCAACTGCGCCGGCTGCTCGGCCGAGTGCGACTCGCGCGAGGATCCCAATCTGACGCCCCGCAAGGCCAAAAAGATCTATGCGGTCTTCTCCGGCAAGGGCGGCACGGGCAAGAGCACCGTGACCTGCCTGCTCGCCGGCGAGCTGGCCCGGCGCGGGCTGCGCGTCGGCATTCTCGACGCCGACCTCACCGGGCCGTCGATCGCGCATCTGATGGGCGTGTCCGACCCCGTCGGCTCGGACGAGCAGCGGGTGTTCACCGTCCCGTGCGCCAACGGCGTGCACTTCATCTCGATGGCCAGCGTCGAGGACGCGCCGGAGAAGCCGCTGCTGTGGTACGGCAAGGACCTCGCCGTCGGCGCGCTGTACTTTTATTCCGAGGTGCAGTGGGAGGACCTCGACGTCCTGCTCGTCGACATGCCGACCGGCATCGGCGACGTGCCGCTGCAGATCTACACGATCATCCCGTTCGACGGGTCGATCTGCGTCGCAAACCCGTCGCTGCTGTGCGACTTTGTGACGAAAAAGTCGGTCGCGCTCAGCGAGATGGTCTATATCCACGTCCTCGGCGTTGTCGAAAACCGCGCCGACGACCCGGACGACGCGGCCGCGCACGCCGGGCAGCTCGGCCTGCCGCTGCTCGCCGTGCTGCCGACCGACCCGCTGCTCGCGCTCGACGGCGACTTTGGCCGGCTGCAGGAGCGCGAGACCCCGGCGCTCGCGCCGCTTGCCGCGCAGATTGAGCAGGCCGTGCGCGCGTGAGCGTTTCACGTGAAACAAAGCCGTTGCATTCCCGGCGCGGTCTGTTATAATAAGTAACGCCCGGCTCTCCGGGCGATTCCATCACAGGAGGCGCGCCATGGGCCGGATTATTTCCATTGTCAACCAGAAGGGCGGCGTCGGCAAGACGACGACCGCCGTCAATCTGACCGCCTGCCTCGCGGCGCTCGGCGCGCGGACGCTGCTGTGCGACTTCGACCCGCAGGGCAACGCCACGTCCGGCCTCGGCGTGCGCCGGGAGCCGGACGGGCGCACCATCTACGACTGCGTCATCGGCGACACGGCCGCGCGCGACGCGATTGTCTCCACGCCCTACGGCGATCTGCTGCCGGCCGGGCCGTCGCTGACCGGCGCCGGCGTCGAGCTGGTCGGGCTCGACGACCGCGAGCACCGGCTGCGCCAGGCGCTCCGGCCGGTGAAAGACGACTACGACTATATCTTCATCGACTCGCCGCCCTCGCTGGAGCTTTTGACGCTCAACGCGCTGTGCGCGGCCGATTCCATTCTGATCCCCGTCCAGTGCGAATACTACGCACTCGAGGGGCTGAGCGACCTGATGGGAACGCTGCGCGCCGTCAAGCGGCGCGCCAACCCGCAGCTCGACATCTTCGGGCTGCTGCTGACCATGTACGACGGGCGCGTCAATCTCTCGATGCAGGTCGCCGAGGAGGTGCGCTGCCATTTCCCGGGGAAGGTGTTCTCGGCGGTCATCCCGCGCAACGTTCGGCTGTCCGAGGCGCCCAGCCACGGGCTGCCCGTCATCGCCTACGACCGCGCCAGCCGCGGAGCTGAGGCATACGTCCGGCTCGCGCAGGAGATCCACGCCGGCCGGCGCTGAAACGCTGAAAAAGGAGGCGACCGTGATGGCCGCACAGAAAGGGCTTGGCCGCGGGCTCGGCGCGCTGCTCGGCG
Source organism: uncultured Oscillospiraceae bacterium (assembly GCA_964523945.1). Classification (GTDB taxonomy): domain Bacteria; phylum Bacillota; class Clostridia; order Oscillospirales; family Oscillospiraceae; genus CAKTOF01. Next base: position 3,941 of record CAZGBU010000110.1, read on the forward strand.
ACCTGAATCCGCTGCCCGAGGACGCCGGCTCGCCGCGCACGCTGCCGATCCAGAAAATTGAGCCGAACCCCAACCAGCCCCGCCGCCGCTTCGAGGAAGAGGAGCTGCTCGCCCTGTCCGATTCGATCGCGCAGCATGGGCTGATCCAGCCGCTGGCCGTCCGCGCGATGGACGGCGGCTACTATCAGATCATCGCCGGCGAGCGCCGCTGGCGCGCCGCGCGCATGGCGGGGCTGAGCGAGGTCCCCGTCGTCGTGCTCGAGGCCGACGACCGCACGGTGATGGAGCTTGCGCTCGTCGAAAACCTCCAGCGCGAGGATCTCAACCCGATCGAGCAGGCCCAGGGCCTGCAGAGCCTGATCCGCGACTATGGCCTGACGCAAGAGCAGGCCGCCGAGCGCATCGGCTGCTCGCGGCCGGCCGTCGCCAACAGCCTGCGGCTGCTCGCGCTGCCGGACGAGGTGCAGAAGCTCGTCGAGCAGGGCGCGCTGTCCGCCGGGCACGCGCGCGCCGTCCTCTCGCTGAAGACGGCAAAACAGCAGAAGGCCGCCGCCCGGCAGATCGTCGACGAACAGCTCAGCGTCCGCCAGGCCGAGCAGCTCTGCCGCCGCCTGGCCAAAGCCGACGAGTCCGCGCCGCCCAAAAAGGCCCAGCCCGCCGTCGACTACATCGCCGAGTGCGAAAAGACGCTGACGCACCGGCTCGGCCGCAGCGTCAGGATTGTCAACGGCGCGCGGCGCGGCCGCTTTGAGCTGGAGTTCTACGGGGCAGACGATCTGCAGCGGCTCTACGAGGCGCTGCAAACGCTGAACATCAAGGAGTAACCGCAATGGATGAAAAACAGCCGCTCGGCCAGCCGGAGCACGATCCGGCGCCGGAGCCGAAAAAAAGCGCGCGGCACAAAAACGCGCTCGCGCGGTATCTGACCATTCTGTTTGCGTTCGCATTCCTGCTGGTGCTGTTGTCGTACTTCATTCAGATGCGCAACATGAATGCCACCGTCTCGGAGCTGAACGCCACCAGCTCGAGCGCGCTGACCAACGCGCAGAGGCTGCAGGACACCAACCAGGCGCTGATGACCGAAAACGACGACCTGGCCGACCAGGTCGACGCGCTCGAGGGCGAGCTCGACACGCTGCGCGAACAGCTCGCCGACGCCGAGGCAGACGCCGCGGCCGCGGCCGAGCAGAGCGCCGAACAGACCGACGCGCTCAACGAGGCGCTCACCGCCCAGCGCGAGACATATGACAATACGCTCGCGGCCTACGAGCTGCTTGCGCATGCCGAGGCCGCCGGCGCGTCCAACGAGCTTGCCGCGCTGCGCGAGCTGCTCGACCGGCTCGCGCCGATGACCGAATACCTGTCCGAGGCCGGCATGCAGCGCTATGACGCGCTCACCGCGCTGCTGACGGCCGAAACCGCCGAAACCGGCGCGGAGAACGGCGCGGCATAACGCGGTCACCCTTGTCCATAATTTTACAAATCCTGTAAGAGGTGTGTGTCAAATGATTGATATCAAGCTGATCCGCGAAAATCCAGAGCTGGTACGCGAGAACATCCGCAAAAAGTTCCAGGACGAAAAGCTGCCGCTGGTGGACGAGGTGATCGCGCTCGACGCGCAAAACCGCGCCGCCATCTCCGAGGCCAACGCGCTGCGCGCCAGCCGCAACGCCCTCTCCAAGCAGATCGGCATGCTGATGGGGCAGGCGAAAAAGGACCCGTCGAAGCTGGCCGAGGCTGAGTCCGTCAAGGCGCAGGTCAAAGCCCAGGCCGACCGGCTGGCCGAGCTCGAGGCGCTCGAAACCGAGCTGGCGGAAAAAATCCACAAAATCATGCTCGTCATCCCGCAGATCATCGACGACTCCGTCCCGCTCGGGCCGGACGACAGCTGCAACGTCGAGGTGCAGCGCTTCGGCGAGGCCAAGGCGCCGGCGTTTGAGATCCCGTATCACATCGACATCATGGAGTCGTTCGACGGCGTGGATATGGACGCGGCCGGGCGCGTCTCGGGCAGCGGCTTCTACTATCTGATGGGCAACATCGCCCGCCTGCACGAGGCCGTGTTGGCCTACGCGCGCGACTTTATGATCGGCAAGGGCTTCACGTTCTGCATCCCGCCGTTCATGATCCACGGCAACGTCGTCGAGGGCGTCATGAGCCAGACCGATATGGACGCGATGATGTACAAGATCGAGGGCGAGGACCTGTACCTGATCGGCACGTCCGAGCACTCGATGATCGGCAAGTTCATCGACCAGCTCATTCCGGAATCGTCGCTGCCGCAGACGCTGACGAGCTACTCGCCCTGCTTCCGCAAGGAGAAGGGCTCGCACGGCATCGAAGAGCGCGGCGTCTAC
>CAZGBU010000111.1:0-6296 GCA_964523945.1 uncultured Oscillospiraceae bacterium
AATGGCAGCTTCGGGGCGAACGACCCGGTTACCAGACAGCAGCTCGCCGCAATTCTGTACCGCTATGCACAATACAAGGGATGCGATGTCAGCATCGGCGAGGAGACTGAGATCAGCGGATTTGCCGACTACGACGAGATCAGCAATTATGCCATTCCCGCCCTGCAGTGGGCCAACGGTGCCGGGATCATCCACGGCACCACCAGCACAACGCTCTCCCCAGGAAACAATTCGATGAGAGCGCAGATTGCAGTCATTCTGATGCGGTTTTGTGAAAACGTGTTGCAGTAATGAATCGAATCGGGATGGAGATTTCTCCATCCCGATTCCGTCATAACAGGAAAATGTAAACCATCAGCACAAGGCCGGCGTACTGGCCAAGCGGTGATGAAGCATCGGCAGACTGCGGATTTGATCAGCATAAAGGCAAAACACAGGCTGCGAAGTCCAAGCCAACCACACAGAAAGGGCCGCCCTGGGCGGCCCTTTTTTCAGCGTTTCCACATATCAAATTCCACATACAAAAAGAAGCGGCGGCTGCCAACTAGCAGCCGCCGCAGCGCGTTAACCAGTTCAGACGAGATCAATCCATCTCGCGCTGAGGTAGGACGCCACAACCGCATCGCACGATGCGACTTTATCCTTATCCCAGGCAATGAACGTGCAGCGCTCGCAGATCGGGTAAACCATATAGTTGTCGATCAGCCAGTTCTGCATCCACTCGTAGTTCTCACGACGCACTTCCTCATCGACCGAGTACAGGCCGGCGTCATAGTGCTCGTTGAACTCGTCGTCATACTGCGCAACCGCACGCAGGGTCGAAGCGCGCGAGAACACGTCGGAAATGCCCATGCACGCATCGCGGTAGGACGCGCCGCCCATGCCGACACGCAGCGCAATGTCGACTTCACCGGCCTGCATCATCGGGACAGCCGTACCCGGGTCATACGTCTCTACGTTGACCGTAATGCCGATCTGCGCCGCCTGCGCCTGGATAACCGTGGCCGCCAGATCCTGGCCCGTCGTCACGACGAGACGCAGCTCAAAGCCGTCCGGGTACGCCGAAGCCTCCAACAGCTCCCGTGCGCGCTCGATATTCTGCTCGGGGACGTTGCAGTCGATCTTGAACTGGATCCCCGTCGGCATCGGAGAGGTTGCCCCCTGGAACAGGACGCCATACATACCGGTCGCGATTTCGGACGCGTTCAGGCAGAGGACAAACGCCTCGCGGACGTTCGGATCCTGCCAGTACTCGCAGTAATCGCACAGGAACAGGTTCAGGTTGTCAATCAGCGGGCGGTTCTCATACGCGAGCTGCGCATAGTCGTCCGGATTGTTCATGACGCGCTCGGCGTCAGACGCCTGCACGTTGACCGCGATGTCAATTTCGCCATTCTCCAGGTCGATGAACATGGTCGACGGCTCGGAGTAGTAGCGATAGGTCACGAATGTAACCTCGGGCAGCTCGCCCCAATACTCATCCTTGCGCTGGAACGAGCAGTATGCGCCGTCAACATTCTCCACGAGCGTATACGGGCCGGAACCGTTCGGGGCGCCCCACCAGTCGTCGCCGGTGGCGTTGGTGGCCCATTCTTCATCCCACATGTAATAGTTGATCAGCGCGTTCACGCCGGGACCGTAAACCTCGGAAAACTTGATGACCAGCGTGTAATCGCCGTCCGCATAGCTGTTTTCCAGGTCATATGCGGTCATGCCGGAGGCCTGAGAAGTCTCCGTCGCCCAGAAACGCAGCGAGTAGAGGCAGTCAGAAGCCGTGATCTGCTCGCCGTTGGTGCAGAACACATCGTCGCGCAGCTGCAGCACGAGCGTCGTGTCATCCTCATACTCCCAGCTCGTGGCGATGCCGGGCAGCAGGTTGCCCTCGGGATCGGAGAAGACGAGGGTGTCGAAGACCATCGTCTCCCAGTGAGAGTACTGGTTGCCGGTCACGGCAAACGTATTCGGTGCGATGATGTCGCCGATGACGAGAGTCGTGTCTTTCTCGCCTTCGCCATCGGTCCCATCCGGCTGTTCGCTCTCCTGGCCGCCGGACTCGCCAGGCTGCTCGCCATTCTGCGATGTGCCCGGATCCGTCGTATCGCCCGGATCGGTCGTCTCACCGTCGTCCGAAGAGCAGGCAACGATCGCGAACGCCATGCACAGAACAAGAACCAGGGCAAGGAGTCGTTTCACTGTTTTCATGATGCTTTTCCCCTTTCATTTCTTGAGCCTCCAAATCGAGAACAGATCTGTGAGTAGGCTCGAAACCAGAATACGTTTCCTCGGCGATTTTGTCAATTGCTCATACCTTTTTACATAAATTTTTGTATGTATCATCCAAATACAAGAGGAGGAATTTGGTCATTATGATCGTAATTCGCAGCCAAAACGATCGCATCTTCCATGCAATACCACCAAAATTTTCATTCTCCCCGTCAAACTGTACAAACGGCAGTGCATTCCATTGTCAAAACGTCCGAATTTTGAAAACGGATGGACTTCCGGCGGCGTGCCATTTATAATAATACAAACAAATGCAACAGGGAGGCTTGGGGAAGCATGTCTACTGAAAAAACCGCACAGCCGGCCATGCCGGGGCGCGGCAACCCGTTCGAAAAATACCGCCGGCCGCTGCCGGAACTGCCGGAGTTTGACCATTTCGATGAAGAATACGCCGCAGACATTGTCATTATCGGCGGCGGACACGGCGGTACCCAGTGCGCACTGGCCGCGGCCGAGGGCGGCGCATCCGTGATCGTCGTCGAGGCCAAGCAGGCCGATCGCTTTACCTACGTCGGCGAGCAGATCGGCACATTTAACGCGCAGTTTCTGATTGACAAAGGCTTCGGACCTTATGATCTCAATGAGATTGTCGATGAGATCTGCCGCCAGAGTTCGTATATGGCCAACCGCACACTGATCAATCTATACGTCAAAAATTCCGGAGAGATGCTCGACCACATGGTGAGTCTCGTTCCGGAAGGAAGCACAATTCTCGACGATGACCAGTGCAATGTCCACGAGGCCTACGGCAAGCCGCACTATCCCATCGTCGTCGGCGGATGCAAGAGCTGGGCCGGCACGCTGCAGTTCCGCGGCGGCATTCGCGACCACGAGCTGCCGCCGCGCCCGGGTGAGCACTACCACAATTCCTCCCGCCTGCCGGAATTTGAGATGTTTGCCGTCCACCGCAGCCAGGCACTCGGCGCCCAGTGGTGCTTTGGCGTTCGTGCGCAGCGGCTGATTGCAGAAAACGGCCGCGTGACCGGCGCTTATGGCAAGCGCAGCGCCGACGGCACGATCATCCGTTTTCGTGCGCGCAAGGCCGTCGTGCTGGCGACGGGCCTGCCCGGCAACGGCGTCGACCTCGGTCGGGATGTGGGCGGCTTGGTTGAGCCGGATGTTCATGTCACAACCGCGTTTATGACGCCGGCACACTGCTTTGGCAACTCTTCGTTTCTGATGCTCAACTGCCGCGGCGAGCGCTTCTGCAACGAGTCGATTCCCTACGGTCTGTGGCAGGGCGTGATGATGCAGCCGCCCGGCATCGTTTCGGCCGTCACCGACCGGAAGTACATGCAGCAGCTGCGTACAAACGGGCTGCAGCACGGTAACCCTGACTTTGGCGTACCGGCGTATTCCGAGCAGTTTATCGAAGACATGGAGGAAGTCCCAAAGCACGGTGCGGAGGGCTACTGCGTGCGTGATCTCGCATTCACAAACCGCGGGCGGATGGATCGTCTCTACGCCGCTGATACGCTCGAGCAGCTTGCCGATTACATCGGTTATTCCGGCACAGCCAAGCAGACCTGGCTTGCCTCGATCGCGCGTTACAACGAAATCTGCCGCGTTGGTGTAGACGACGACTTTCAGAAAGATCCGAAAACGCTCCTTCCAATTGATGAGCCGCCGTATTATGCCGCCGTCTCAGAGAAGCCGCGCTATGAAAACCAGACTGCACATCCGAGCCAGCCGATCCCGGGGCTGTACACCAACACGAAGATGAACGTCGTCGACCGCGACTTCCTGGAGATCCCGGGGCTGTACGCCGCCGGCGACTGCCTCGGCGGCCGCTATGGCATCTACTACTACACGCCGTGCGGCGGCAACTTTATCGGCACGTCGATGACACTTGGCCGCGTGCTCGGCAAACAGCTCGCAGCGGCGGAATCCGGGGCTTGACAAACCTTTCGCCGTCTGGTAGAATGCAACTAATCACATTGACAAAGACGATGACGGGAAAAAGGCAGCGCATACGCTTCCACAGAGAGCCGGCGGTTGGTGCAAGCCGGTGCAGCGCGCCCTGTCAACTGGTCCCCGAGTTGCCTGCCCGATAAGTAGGGCAGGACGCAGCGGCAGCGTTACTGGCCAAGGCCTTGCTGGAGGCTTGAGGGTCGGGTTTCCCGACTGAACCGGGTGGTACCGCGTTGGAATCCAACGCCCCGGAACGCATATCGCGTTCCGGGGCGTTTTCTCGTGCCGGAACGACATTCCGAAGGAGGCAGTTCCATGAAACCGAAATTCGAAAAGTACACTCCCTATCCACACATCAAATTCCCAGAGCGCACCTGGCCTGATCAGGAGATCACCCATGCGCCGGTCTGGTGCTCGGTCGACATGCGCGACGGCAACCAGGCGCTGATCAACCCGATGAGCGTCGAACAAAAGGTGGAGATGTTCCACCTGCTCTGCGACATTGGCGTCAAAGAGATCGAGGTCGGCTTCCCGTCCGCGTCCGACACCGAATACGAACTGCTGCGCGAACTCATCGAGGGCGGTCACATCCCGGACGACGTCTGGATCCAGGTGCTCGTACAGGCGCGGCCGCATCTGATCCAGAAGACATTTGAGGCAATCGATGGCTGCAAAAATGTTATTTTCCACTTCTATAACTCCACCTCCACGCTCCAGCGCAAGGTGGTGTTCCGTTCCGACGAGGCCGGCATCACCAAGATTGCAGTCGACGCAGCAAAGCTCATCCGCGAGCTGAGCCAGCCGTACATCGATGCCGGCATGAACATCCGCTATGAGTACTCGCCCGAGAGCTTTATGGGTACTGAGCCGGACTACGCCATCGAGATCTGCCAGGCTGTGCTCGACATGCTCGGCGCAACACCGGACAACAAGGTCATCCTCAACCTGCCATCGACCGTTGAAAACATGGCGCCGAACTATTTCGCTGATATCATCGAGTACTTCTGCAAGAACCTGCCCGGCCGCGACAGTGCCATCATCAGCCTGCACCCGCACAATGACCGCGGCGAGGGTGTCGCAACCGCCGAGCTGGGCCTGCTGGCCGGCGCCGAGCGCGTTGAGGCCACGCTCTTCGGCAATGGCGAGCGGACCGGTAACGTCGATATGGTCACGCTCGCGCTGAATATGTGGACACAGGGCGTCGACCCGGAGCTGGACTTCTCCGACATCAACCACATCAAAGAAGTCTATGAGCGCACCACGCACATGCACGTCCACGAACGACACCCCTACGCCGGCCTACTGGTGTTCACTGCGTTTTCCGGTTCGCACCAGGACGCAATCAACAAAGGCGTGCAGTATATGAAAGAGTCCGGCACCGAATACTGGGAAGTCCCCTACCTGCCGATTGATCCGGCTGACGTTGGTCGCGAATACGAGCCGATTATCCGCATCAACAGCCAATCCGGCAAGGGCGGTGCTGCATTCGTCATGTCAACCAACTACGGTTACGATCTGCCCAAGGCCATGCATCCGGAATTCGGCGCCATCGTCCAGAAAGAGACTGACCGGCTCGGTACCGAGCTGCTGCCCAGCCAGATCTTCGCGCTGTTTGACAAGGAGTATCTGTCCGTCGACAAGACCTATGCACTCGCGCGCCACAGCTTCACAGAGGCCTCTACCCGCGGAGAGCCCAGCCATGTCATTTTCGACGGCGCGCTGCTCTACAAAGGGCAGGAAATCGAACTGCATGGTGAGGGCAACGGCCCGATTGACTCGTTCTTCAATGCAATCCGCGAGCTGCCGATCGGCGAGTTCCACTTTGTCGATTATGCCGAACACGCGATCTCCAAGGGTTCCGATGCGCAGGGCGTATGCTACATCCATCTCAAAACGCCCGATGGCAAGGATGCATTCGGCGTCGGCAAGAGCCACAACATCAACCGCGCCTCACTGCGTGCGATCCTGTGCGCAATCAACCGCGCCATCATCGCCAAGGACGGAAAAGCAGACAAATAATCCCGTTTCCCACAGGCCGCCGGGCAGAATAGCCGATTGTCTATAAGACAGTAATCAAAGCAAAGGACACTCGGCGGCTGTCT
>CAZGBU010000112.1:0-6192 GCA_964523945.1 uncultured Oscillospiraceae bacterium
GCTGCGTTTTTGCAGCAGCAGCTCCACCGTTCCGCCGTGGTGGCGCGCCAGCCAGACGTGCGCGGTGCGATGGCGCGCACCGGTGCGGTGCGCCGCCTCGCGCGGGATGACTGCACCGGTTGGCGTGCCGGCTTCATCGACAATGTCCAGATATTCCATTGCTGCATCCCTCCGTTTTGACTCTATTATAGAATCGCTGAGCAGCGCTGTAAACCAAAAAAGTGGTCCGCACCCCAAATCGGGGCGCGGACCATTCGCGCACGGATATGGCTAGTCTGCAGGCCGTTCAGCCGTTCCGGCTCGGCAGACGGATGGTGGCGCGGCCCTCTTCCATGATGTCACCCAGGACCGATTCGACCCACCAGCCCAGCTCGACCAGATGCTCATCGCCTTCAATGTGCTTGTCGTACACGCGGGATTTGATGATCAGTACGTCGCGCTCCATCGGGTGGTGCAGCACCTTGCCATGGATGTCGGGGAACATCTCGAGGAAGTCGACAGCATCTTCCTGCGGAGGCAGGTCGTAGCCGTAATACTTCATCGTGTCATTGTTCATAATGCCCCAGCTGATGTTTTTCAGCCAGCCCTTGTCGCCCATCCAGTTGGTGAAGTGGCGGATGGCGAAATCGCGGCTGACATAGTTGATGAGCATGGCGCGCTCGGGCGGTTCGCACATCGGATCGTCGTTCTCGGCCCATGAGGTGAACGCGCGCGGATCATGCGGATTACCCTGTTTGTCGACCAGATTGATGCTGTCCGGCCAGGCGGGGTAACTCATCGAGCGCTTCTCCAGACGATAGATGCCGTCGTACGGGTTGCGCTTCATCGTGGCACGGATGGCGGGATCCATAATCTCACGCTTGAGCGTGCGGGTACCGCCGAGGCCGCAGCCCCAGTACGGAATTGGCTCGACGGTGTCGTCGATTGGGCCGTCGACCGTCCAGGCCGGCTCGTCGCCGATCTCGACATCCTCATAGTACAGCGGCTCTGCGCCGCGGATCTTCTCCGCCGCCCAGATGTCCATGATCTTCTTCCAGTCTTCGTCGGTATACTTGTGATCCTCCCGGCGCGACCAGGGGGGACCCTCCCAGGCGGGGAATTCAGCCGGGCGGCACTCCGGCTTGTAGGTTTTCAGGTTCTCGCGCACACGGAACACGACCGAGTTGACCAGTTCGCCGCGCTGGTTGAAGATCTCGCCGTCGAACGTCATTGCAATCGTACGGTAGTCGCTGCCGGATTCCGGTGTGATGTCCTTGAAATGGCGGTGATTGACGACCAGGTAGAGCGTGTCGCCGGCATAGATCGGGCGATGGCTGGTGACAGAGTGGTTCAGCCCGGCGACGAGCATAATGTCGCGCGACTCGTGCGGGACAGCACGCATAAAGGTATCGTCATGCGCTACAATCGTCATGATCGCAGGGATGCCGTCAAATCCGGCGGATTTGGCATAGTCTGCGTCGTTGTAGAGCGGATCAAACGGATTGTATTTGCTGTTGAAGTATGCGACCAGCTCGTCGGTCAGATGGATGACCGGCCCGAGCCCCGGCGTGTCTTTCGGCAGCGTCCCGGCGATCAGGGCCTGGACGTCGATTGGGCCGCGATTGTTGACCGCGTCGCACTCGGCCTGGAACTGCTCATAAAGCGGTTTTTCGCGCTCGTCGAGCTGATTGGGATAGCGGGTAATGAAATCGCTCATGCAAATGCTCCTCTCCAGATAGTGTCCGTTGTCGGATAAACCTATTGTATCAGAGCGACAGCGCGGAATACAAGCGTCCGGCCGTGTCTTCCTGCACAAATTTGAACACTTATTTTTGCAACATTCGCCAATGGCCGCCGGCATGTGACAGAGCCGCGAGCAACATGCACAATTTTACATTCTGTTTATTTTACACAATGACAGTTGACGAAACCGAATTGCTGTTGTATATTATAGACACAAAGAGAGATTGCAATCTCAAATCTGTAATGACAGACGAGTGGTCGCAATCGAAATGATACAGAAAGGGGTGAGTCCAAAGTACAGTTCAGACATGATGCGCAACGCGTTTGCAGCATCAGCCGATTTGTGAGAAAGATGCGATGGGGAATCTGATTATTAACCGTTCATCTTGCAATTTGCCGAGGCATAGTTGAGATCATCGGGCCGATGTATGAAATAGATCCGAAAAGCGGATACCAGGCGGTCGACGGCATGACAGAGCGATACCAAGGCGTCAAAACTGTAGAAAGTAGAGTGTTATGATGGATCCGATCATCCAGAACTAGCCCCTCACCATGGTAGGATGGTGAGGGGCTGGTTCATTTTTTCTGTTTTTGGCGCTGCCGCCGCGCTGTTTGCCGCCTTGCACTTTTCCGGCCGGCCTGCTATACTCAGTCGCAGCAGGCAAGGGGGACTTGATATGGACGTTTCCATTGCAGCGTGCCGCGATTATTCCGAACAGGAGACCCGGCGCGCACTTGAGCAGGTACTTGCACCGCTTGGTGGACTCGATTGGGTGCAGCCCGGCATGCGGGTGGTGATCAAAGCCAACCTCGTCTATGGCCGCCGGCCGGAGGATGCGGTGACCACGCACCCGGCTCTGCTCGGTGCGCTGACGCAGATGCTGCGTGGGCGCGGTGCGTCGGTCGTGATTGGCGACAGCCCGGGCGGGCTGTTTCACAGCGCCTATGTCGGGCGGATCTATACGGCGGCCGGGCTGCGCGCATGCGAACAGCTCGGCGCACAGCTCAATGACAATTTTGCAGTCAAAACAGCACAGTTCGCAGAGGCAGCTGTGGCGCACACATTTGTTTACACCGCATATCTGGACGAGTGCGATGCCATCATTGACTTCTGCAAGCTCAAGACGCACGGCATGATGGGCATGACCGCGGCTGCGAAAAATCTGTTCGGCGCAGTGCCGGGTACAACAAAGCCGGAATATCACTACCGCTTTCCGACCGCCGCTTCCTTTGCGGATATGATCGTGGACCTGACGGAATATTTCAAACCGAGGCTTTCGATCTGCGACGCCGTCGACGGAATGGAGGGCAACGGCCCAACGCAGGGAACGCCGCGCCATATTGGGGCGGTGCTGGCTTCAGCCAGTCCGCACCGGCTTGATCTCGCCTGTGCGAAGCTGATCGGGCTGACCCGCGCTGATGTGCCGACACTTGAGGCTGCGTTCCGCCGCGGCATGATTCCCGCTACGGCAGAAGAGTTGTGCTGTGCGGGCGACCTGGATGCGTTTGTCGTGCCGGATTATCAGGTCATGCCGCGGCGCGGTACACAGTTCGACAGCGACGCAGACAGTGTGCTCGGCCGTCTGCGCGGGCGTTTCCTGCGCTTTGCACTGTGCTCAAAGCCGGCCGTGGCACGGGATGCGTGCGTCGGCTGTGGTGAATGCGCAAGAATCTGTCCGGCGCATGCGATCACGATGCGGGGTGGTTTGCCGCGGATTGATCGCAGTGCCTGTATTCGCTGTTTCTGCTGTCAGGAATTCTGCCCGAAAGGGGCGATGCGCGTGCGCCGCGCACTGGTGGCACGCGTTTTGAACGGAAGACAGACCTGATTTGCCGGCCACATGCCGGATGCAGAATCGGGACAGCAGCACGCCGCGCCGGCAAAGCCGGCGCGGCGTGTTTGAATAATGGAGTCTCCCATGGGTCCGGGTGACCGCAGCCGACGCCCAAACCGGCGCGGTTCCGAAGAGGAAAAAGTGCTTGCATGTTCAAGCTGTCTTGATTATACTGGATCTGGCGCAAACTGGCTTGTATTTGAGCACAGAATTCCGCAATCTGATTGTGCAAATTTACGAAGGTGAGAACATGAACAAGGTGAGCGAGCAGCGCCTGCTCGAGGCGTATCGCGCGATCTTCGAAGCAGTCCGTGAGCCGGGAACGGATCGGATCATGCAGGCGGCCTATCGGCTGTTCGACTGTCCGGTGCTGTACACGGACGAATACTTCCATGTGGTCTCCATGATCCCGGCGACGCCGATTGGCGACGAGGCATGGGACTACATGGTTGAAAAGAAAGATATGCGCCACGAGCGCATTTGGGCGATCATGGACGAGTTCCTGTCCGGTCGGGACGAGTTTTATTCCATCTTCTATGCTGATACAGGTTTGTGCGCCTCGTGCCCGCGTATCTTTGGAGAGGTTGTACTGGAAAACCGCGTTCAGGGACATGTGATGATTTTCCTTGGCGATATCCCATTGCGCGAGGAGGATTTCAAAATCGTCGAGCTGATCATTGATGCAATCTGCATCAAGATCCAGAGCCGGACGAAGGGAATGTCGCGCTGGAATCTGTCGCTGACGACAAAACTGCAGGATCTGATCGATCCAACCACGCCGCCGCATCTGCACCGGCTGGCCTGCCAGGCAGTCGGCGCGGCCGTCGAGCCGGAGTACACTGTGATCGCAACGCCGATCGGGCAGAAAGCATCGCAGCGCGCGTTTGCCGAATACGCGGTCAGCCAGCTCCACCAGATGTACCGCCACATCATCGCGGTGATCTACGACAACTGTATCGTTACGCTTGTCGGCGATATGCACCGGCGCAGCCGCAATGGGGCCCTGACGCCGGCGGCAGAGAGCTTTGTCAAGAAGATCCTCGCCTATTTTGCAGAGCATGATATGGTCTCCGGTGTATCCAACTGCTTCTCGGAGCTGTCCGAGACGCGGCCGCATTACCGGCAGGCGTTGCTCGCGGCACAGATGGCGCTGCAACTCGAGCTTGGAATGTACCAATTCTTTATGGATCTGATGCCGCTGCCGATTTTTCTGTCTGTTCTCGAGCACGAACAGGAGGAGACATTTATCCATCCCGCGGTTCAGGCGATGCGGGAATATGACCAGGAGCATGGCACGGAGTATTATGCGACGATGCGTGCGTTCAGCATGACCATGTACAACAAAGACCGCACGGCTGCGCTGCTCAACATCCACCGCAACACGCTGCTCTACCGGCTTGGCCGCATTGCGGAACTGTTTGAGCTGCCGTATGAAGAGGAAAAGGTATCGCTGAACATCCTGTGCAGTTATCTGATCCTTGAGCTGCGCGAACGCGCTACGCCGGAGCAGATGAGTGCGCTGCTGCGCATCGACAACCCGGGCGCGTGATTGGGCGCAAAAAAGGAGGCGGGAGCCCCTTTTTTATGATTCATGCGGTTTCGTGGTGCAGGACAGACAACCGTCGCCGCCCATCAGCGCTGTCATCTCCTCAATGCGTTCCAGCGGGAACGGCGGCTGTGACAGCGGCCGCATCGCGATCGACATGAGCTTCATCGGATTATCATCTGCCGCAACGCGGTTTGAGCTCAGGTGCCCGCATCGCCGGCAGCGGTGGATGATTGCCCACTCACCGCCTTTGCGCACCCAGACGCCGACTGGGTCCATGATCCCGCCGCAGTCGGCTGCGCGGTCACCCGGCTCGAGGTCGACATGCAGGCTGCACAGGCAGTTCGGACAGTGATTGCGGTGCGCACTGCCCGCGCCGGCCGGCACAACCGGCCGGCCGCAGACCTTGCAGGTGAAGCTTTCATGACAGGCGTGTGTTTTATAGTACCCCTTTTCATAGGAGCGTCTTTTATTCTCTCGGTTCATATGATTCTCCCGGACCGCGCGTCACAGCATGGCTTTCATGTATTTCTTCAGCGCGTCGCGATACTTCCCTGTCAGCCGCAGGTATTCCTGCTGCTCTGCCGCGGACCACTCACTCCAGATTTGGTTTTCAATTTGAAACAGCGGCTGAATCGTTTCGTCTGCAAACTGCTTGCCCTTTTCAGTCAGGCAGACGATGGTGTTGCGCCCTTTGCCCGGTTCGAGATACACGATGCCGTCGCGCTCCAGCCTACGGATTGCCGAATTGATGGTCTGCCGACTGATCCCCGTCAGCTTGCTGATTTCGCTCTGCGGGCATTGGGTCCCATGCTCGCAGATCACATATAAAATATTCTGCACGCTGTCGGAAACACCCAGCTTGGTGGCGGCTTCGTGGTACAGCGCGTTGATCTCACCGGCCAGATGTGTGTACTGCCCGGCCTGCAAATAGTGCATCTGCTCACCTCCTGTATGTACGATTTCATACATATTATATCCGATTTCGTACATATGTCAACCCCCCCCTTTTTCTGGGGTGGCCCAGGCGGCTTGCCGCCGGATCCAAATAAAAACCGTCATGGGCGCATGCCCATGACGGTTATCCTT